>JAWKTX010000009.1 GCA_041398825.1 Planctomycetaceae bacterium | reverse complement strand
TTTGCATTCGGTTTTCGTCGAGCGACACCTTCCCAGATCAGGAACACCATATGCCCGCCGTCCAGCACGGGACTGGGAAGGAAGTTGATGATCGCCAGGTTGATGCTGAGAAAACCCAGAAAGACCATCAGTTCGATCAATCCTTTACTGGCGACTTTTGTCCCGATCGAAACGATACCCAGCGGACCACTGATTGAATCTGCTGGCAGGTTCCCGAAGATCAGCGACTGAAGTGTCATATAAATGCTGATCCCGGTGCTCTTTGTTCGATGCAGTCCCATGGAAAGCGCTTCACCGAGCGAGGTGGCCTTCTTCAGATCAGATGCCGATTTCCAGCCGTTGATACCACGAATCCACAGATTCCAGTCGGATTCCGTTTCGTGTTCTTTCAGGATAAAATCCACGTTCTTTTCGCCGTCCTGCACGACGATTTTGACCTGGCGATCCGGAACCTGCTGAATATCAACAAATGCGTACGCCCAGTTAATGTCTTCAATTGTCCCGGGATTCCGTTTTTCGAGTTCCGTCAGACTTATCACCTGAGGTTTCGAGGTCTTACCGAAGGCATCAGGCTTAAAATTCTCCGGATCCGCGTGCAGTAATTCGATGGATGTAACCTTCTGCCCTTCATGGAAGACTCCGGATCGGCCCGCCTCAGAATCCGGTACAACATGCGCGATTCGGGGAATCACCTGAAATGCAGCACCGATCGAAGGAATAGGAAGCGGGGCTGTTTGGCGCAAAGGGCGTTCAAGCCAGCCGGGCGATTCGTCGGGAGTCAAAGTCAATTCGACTTCCTGATCACCAGCGACCGTCTGGCGATTGACGACGACCTTCACTTCGCCCCCGGCACGTTCCGCAAAGTAAACAGGAAGCCTGAGCGGGTCCATTTCCGTTCCGGGAGCAATGCCGTCCACTTTGACAATTCGATCCCCGACCTGAAGTCCCTGTTCTTCCGCGATTGATCCTTTTCGGATGGCCTTGACTGGTCCCATCGACATCCAGAGCCCAATCGACTTGATGGGAGCGGGAGGGATTGTGATTTTAACCGTGGAGACAGAATCGGAATCACCGCTGCTCTTGCCGGTGTGTCGTTCCATCTCATACACGAGATCTTCAGAGGCATACTTCGCAGTCAGGTAGCTCAGTTGGCTGAACGAAGTGATGGGCTCCCCCTGAACCGCGATCACCTGATCGCCGGGCAGGAACTCGCCATTGGCTTTTTGGGATGGAAGCCCCTGCATCGCGATTGCCTTGATATCGTCATCGACGATGTCAGGACTCAACTGAGCAGTCAATGACGGAATCAGACCAACAGAACGAGTCTTTTCGATTCGTTCCGGTGTGATGACTTCATCAAAGGCTTTCCCGTCGGCGTGCGTCCCCTGGAAGCGCAGGTCACCACTGGACAGAATCACGGAATTCAGGATGTCTGAAAAATTCTGAATCTTTTCGCCATTGATGGATTCAATGCGATCACCGGGGCGCATGCCTGCGGTCCATGCAGGAGAACCGGGCATCACGGATCCCACCAGTGGAGACGGTTCTTCGACGCCAAGGTAATAGCAGATTACAAAGAAGAGAAAGCCGGTAACGACGTTCATGATGACTCCCGCAGAAATGATGGCCATTCTCTGCGGAACTGTCTTTGCGGAATAAGCCCGCGGATTTTCGGCAATCTCATCGCTGGTCATCTGATTGGCATCCATGTCATCCTGCCCCAGCATTTTGACATAGCCACCAAATGGAAAGGCAGACAGTGCGTACTCCGTTTCACCTTTCTGACGACTCCATAGAATCGGGCCGAACCCGATACTGAATCGTTCCACATGAACATTGCACCATTTCGCCACAGCAAAATGGCCGAGCTCATGAAAGAAGACCACCAACCCGAGCCCCAGAATCACGAGCAGACCGTTGAAAATTGTGGTACCAATCGAGGCAATGTCGACTGCAGCGAGAAGATTGGGAATCAGGGTGTCCACCGTAGAGCTTCCTTCCGCGCCCACCCGTCGAGTTGCATGAGGCTATGCAAACCCGGGCTGGCGTCGTATTGATGATGGCGCAGAATCTCTTCTGCCACCTGTGTGATCTGATCAAAACGCAATTCAAGATTCAGGAATCGTTCCACAGCCACTTCGTTCGCAGCGTTCAGAACAACTCCTGCGCTCCCACCAGCTTCGGCGACCTCGAAACCCAGCCGGAGTGCTGGAAAGGTATCGAAATCGGGCGGGCTGAGCTCAAGATTCATCGGGGACGCCCAGTCCACTGAAGGCGCCGGGCAGTCCAGACGACTGGGATAGGTTAACGCATACTGGATGGGAAGTCGCATGTCCGGAGGCGACATTTGCGTGATGACAGCCCCATCGGCAAACTCCACGAGAGAATGAATGACCGACTGAGGATGTATGACGACAGCCAGTTGATGTCGCGAGAGTCCGAACAGCCACCTTGCTTCGATGATCTCAAGCGCCTTATTCATCATCGTGGCCGAATCGATCGTAATTTTTCGGCCCATTTGCCATGTGGGGTGTTTTAAGGCCATCTGCGGCGTCACCGTCTGGAGTTGACTTCGAGTCCATCCCCGAAAGGGACCACCGCTGGCTGTCAGGACGACACGTTTAACTTCGGCAGGACGACCACTTTGAAGGCATTGGTACACGGCACTGTGTTCACTGTCGACCGGAATGATGGTCGCTCCCGTTTCTGCCGCACGATTCATCACCAATGCGCCAGCGACGACCATTGTTTCCTTATTCGCAAGAGCCACCCTTTTGCCGGCATCGACTGCAGCGATGGTGGCCGGCAATCCAGCCGCGCCGACCATGGCAGAAACAACCACATCCACGTCCGGTCGTCGGACCAAGTCGCAGACCAGTTCGAGATCAAAATGCCAGCGGGTGGGTGAATCGTCGATGAAGGTTCCGCGGCACTGGCTGTCCAGAATCGCCCAGTCGGGCTGAAATTCAGCAACCTGCTGACGAAGCAACCCCGAGTTTCGGTACGCCGTCAACCCCACAGCGCGCATTCGTGAACGGTGTCTGCGGATAACATCCAGACAACTCGTTCCAATAGACCCGGTAGCTCCGAGTACGGCGACTGACGAAACGGCCTGCACAAATAAATCCAGGGGTCTGCAGCCGCAAGATCTGGCAACAAAACAAGTTACAAGCAGCTGAAAAGCGGCGGATTCTAGGCATCACTCCGACATCCAGCAAGGTGAACCCCAGTCCGACAGAAGGGAATCACTTCAAACTGAGACACATTGCCCTCACAGTGTAGACTCCCGCAATCGTGTGAGCTAAACCACGCCGCTCAAACACCTTAGAATAGATACAGGGACACGAAGACCATGTCTGCCGAACCTTCACCTTATCCAGCCACCGTCTTTCACGCAGAATTACAAACAGCACTGGCAGCCGTTCGTCAGGCTGCCGTTGTCTGCCGAGCGGTGCAGTCAGCCATTTCGACGGATTCTCTGGCTAAGAAAGACAAGAGCCCGGTCACGGTCGCTGACTTCGCGAGTCAGGCCCTGATTTGCCACACACTTGAAGGGACATTTCCTTCGGATCCCGTCATCGGGGAGGAGGGGGCCGCGGAGCTTCGAACCCCGGAAGGCGCCGAGTTTCTCACGCGGGTTGTTGCCGAATGCAACGCCGTCGGGGTCACGTGCACTGCAGATCAGGTCTGTGACTGGATCGACCGCGGCGGCCTGCAGGACTATCGGCCGCGTTTCTGGACTCTGGATCCGATTGATGGAACAAAGGGGTTTCTGCGTAACGAACAGTACGCCATTTCTCTGGCTCTGATTGTTGACGGGAAAATCGAAGTCGGCGTCCTGGGTTGCCCCAATATGAGATTCCGTGATGCCGATGCGGATGCCCCGGTTGGGGTTCTGGCCTGGGCGGTTCGAGGGCATGGTAGCTGGATGCAGGCTCTTGATGCACCTGGTTCCGCCCCCGTACGCCTCGCCGTAACGACGACTTCCGCGAGCAGTGAATCACGTTTCTGCGAATCCGTCGAGAGCGGGCACAGTTCGCATGACTGGTCCGGGATGATTGCGTCTGAACTGGGAATCACTCGAGAACCCTACCGAATTGACAGTCAATGCAAATACCTGGCTGTCGCGAGGGGAGATGCAGACTTGTATCTTCGTTTGCCGACCAGAAAGGGTTATCAGGAAAAAATCTGGGACCATGCAGGCGGAGTGCTTGTCGTAGAAGAGGCGGGAGGGCGCGTTACAGATATTCATGGCAATGATGCAGATTTCAGCCGTGGTTCCACTCTCGCACGGAATGAAGGAATGGTTGTTACCAACGGCCGATTTCACATCGAAGTTGTGAATGCCGTTCAGAAGCACGCACCGACTCAAGAGAATTGAAACGTATTCATGTTAGAGAATCTCCCGCTGCACTCCGTCCGCCACAAAGCGCTGACAATTGAGGGCTATTCACGCGCAGCGGTACAGACGTACTGGCGAATCCCTGAACTGAAACTGGGCTTTGATCTTGGCGCCAGCCCGTGGTCGTTTATGGGTACGCCAAAGTTCTTTGTTTCCCATGGTCACCTCGATCACATGGCCGCTCTGCCCGTCTACGTCGCCCGTCGCCGGATGATGAAGATGGAACCCCCAGTCATCTATCTTCCCATCGAGATTGTCGACCCGGTCTGGCAAATGATGCGAGCCTGGCAACGGCTGGATCGTGGGCGGATGGTGTGTGAATTGGTCGGTGTGAAAGAGGGCGACGAAATCACGCTTTCGCGTGAACACCGAGTGACTGTGTTTGCGACCAAACATACCGTCGAATCAGTTGGCTACATCGTTTACGACTGCCGTAAGAAGCTGAAGGCTGAGTTTCAGGGGCTAAGCGGGGATCAGATTCGCGACATTCGACTCAGCGGCGCCGAAGTGACGAATGAAACGCTCACCCCGTTGGTTTGCTTCACGGGCGACACATCCCCGAAGGGCCTGGATGGGCACCCTGATGTCTTCAATGCTCAGGTGCTGATCACGGAAATGACCTTCTTTCGCCCCGATCATCGAAAAGAGAAGATACACAAATTCGGCCATATGCATCTGGATGACATCCTGGAACGCGCGGATCTTTTCAACAACGAACTGATCATCCTCTCCCACCTGAGCACGCGAACGACGGAAACAGAGGCTCGGCGCAGACTAAAACGGGCATTGCCACCATCCCTGCGTGAGAGAACGATCCTGTGGGAGAGTGGCATCAGCGAACTCAGCGAAGATACGGGTTCTGCCGCCCTGATCTGAAAAGTGAACATTCCGACGGCCATGGAAGTTCGTGCAGGGATTTTTTTGAATTGCAATCTCCCGAGTGAATGGCAGAATGTCGGGTTATGGACCAGACACCCCCAAGCTTCAAAGATAAGATCACGTCCCTGCCGGTTCAACTGGTGGGTTACGCTCGTAACAATCCGGTTGCGTTCGCCTGGGTTGTCGCCCATTTGCCGTTCCTTGTGCTGTATTACGTCGGACTCTGGCGACACCAAACTCACTATCAGTTCTTTCCCTTTGCCCTGTTGGCATTCCTGCTGCTCGCTCGGCAACGATCTTCCGGGGTGTTTCATAAAGACTGGCGAACGACTTCCCTGATTGGTCTGGATGTCCTGTTCGTGCTCGCTTCGCTGGCTATCTTTTCACCGTGGCTCATGGCGATCGGTGCCTTCTGTTTGACTCTGGCCTGGTGCATCGGGAATCAGGATGTCATGGTTTCCCGACGTCGCTTAACGTCTCTGGCGCTGCTGCCCGCACTCACACTGCGGCTTCCGTCAAATGGCGATGTGCAGGTGATTCAGTCGTTACAGTCATTGACGACTCGGTTCGCAAGCAAGTCACTTCATCAATTCGGCTTCATCCACATTCGGTCGGGAAATGTTCTGGATTTCCCGGGTAAACGATTCCTCGTCGAAGAAGCCTGCAGCGGGGTTCAGTCGCTGTTCACTGTATTATTTCTCGCAGCCCTGGTGATCGCCATGAAACGCCGGGGTCGAATCCACTCTCTCATCATGCTGCTGAGTGGCGTTTGTTTCGCAGGGCTGATGAATGTCCTGCGGATCATCACGATCGCAGTTGCATGGCAGCGTTACCAGATTGACTGGTCCACGGGATTGTCGCACGACATTCTGGGATACATTTGCCTTGGTGTTGCAGCAGCCCTGATGTTGAGTGCCGATGCATTCCTGTCGTTCTTCACGGAGTCTGTTCCGGAAATCAGAAGGCCGGGAGCTCCGGCTGGATTGAAGAATCCCATCGTCAGAGCATGGAACTGGTTTGTTGCTCCCCACCCGATCCGACGAACCCAAACTTCTGCCATGGCAATGCCGGTGCCAAAAGATCAACCCGCCGCAAATCTGAAACTGAGGGCCGGTGTGTTGTTCGCGGCAGCGTGCCTGCTGGTCACCCAGTGCTATTCACTGATCGCCGATCCTCTGGTTTCTAAGACCACTGGGAAGTCATCACTCAAACAATTTGAGGCCGACTCACTGGCGTCCGCAGTCTCCGGATTTAAGCAACAGGCGTACCGCGAGGAGACCCGCGAAACGGACAATCCTCAGGGCGAGTTTTCAAACATCTGGATGTACCAGCAGCCGGGGCTTCAGGTGCACGTTGCCTGTGATCATCCGTTCTACGGCTGGCATGCGTTGCAGAACTGCTACATCGCACAAGGGTGGCAGGTTCACAATATTGAAACAAAGTT
The DNA here is from genome assembly GCA_041398825.1 of Planctomycetaceae bacterium. Classification (NCBI taxonomy): domain Bacteria; kingdom Pseudomonadati; phylum Planctomycetota; class Planctomycetia; order Planctomycetales; family Planctomycetaceae; species Planctomycetaceae bacterium. Next base: position 342,539 of record JAWKTX010000009.1, on the reverse strand, counting down.
CGAAGACGACTGGGCATGCGTAATTGTCAGAATGAGCCATCCACAGGAGAGCCAATACGGAACGCTGTTCTACAGCTTGTTCGACCGGACCGGCAGGCCACTGGAACCACCGGGAGCGAATCCAGGAAACATGCTGGTCGAGCGACTCTTCCGTAACCAGAATTTTGCCATGCTGGATACTGTGACCTATCAATCTCAGGTGTTTGTGCCAAGCCGTGCGGAGCTGTCGCCCGAAGAACTCAATCAGGTCACTGAACTCCATTTCGAAATGCGACAACGAATGAGGTCACTGGTGACGAAGGGTCAGTAAGCTTCCGAGCGAGCCCTATCTTCTGCAACACGCGCCGGAATATCACTCTGGCGCTGCTTGTTAGAGTGACGCCCCGATTCCTGCATGCGGTCAGTTGAGGCTGTCATTCGTTTGAGCAGGTCCTGGCTGTCTTTGGACCATTCGTCCGGGACGCTGACAACACTGCGAAGTTCCGCCAGAACTCTCTGTGAATTCCCCTTTGCCAATTCGGATTCCAGCGCACCAGCAAATTCCCTGACTTCAGCCCTGTGACTCTGCTTCACAATCACCAGGGTGAGTCCTGCCCCCGTTCCAACGCAAATGAGCATCACAGTGCACACAAATGCGATCGCGCACCATTTTTTCATCCACCAGATATTGCGATGCTCAGAAACCATCCAACCCCAAAGCATCCAACCTGCGAAGAGAAAGACCATGACGACCATCAGTGCCATCGAATTGTCCTTTCAGTTCCAGAAGACTCGGAGGCAGAAATGCAAAGTTGGCGATCAAAAAAGAAAACGGCCACCTTCGTTTACAACGCTGGTGACCGCATTCCAACTTCTTTGTAGGTACCGTTTATCTATCAAGGACTGGCCAGCAGTGCACTGATTTGCGACTGCAGAGCCTTGTTGTCGTCCTTTGTGTTTTGCGTTTCAATGGCAGAGAAGCCGGCCAAACCGAGTGTTGTGACCGACAGTACCGAAGTCACTGGCAGGGCAGTCGTTCCACCAGCCACAAACGGAATTGCCTGACCACGGACAACGTCCCCTCGCAGCACCACAGCAACGGAATCCAGCGCCTGAGGCGGAGCAACACGTGCGTTCCAGACACGAATGGTTTCTAATCCGGTGCCTGTAGGGATGGCATATGTGCCGGGCTTCAGGCTCACAAACGTAGCGATCCCACCGGCATCGCTCGTTGCTTTTGCTTCTTCACCTTCTGGATTCCGAGCAACCACACCGATTCCACTGAGTGGCTTCCCCTGTTCACTCAACAACCGAACAGCCAGATTGCCGGCTGCGTCAAGTTTCACATCTCGGATCCTTGCGGGTGCATTTGCCGACGGAAGCGGTTTTGGCGAGGATTCGTCAGCCTGGATTGGCAGGGCTACAGCGGTGAGTGTCAACCCCGCAACGAAAGCCCGGATACTTTTTCCGGTCCATGAATTCAACATTAGAAAGCTCCTTGATCATTTGCTGTGCCCACACGCCCTATGCATCGGCGACTTCCGCCCGTTACCCGACCCTGCACTCGGCAATTATTGCGATTCGACAACATGAATCGCTGCGGGAATCAGGTGTGTGGATTGCGTAGCAACGGCCGAATTGTGAAAATTGGCCGCTTGAATCGATCAAGCCAGTGAAAGTCTGTGCGTGTGCCAGTCGCCATGCTGGTCAGTAAGCCCATACCTCGAGCCGCCCGGGACACAATTCAGAAATGAAAACCGTCGAAGAAGTCATGCAGGCCCTGGAATCGCTCGGCTCCGAACAGACTCGCAAGGTGCTGGCACGCCATGGCGCTCCCACCGACAGGATGTTTGGTGTGAAGATTGGGGATCTGAAGCCAATCCAGAAGAAGTTCCGCGGCAATCAGGACCTGGCGATGGGGCTTTACGCCACCGGAAATTCTGACGCGATGTATCTTGCGGGACTCATCGCCGATGGTGCCAGGATGACCAAAAAGCAGCTCGAATCATGGGCCAGGGAAGCGTTCTGGTACATGATCAGTGAACACACTGTTCCAGGCGTTGCTGCTGAAAGTCCATTCGGTCGGGAACTTGCCAACAAGTGGATCAATGCAAGAAAACAAACTCTGCATCCCACAGGCTGGTCAACATGGTCTTTGATCGTCGCGACTTATCCGGACGAGGACCTCGACATGGAAGAACTTAGAAATCTGATTCAGCGAGTCGAAAAGGATATCCACGATTCTCCGGATCGATGCCGTTACTCAATGAATAGCTTCCTGATTTCGGTCGGTGGATATGTGAAGCCGCTTCTGAAGGAGTCTAAAGCGGCAGCACGCCGCATCGGAACAGTGGAGGTGAACATGGGAGAGACCGCGTGCAAGGTCCCCGTCGCCACGGATTACATCGAGAAGATGGAAAAACGCGGTATTATCGGCAAGAAACGCACGTCCACGAAATGTTAGCGTAAGCGCGTCAGCGTCCCTGAAGCGCTTCCGCAGCGGCGACAGCCAGTTCGTCGCAACGTTCGTTTTCCGGATGGCCGGCGTGGCCCTTCACGACTTTAAAACTGACCACGTGCATCGAAAGCAAACGATCGAGTTTCTTCCAGTGCTCAACGTTTTTAACTTCTGCCCACCGCGAGCCATCCTTTCGGCGCCAGCCATTTCGCTTCCAACCCGGCATCCATTCCTGAGATCCCTGGGCCACATACTTGCTGTCTGTGACCACCTGAACCCGTGAGCGGCGAGTCAGTCGGCTCAGCCCTTCAATCACGGCCTGCAGTTCCATCTTATTGTTCGTCGTGTCGGCAGCAGCTCCACTGAATTCCTTTTCCAACCCTGAGGCGGGATGGCGCAGGATACAACCCCACCCCCCCGGTCCGGGATTGCCTCGACAAGCACCGTCGGTGAAAAGCTGCACAAAAGGCAGAGCTTCTTCAGCATCAGTCATGGGGCAGCCATAGCTGAGAGAGTATTTGCGAATATCCCCGGCGGAGGCGGGCCCGCAGCGGAATCGAGCAACCTATGGCAACGTTTCTGCCTTGCTCGCGTTGGGGCTTCAGCGGTTCCGTTCGGGTACTAACGCTCTCGATAAACGATTCGGCCTCGTTTGAGGTCGTATGGGGAGACTTCTACCACGACACGATCACCGGGCACGATTCGAATGAAGTGCTTGCGCATTTTGCCGGCGACGTGCGCCATCACCTGATGCCCATTTTCAAGTTCTACGCGAAACTGCGTGTTCGCCAACGCCTCTACTACGTTACCTTCGACCTGGATTGCTTCTTCTTTCGCCATTCGGACTACTTATTTCACCTTTCGAAAACTAAGGAGTGCGAGCCTGTCCCCGTTGATTCCCGGTCAAAATGAACTGCCGCGACGAGGACCTCGCACATAAGAGGGATGAATACTGACGTTGTTCTGCCGGAAACTCAAGCGGGAAAACAGGCTTACAGATCGACATCGTCCGCAAAGCTTGCATCCTGCATGATGATTCGGTACCGCTCAGAGGCATCTTTCCCCAAAAGCTGGTGAAAGGTACTGTCAGCTTCCAGCTGGCTTTCAATATCGACCCTCAGGAGCACGCGTGCCGCGGGATTCAGCGTTGTATCGCGTAGTTGTGCAGCATTCATTTCGCCCAGACCTTTGAAGCGAAGAACCGTCGCCGAGCGATTGGCGGGTAATGCTGCAAGAATCTCCTCTTTTTCGGCATCGCTTTGGGCGTACCGAATTTCTTTGCCAATTTCGAGACGATACAGAGGCGGCTGGGCAATAAAGAGCTTTCCCTGCCGGATGAGTTCGGGCATGTGGCGAAAGAAGAACGTCAGCAACAGGGTCGAAATGTGGTACCCATCACTGTCCGCGTCCATGAGCAGGATGATTCGAGCATACCGCATCTGGTGAATGTCGAAATTGTTTCCGATCCCTGCGCCCAGGGTATCAACGATATCTTTGATCTCGTTACTTTGAAGGATCTTTGACAACGACAGAGCTTCGGTGTTCAGAATCTTTCCACGCAGTGGCAGCACCGCCTGCGTGGCAGCATGCCTGCCCATCACAGCTGTACCACCGGCCGAGTCACCTTCAACAATGAACAATTCGCACATGTTGGGGTCGCGAGACTGGCAGTCGACCAGTTTTCCGGGAAGGTTCGTCCTTCTGGATGTCGTTGACTTTCGCTTGACTTCGGTCACAGCATCACGACTTGCCTGCCTTGCCCGAGCTGCGAGTACGATGCGGCCAAGAATTGCATCTGCAAGAGAGGGATTGTTGTTAAGCCAGTTTTCCAGAGCTGGCCGGACGATTCCATCAACGTGCGATGTCATCTCCGGATTATTCAGGCGTTCTTTTGTCTGCCCCTGAAACATCGGCTCGCCCAGGAATACTGACAGCACGCAAACCAGACCTTCGCGAATATCATCCGTGGTGATATTCACACCGCGAGGCTTGAATGAATGAACTTCCATGTAGTTGCGCACTGCTTTGGCGACGCCGGCTTTCACGCCGTTCTCGTGAGTTCCGCCAGCGTGAGTTCTGATTCCGTTGACATAACTTCGAATGTGTTCATCCGTGGATTCCGTCCATTTCAGAACCACTTCGACTCGGGCTGTGGCATCGTCCTTTTCTGTTGAGAACAACTGTTCGTGGACAACCTTCTTACCGGTGTCAGAAATTACTTTGGCGATGTAGGAAACGATTCCATCGGGATGAGACAATTCGAATGTCTCACCTTTCTGCTCGTCTCGGAAGACAATCGTCAACCCTCCGTGGATGTACGAAATATCTTCGAGATGCTGACGGATTGTGTCTGCGTTGTACTGCGTCCGTCTGAAGATCTCGACATCTGGTCGAAAAAAGATGGCCGTACCGCGGCCGCGAAATGGCTTGACTTTCCTGACGGGGCTCAGCGGTTTCCCCTGTGCGTAGGATTGAACCCATTCGTGCCCATCCCGATGCACGGTGGCAATGAGTTCCGATGAAAGAGCGTTCACGACTGAGGAACCAACGCCGTGCAGTCCGCCGCTTCGGGCGTAGTTTTTGTCGCTGAATTTGCCACCCGCATGGAGCGTCGTCAGAATCACTTCAAGCGTTGATTTCTTCATCCGGGGATGCTTGTCGACCGGGATTCCTCGACCATTGTCCTGGACCGTGCAGGAACATCCGTCCTTATGCAGCGTGACGATAATTCGATCGCATTCGCCCGCCAGAAACTCATCAACGGAATTATCCACCACTTCCCAAAGCAGATGGTGAAGACCGCGGCTGTCGACGCCGCCAATGTACATCGATGGCCGCTTACGAACGGGCTCCAGGCCTTCGAGCACTTCGATATCGCTGCCAGTGTACGATGAAGACGACTTAACAACTGAGCTCATAGAATCCTCGATCCGGCGTCCTGCTGAATCGGACAATACATTTGACGAGAAGTGGGAGATTGACATCGTGACAATCGAGCCCGATGACTCCGGATCGATTGGTAACGGGACGTTGCGGATCTTAGGAACTGGGTCGACCGAATGCACGCACAGTTCGAAACGGGAAACCCTCTAATCCGCCGCGAAACTATGACCGGGAATCTGTTCTTGCCAGATTATCGGGCGTCCCGGGAGACTGATGAGCACACTCGAATTCCCTTAAGGACTGGAAATCTTTGTCGTTTTGGCGCCATGCAATGGTCAAATGGCGATTCAGACACAGGAAATTCGAATATGCTTTCGTGAGCTGCCGGAACCCTACTCGCCGGTTCTGAAATCTGCTCAAACCCTCAGATTTGCTCGCCAGACGTTATTCACTCGACGCGAACAACTTCTCTCCCACAACAGAATTTACATCAATGAACCTGAAAGACTACATCCGTGCTGTCGCAGACTTCCCCAAACCCGGCATCATGTTCCGTGACATTACGCCTATTTTGAAGTCGCCCGCCGCCATGCAGGTCACTATCGAACGGCTGGCAGAACCCTTTCGACACCGCGGTATTACGACAGTTATGGGACCCGAAGCCCGTGGCTTCGTGTTTGGTGTTCCTCTGGCAATGGAGCTGGGAGCAGCGTTTGTCCCTGTGCGAAAACCCGGCAAACTGCCGTGGGCGACGCACCGATTTGAATATGATCTGGAATACGGCACGGATGCGCTGGAAATGCATCAGGACGCCATCGCGGATACCGACCGGGTGCTGCTGGTCGATGATTTGCTGGCAACGGGAGGGACCATTGAGGCATGCAAAAAACTTGCTCAATTGCAGGGAGCTGACGTTGCCGGGGCGTGTTTTGTGGTGGAACTGGCGTTTCTGAATGGTCGGCGCAAACTGGACCAGATGACCGTAAACAGTCTTGTTTCATACCAAACTGAGGATCCGGACGAATAAATAAAAGTCGGTGACGACATGCCTTCAGACTTCCAATTCGTCGGAATTGCTGCACAAAATCGCGTTTGACAGTCATCCAGCTCCTGCGAGCTTCATTTCACGAGGAATAGCTCGCAGACTTCGGACGACGGAACAGTGGACGCTGGTCAGAGCGTGGTCGATAATTGTGCAGGAGAAATCGGCTTCTTTTCAAGGCGGACGAAACGTGGCGACAGTCATTCGTGAACCAGGTCAGAGCTACGCGGAGTCAGATGAATTCATCGACTTCCAGCTGCGGGTCGCCCGAGAACGCATCAAGTCCACGGAGCTGATGACCGCCATCGTCCTGACAGGGCTGCTGCTCACAGGATACGTTCTGATCTTCACGGTGCTGGATCACTGGGTCATTGCGGGCGGGTTCAGCGCTGGGACCCGAGCTGCGATGCTGGCGACAATGGTTGTCATTTGCACAGGTATTTTCATCCGTTACGTGGTCCGGCCCTGGTTTCGCCACATTCATCCGCTGTTCGCCGCTCGAATGCTGGATCGAGCAGATGATCAGATTCGCGGTTCACTTCTGACCCTTGTCGACCTTCGGGCAGCGGGAAGAGATACCGACCCTGCGATTGTACAAACGCTGGAGCGTCGCACGGCCGAACGACTGGCCGAAGTGCATGTGGATGAGGTGATTGATCGAACCCATTTGGTCAGAATGGCGGGAGCACTTTTTCTCCTGGTACTGATCACGTGCATCTACGCGGTCGTGAGCCCGAAATCTATCAGTCTGCTTCGCCCCCTCACCTTCCTCAAAGCCAATGTAGCAACCCGAACTGAGATCCTCAGCGTTAAACCAGGCAATGCCTCTCTGCCATCCGGCTCCCACGTCGAATTTATCGCTGGTATAGAGGGAGTTGTGCCTGACGATGTTGTTCTTCAATTCACAACGGAAGACAAGAGGTTCGTCAACGAACGTCTCCAAATGCGGACAACCGAAGATCCGGGACGGTATCGCGTGTTGATGTCTGGTGAGGCGGATCGCGGCATACGTCAGAGCTTTTCGTACCAGATTCTGGCAGGCGACGCGGCATCCGAGACATATACCATTCAGGTTCAGCAGCCTCCGACCGCCGCCGTGACTCAGGTGGACTACAAGTACCCGGATTACATGGTTCTTCCGGAACGTTCCGATGCGTCGGGACACATCGATGCCTGGGAAGGAACGGAACTGCGGATCACGGCCGAGGCGACTCAGGCAGTCACATCTGCCATGCTGGAGTTTTCGGATGATGCCGGCTTCTCCGTACGAGCTGAAGAATTGCCGATGGTGATTGAAGATCAACGGCTGTCGGCGGAATTTGCTCTGACCGCCCGGGAAGACGGGACCTTTCCAACGCACTATCGCATCGTGGTGACCAGTAAAGAAGGTACCATCGATCCGGATCCCGCCGTCTACACCATCAAAGCACGCCGCGATGAATCGCCAATCGTTCGTTTGATCGATCCCTCGCGCGATTTGGAGGTTCCGGAGAATGCCACGGTTCCTCTGCTGATCGTCGCCGAAGACCCGGATTTTCTACTCAGGCTTGTCGCTCTGCATGTTGAACTCAACGGGGTACCGATCCAGCCCGACGAAGTCTTGTTCTATGCGGGCAATTCATCTCTGCAGAAACGCTGGTCCGGGACGTGGGATTTCAAAATCCAGCGTACCGGAGCGACTGCCGGAGATACCATCAAATATTACGTCGTTGCTCGGGATGATAAGCCGCCTTTGGGCAATCAGGGACGCAGTAGTGAACTTACCCTGCACATTCAGGGGCCAGCCGATGAAAAAACTCTGGCCGATCAATTGGAAGCAGATCGCGAATTACAAGAGCGACTGCGCAACGAGCAGATTGAAGAACAACAACGCACCGGTGCTCAGGAGTCGCTGGAGCCAGCCAGTACGGATACGCAGGAACAGAACCCAGACAGCACTGAAGAGCATGCCGCATCTCATCAAGAAGCTGCCGACCAGGAAAGGACGAACGCAGGGGACAGACCGCAGGAAGGTACATCCAACCCGGAATTGGGCGAACCTTCAAATCCTGGCAAACAAACCCCTTCTGATCAGAGCCTGAACCAAACGTCGGGCGAAGATTCGAACGCCACAGACAGTCAAAGCGAACAACAGGACGCCAACTCCGAGCGACCAGATCCCGGCAACACGAAGTCCGAAGGGGATGAAAACGGCGCCACGCCGATGCGTTCGAAGACATCACCCGGCGAACAAAAAGCGGACGACGCTGAAGCGTTACACGAACTCCTGCAAAAATATGCACAGGATGAAGCAGGAGAAGACACACCAGAAACTGCCCGCCATCCGTCTGCGGCTGAGCAACACGACGGCGACAACGCAGCACAAAGCGATGGCACATCACAAAGCCAATCGCCAGACGAGGCCAATGCCTCAAAAGAGCCACAGGACAGTGTTGAGGGGCAGAATGGGACCGAGCCGTCAGTTGATTCGCCAGCCGAGAGCTCAAAACAACCGACAACGAATGGATCCACTGCGCCCAGCTCTGAACAGGATCAAGGTAACCCACCACCGGACACGGAACCAGAGGGTAATGATCCGGAAAACTCCTCAACCAATGCAGATGCCCCCCAAAGCGGAGACGTCAAAGGCGAACCCAATGCCCCGATGAAAAATCCGGCGGAAGATGCCAGCGATCACACAAAGCCCCCGGGCACCGGAGATGACGCGGGGCGAGACAACGACGCGAGACCTGAGACTTCCATAGAACAACCTAAGGAACCCGCCGGCCCCTCTGAACCACAGAACGACAACCAACAACAGGGTGACCAAAAGCAGGGTGACCAAGAGCAGGGCGACCAAAAGCAGGGCGACCAAAAACAGGGTGACCAAGAGCAGGGCGACCAGAAGCAGGGTGACCAAAAGCAAGGTGACCAAAACAGGGCGACCAGAACAGGGGACCAGAAGCAGGGTGCCAGCAACAGAGCGGTCAGCAGCAGAGCGGTCAGCAGCAGAGCGGTCAGCAGCAGAGCGGACAGCAACAGAGCGGACAGCAACAGAGCGGACAGCAGCAGAGCGGTCAACAACAGAGCGGTCAGCAACAGAGCGGTCAGCAACAGAGCGGTCAGCAACAGAGCGGACAGCAGCAGAGCGGACAGCAGCAGAGCGGACAGCAGCAGCAGAGCGGACAGCAGCAGAGCGGACAGCAACAGAGCGGTCAGCAGCAGAGCGGACAGCAACAGAGCGGTCAGCAACAGAGCGGTCAGCAACAGAGCGGTCAGCAGAGCGGACAGCAGCAGCGGACAGCAGCGACGGACACAAGGTCAGCAGCAGAGCGGTCAGCAGCAGAGCGGTCAGCAACAGAGTGGTCAGCAGCAGAGCGGTCAGCAGCAGAGCGGTCAGCAGCAGAGCGGACAGCAACAGAGCGGTCAGCAGCAGAGCGGTCAGCAACAGAGCGGTCAGCAACAGAGCGGACAGCAGCAGAGCGGACAGCAGCAGAGCGGACAGCAGCAGAGCGGTCAGCAGCAGAGCGGTCAGCAACAGAGCGGACAGCAACAGGGTGGTCAGCAAAAGAGCGGTCAGCAACAGGGTGGCGGATCCGGAGGCGCACCGGGCAGTAGTTCTGGTGGGAACCAGTCGTCCGGCGATCAAGCGGGTGGCGGAGGTGCTGCAGGTACCGCAAGCGGTCCACTAAATCCTTCACCCAATGATCAACCTCGGGAAGGTGAGATGCGTGGTGGCAGGACAGGTGAAGGGGTTGCCGGGAAGAACAGAGGTAATGGAGCCGATGGCGACGGGACTTCAGGCAGCAGCAACAGCCAGACGGAACGTATCGAAGAAGTCGCAAAGGCCGCTGACCTGGTTCTAAAACGTCTCCAGCAGGACCTGGATCGAGGAGAGGTCGATCAGGAGTTGCTTGAGAAGCTCGGATGGACCGAAGAGGACCTCAAAGCATTCACCGACCGAATGGGGCAGCAACTGGCAGAGCGAAATGAATCTCAAACCGGGCAGGAGAAGTCGTTGACGCAAAAAGGGTTCGAGGAAATGCTGAGAAGCATGAATCCGGGAAAACCTGCACAGCAGCGCGATGGCCAGACCGATCGCCAGATCGACAGTCAGGACACAACACTTCGGCAGACCACCCCCCCTGCCCGGTATCGGGAGATGTATCGCATTTACCAGAGATCTATCTCGGGGTATGAGACTTCAAAAGCTGGAAGCAATCAAAAGAATGGCAATTGAGGACTCTCCCAAAGCAGCCGCCGAAGCCATGAAGATTCGAGAAGTTCGATGCGCCGGACTAAGAGGTCGGACCCCGGAAGGTGGCTGGAGCCACGAACTGCGACCGGACGACTGCGTCCATACGCTTGTCGCAGTGATTACGGAATGCGGTCAGGTTGGTGTTGGAAGTTCGTTCACCTCTGACTCTCTTGTCAGGGCGTCGCTCGAACAGTTGCGTCCCTTGCTGCTGGGAGAAACGGCACTCGAGCCTGAACGTGTTTCGGAGAAGCTTCACCAGAATACATTCTGGCTTGGTCGCGGGGGTGCAATCACACATGCCATCAGTGGTATTGACATCGCTCTTTGGGACCTGCTTGGGAAAGCCGTTGGCCAACCCGTCGGTCGACTGCTTGGAGGCAGATACCGCAATCGCGTTCAGCCGTACGCGTCCGTTCTGATGGACGAACCCTGCCGACTGCGAGACAAACTGCAGGCAGTAAAGGCCTCAGGATTCACGGCATTTAAGATTGGCTGGGGACCATTCGGCCGAAAGAACCATTCACTTGACAGGGCCATTGTCGACGCCGCTCGGGATGCTGTCGGAACAGAATGCAGGTTGTTGGTGGACGCAGGAGGCAGTGATGCGTTCTGGCCCAACGGGCTCAGTTGGGCTATCCGGACAGCGAACATGCTTGCAGATTTCGATGTCGAATGGTTCGAAGAACCACTTTCGCCGGATGCACTGGAAGATCATGTCGCACTCCGAAAAGTGTCTCCGGTTCCAATCGCAGGCGGCGAAGTGCTGACGCGCCGGCAGTCATTTCAACCCTGGTTCGTCAATCGTGCCATCGACATCGTTCAGCCGGACGTCACCAAAGTTGGTGGTATTTCAGAAGAACGCCGAGTTGCCTCCATGGCACAGGAGTTTGGCGTGAAGTTTATTCCTCACGGATGGAATACTGCTGTCGGTCTTGCCGCGGATCTTCAGCTCGTTTCGGCGTTCAGCTGCAGTGATATGGTAGAGTACCTGACGGGCTCTCCATTCATCGACGAGCTTGTTGAACCTGCATGGCAGCTCGACGAGACAGGCTTGATCGCAATCCCGGAAGGTCCCGGTATGGGTATATGCCTGAGAGAAGACGCGATTGAAGAATTCAGCGGTGTTCGACGATTCCTTTCGCCGTAGTCAATCGTCGACCTTCAGTACACGCACGATCAGGTCGGATCGATCGTCGCTTGTAATTCGGAGCCAACGAAGCGGACTCGTGACTCGAAAGCAATGAAAGGCTGTTCCTCGCAGCTGAAAATCGAATGATGTGGCGGGCAGGCTGGCAGCCACACCGCGGTACGAAAGATCTGCAGCCTCCGATTCAATCCATGCTGTAAACGCTTCCGGAAAATCTCGACCAACAGCGGCATGTAACCGACCTGACAAATCTCCGCCGGAGTAGAGAAGACTTTGCAATTCGCTTTGGTCAAGCTGCAGGCTTTGCAGGAATCGGGTCCCCGCAGCGCGCGCACCTCCACGTCTCGTCGCCAGTGATTCGCCATGCTCAGGAAGAACGACCGGGCTCAAGTTTGGTTTTGATTCAAACCAACTCCTGCGAATTCGGTAATTCTCTGAACCTTCTTCGACTGCCAATTCCATCAAATGTGCCACAGCTTCATTCAGCCACGCTGGCATAGACAGCCCGGTTTTGGTGCGACCGCTCGCAGCCGGATTCACAACACTTGCCCGGTATAAATGGGCGAGGTGAGAATAGATGACTGCGTGAGTGAGTTCGTGCATCAGCACTGCCTGAAGTGAAGGCGTCTGCAGAATTCCATGATCCAGGTAGACGATGTCTCCGCCAAAATCATTCAGGTGCCCACTGGCTGTCCATTCATAGTCGCTTCGTTTAACACAACCCTGAACGGGCATATCGGTGGCTGAAAAAACCGACAAGTCCCGTCGATCCAACCGGCCGATGACGAGAGAAATGCGCCCATCTGAATCCAGATCCTCGACATCACCCAGCAACCCCTTCAAACGCGGCAGCAGGACTTTCTCACAGATCTGACAGATTCTGGAGCCGACCTTCATCAAATCCGACAGCTCATTGGGTGACGTCGAATCGGTTGCATAGACCAGAACGTTCTCCGAATGAGCGACTGGAACAGCCACAACCATTTCTAATTCGAAGCCATTCTCATGAAATCGGGGAAACATGAATCGGCGGGAAGTGAATTCCCCGGGAGAAGCTGTCAACAAATGAGGTACGGTTTCGTCCTCCACAGCCTTCAACCGCTCCGGTAAAAGCCGGGGAGACGGTGATTCTGCGGCATCCACTTGAGAACCAGAAACAGCTTCGTCCGGCAATTCAATCCGTACAGAATGGATTCCTGAACGGAGATCGGAGCTTGCGATGACCAGCGTTGATCCTTCCGCAAGATTCCAGAGTTCAATTTCACACTGTGACCGATCGTCGTCGCGTACAACGATTGAACGCTCAGGACTCGCAACCTCTGGCGTCCCGGAATCTCCGCTGGCCGACATCCGAAAGAAACAGGCTGCAGAGACTAGCGGAACCCAAATCGACCAACAGCGACACGCTAAGCGTAAACAAACGGATACACGCGAGGCGAATTCCCGGTGTGGGCTGTTTGTGCTTTGCACGATCCATCCGCCGGAATACATGGACTGGGAGCTGGCAATTTGACAATGACAGCCCAAAAGAGCGGGATCCGGCTTTCCCGTAGGGGAAAACACGCCCACTAAAAGTCTATTTGACCATCAAAATCGCTATCGTCACCACAACCTGTACCAGTCCAGCAAATCGCGACGACCGAACTGTCAAAGTTTGTCGGGTTCAGCGGGTAAGACGCCCACCTGAATGAACTTCAACCCGTGATGCTCGTTCTGCCGCTTTTTGCACGAAATTCGTTTCCAGGTTGTCCGAGAACGACTGTAGACTAGTGCGCTCCGCACATTCGTGAGTTTGTGGGGGCATGGATGGTTGTCGAAGCTGATACTTCGTCAATTCTAAAAAAACGTCCAGGAAGGCGACTTCTGCGTCGGATTTGTGCACACAAACGCCGTTTCCGTGGGAGTTCAGTGAGTAGGGTTTGAAGGTCGGTCGAGGTTCCGGTGACACCGGATCCACCACAGGGGATTACTCATGCGGCAATTGCTAGGTTCTGCATTTGGTTTTGGAGTTTGTCTCGCGGCTGCGTTTAACGCATCGGGAGCGGACCAGGCAGCAAACCCTCCATCATCACTGATACACACGTATAATTCGGCCTCAGACGAATTTTTTGCACTCGCACTGAAGGCTGAGAAGTCGGCAGCAAACGTTGTCCGGCACATTCTGATCGTCGACACTTCGGCAAGTCAGACTGGCAAGTACCGCGAACAGTCCATGAAGACAGTCCAGGAGCTGCTCCAGAATCTGCCTGAAAGTAATTCGGTCCAAATCTTCGCAGCGGATACGACAACGGTTGCTTTGACCGACGGATTCGTTTCCCCCTCATCGCTACAGGCAAGTCAGGCGATGGATCTGCTCGCTGCCCGCACTCCACTGGGAGCGACGGATCTCGGACAGACTCTCGTGAAAGCAACCGCTGCAGTCACGGGCAATCAGCCAGTCTCTTTGGTCTACGTTGGCGACGGAATGAGCGCGGCGGGACTGATTCCAAACGACAAAGTTCACGCACTGGTCGACGATTTTCAGGAACGTCAGATTGCGTACCACGCTGTGCTCCTGGGACCGACGTTGAATACTCAGCTGTCAGGAGTCCTTGTCAACCACACTGGTGGAACGATTACGATCTCGCAGGAATCCGGGCTGGAACTGGCTTCGCAGATTCAATCGGCTCCCCTTTACGTTCAGAACCTGAAAGTCAGCGGTGGACAGCTCTCTGCCGACGACGTCGTTGCACTCCGTTCTGATCGACACACTCTTGTCTACGGCAAGGGTCATCTGGCGGAAGGAGCGACGGTACAGGGTGATTTCTCCGGCAACCAGCCAGTTCAATGGGTGCTTTCGTCCGGCCAGTTCATGCCAGCTGGGCCTGAGGTGAAGGCGGTCTATGGCCAGTGCGAAAGCACCAACGGCATCAACAATCAGTTTGTAGGTTTGTCTGGGCTGACCGCTGCAGCGAACGAACTCCACAACGTCGTATCCAGTTCTGCCGCTACTGCAGAGCGTCTTCACAGGATTGGACGAGATCGAGACGCGTTGCAGTTAGCAAAACAAGCATCCATTCTGGACGAGAACAATGTTCAATTGACCTCTCTGGTCAACACAATTGCTGCGAATTCTCCTTTCGCTCAGGAATCTGCCGACGACCAGCTTCGGGCTCCTTCCGCAGCGGATCAGGCGCCTCTTCTGGATGCCGCGACCAAAATTCAGATTATGACTCAGAAGTTGTCTCAGGAAGTGAATGCCGCGATCGACGAGGCCCGGCGATCCAGTGCAGAAGTACCTGATTATTCTGAGGGGATCCTGAAAGATATTCTCGCAACAGTGCGAGACGCGGCGGATATCAACCCCGAAGTTCGCGACGAACTCGAACGAAGGGTGATTTCTGCGATCGGTGCCGTTCAGTCCGATGTGGAAAAGAATCGGCTGATCAGCCGACAGCGTGCAGAGGCCCAGGCAATCAGCGAATCCCAGCGGAAGCTTCTCGCAGAAGCCGAACTTGACGAGCAAAGATTGCAAAGTCTGATCGATCAGGTTCGTGGCAACCTCAATCAGGCCCGCAAGGGCGATGCAGAGGCCTACGAAGAGGCGGAAACTGTCGCTCGAACGGCTTTGTTGCTGCGTCCCGGGGATGGAACAGCAACAGCAGCCCTTGTTGTCTCTGAGGCCGCCGGGCAACTCGACAAGGCCTACAAGCTCGTCAACATGCGGCACGACCGTTTCCTGGAAACGCTCTATCAGGTTGAACTTTCGCACGTTCCATTCCCGGATGAGCCACCTGTGCTTTATCCCCCAGCAGATGTCTGGCGTGCGTTGTCTCTCACACGCAAGCCAAAGTACGAGTCGGTGGACCTGAGAAGTGAACAACCAACAGAGGCTTGGCTCAACCGAATGCTGAAGGAGCCAATCCCGAATCTCTCGTACCCGGGCGAAGTCAGCCTGAAAGAAGTCCTTGATCAACTCTCACAGCACTACACAGATACTTACGGAAGCGTCGGTGGTGGAGTCGGTTCTGACTTCCGGATGACCATCGTGCCTGACAGGGTCGAACTGGATCTGGAAGGCATCTCATCGCTGGAAGATGTGACCATCAGCGACGTCGAGCTTCAGGGAATCCTGTTGAAGAACGCACTGAAGTTGATCTTCGCTCAAACAGACCCGGAACTGACGTACATGATTCGTGACGAAGTAATGGTGATCACGACTCGCGAAGCCGCGGAGTCTGATGAGAATCTGATTACTCGTGTTTACCCGATGGGCGACCTCGTCATGCCAACAAATCTCCATATGATGATGGGGGGCATGGGTGGCGGTGGCATGGGCGGCGGCATGGGCGGCATGGGCGGCGGCATGGGTGGCATGGGCGGCGGCATGGGTGGCATGGGCGGCGGCATGGGCGGCATGGGCGGCGGCGGAATGGGCTTCGGCAGTATTCCACCAGAATTGCCAGCCGACGGCATCGGCAACGGCACCATCAATGGCGCCAAAAAAAAGTAGCTGAGAACTTCCAGACTCAAGCACGAGCAATCGCTCAGTCCGAAGTAATTCTGACGAGCTACATCGCTCAGGAAAATGAACCGCAGACCGTGACTCCAGTCCGCTCTGCGGTTTCTTTACGCGCGAAGAAACTGTTGGCGGACGTCTTCAAGGACGGATCGCCTGCCGCGTCAGACTGGGATCAAGTCTTCCAGGCAGAAGAATTCTCCTCCGAAGTGATGGCGGACGTTCTGCTTCAGTTGCATCAAAAGGAACTGTACGACAATGCTGTTGACTGCCTTCTGGCTGCACTTCGGAACGACCACGCACAGCCGTGGATCTACGACGTCCTGGCGATAGAAATGAAGCTGGCAAAAAGACCAGCACTTGAAATTGAACGAGCGCTTCAGTCTCGTACAGATTTCGCCGGAGGTGATCCTCGACAGCAGATGATCACGGCCGCGATGCTCGCAAGATTTGACGCTGGCGATCAGGCGATGGCTGTTCTGCGACGAGTCGTCGCCGTTGCCCCTGAGACATCAGATGCGTGGCTACAGGCACGCAGCATTGCCGATAAGTTTCAGTCACCTGTCGATCAGGTTTGGGCCAGATGCGGGATCATCAGGCACGTATGGACAGACGATTTTGAGAAAGAACATGCCGAAGCGAATCAAACGATCGCGAAGATTGCCGAAAAGATGCAACGCGCTGGTGCCGTGAAAGAAGCGTCGCAGGCACGCGAAGATCTCATGGAGGCGTCGAAGATTGATCTTCGCATTGTTGTGGAATGGATTGGACAGGCCGACCTGGATTTGATTGTTGATGAACCCAATGGACAGCAGTGCAACTTCAAGCGACGACTGACACCCAATGGTGGTCGACTGATACGCGTCTCTAACGGGGTCGAAGCGAATTCAGGTCGGCATCGCGAAGAATATATCTGTCGCGTTGCACCTGCAGGAAATTACAAAGCCAGACTCCGATTCGTCTATGGCAAGGTCGTCAACGGCAGCGCGCTTGTGCAGATCACGCACCACGAAGGGCGTCCGACTGCCAAATCCACTCGCACCGTGGTTCCCCTGACACGTGAAGATGCTGAAGTTCCGGTTCTGGTCGAACCCGTTCGATAAAGCATCGAATGTGGTCGCTGCCGACAGCATTCAGCGTCGATGGGGAAACCGCAGTCGCCACAGATTTCGCAATCTGTTATCACTCGGACGGCGCAATGCCATTCATGTTCTGCGTACTGCGGGTTAGTACGCGACTGCCCACTGGATTCATCGAAAGGCTGTTCTTAGATGCCCATTTTTCAGGACAACTCCGAAACTATCGGCCGCACGCCCCTTGTTCGCGTGAACCGCATCACTGCAGGAATCAACGCTCAGGTGCTGGCCAAGATCGAGGGACGAAATCCTGCCTACAGTGTCAAATGCCGAATTGGGGCGGCAATGATCTGGGATGCAGAGAAGTCAGGCAAGTTGAAACCAGGCATGTCCGTGGTGGAGCCAACCAGCGGCAATACCGGCATTGCGCTGGCCTATGTCTGTGCAGCGCGTGGCTACAGTCTGACACTGACAATGCCCGACACGATGTCAGTCGAGCGTCGGATGATGTTAAAGGCATTTGGAGCAAATCTTGTTCTGACCCCGGGGGCGGACGGGATGAAAGGAGCCATTGCCAGGGCCGAAGAACTATCCGCCGATCCAAATTTCTTTATGCCACAGCAGTTCAAGAATCCGGCAAACCCGGAGATTCACTTCAGAACCACGGGGCCGGAAATCTATGAAGATACTGGCGGAAAGGTCGATATCCTGGTGGCCGGAGTCGGTACTGGAGGAACGATTACGGGCGTTTCCCGGTATCTGAAGAACGAAAAAAAGATGCCCGTGCACACTGTCGCTGTTGAGCCTGCAGGAAGCCCGGTACTGTCAGGTGGCAGCCCCGGAAAACACAAGATCCAGGGGATCGGCGCTGGGTTTAAACCTGACATTCTTGATATGTCGCTGGTAGATGAAGTGGTTCAGGTAACGGACGAAGAGGCCATGGATATGGCCCCTCGCGTCGCACGTGAAGAAGGAATCATCTGCGGCATCAGCTGCGGTGCTGCAATGACCGCCGCTATCAAGGTTGCTTCTCGCCCCGAAAATGCCGGCAGGAATATCGTCGTCATCCTTCCGGATTCCGGAGAACGATATTTATCGACACCGATGTTTGACTACGCACGAGAAGCCTGAATCTCACTCTGAATGACAACTCGTGTCGAGCACGCGATTTGCCATGGATTGAACATCTCAACCTTAATACGGGGTGGTGGTCTGCAGCATGCCGACCGCCACTTTTTTATGTCGCGTCCTCCCGTCATCATCTGTGGCGCCAGTGTTCGCAGCCTTGCCGCATCAGCCATCCAGTGTGGATGGGCCCCGATCTGCTTCGACTTCTTTGCCGACACCGACCTGATCCAGCTTTTGCAGAGATCTGGTGGGAAGTTTGCCGGTCAGTTGCGTTCCTTTCGAGACCTGCCTTCGATCCTGGATGCTATTTCTGGCGAGGTCCCGCTTGTCTGGTGCGGTGGGATGGAGAATTACCCATCGACGCTCGCCGAATTGGCACTGATGCGTCCAGTGATCGGCCCGTCGGTTGATTCCGTCATGGCCGTAAGAAACACGGAGTCCCTGCGAGGCACATTGAACGATTGTGGAGTTTACCTCCCTGAGAATGCTCCTGACACTGGTGGCGATCAGGAACAACGATGGTTGATCAAACCGATTCATAGTTCCGGCGGTCAGCATATTCGATTGCTTGATTCCGCCGGCGACCTGGCAGCAGTCTCCCCCGACTTCCAATACCAGAGATTTATCGATGGTTGTCCGATCTCCGCAACATTTGTTGCGACTGCGGCATCGACCAGATTGATTGGTTGCTCCTTAATACTCAGTGGAGTTCAATCGCTGAATGCCATCGGCTTTCAGTTCTGCGGAAACATTGGTCCGGTGGTACTGCCCCAGCTCCTGCAGGACAGGCTTATTCGCGCGGCACAAGCTGTGACCAGCAGAACTCAATTGCGAGGTGCGTTTGGCGTGGACATGATCTTGAAGGAAGGGGAGCTTTGGCTACTGGAAATTAACCCAAGAATCACAGCGTCCCACGAGATCTATGAACTCAGCAGCAATCGAAACCTCTTTGCTGAACACGTAGCTGCAGTCTCGAATACGGATCCAAACGCGCATCTTCGCTCTCCGGCGGTCACGCATATGCCAGACCAATGGAGTACGGTGTTAAGACTCATTGTCTACAGTCGATCCGAAGAAGCTCTGGATGCTGGATCCCATTTCAGTTCATTGAACAGCACAGGAGAGACTTTTCACGAGACGGGGCGGTATTGGCTGGCTGATCTTCCCGGTGAACAGGTCAACCTCCCAATCAGTTCACGGTCTTCCCCGGCAATCCCCGTACCGTGCTGTTCTGTCTATGTTGCGATCAGAAGAGGACTCAAAAAAGCAGATTCAACGCCGTCCGTCTTTCTCGACAATGATGTCAGGACCGCATGCAGGCTTCTGCAATCGGGGCGTCCGCTGAACAAAATCACCAAACTGGGCGGACAGGTATCACCTTTGGTGGACTGGAGGCGGTTCGAGCAGGAGCTGAAATCTGCCATGCAGCAATTCCGGCTTCACGTCCACTCCAAATAATCAGCAGTGGGTGCGACGGCTTGATCTGACTCGTTTCGCACCTGGCTCACCTCATTCCCCATAGAATGACTGCAGTTTACCGACTGCAGAACGTCTGCAGTCACCAGACTGCATCACGGTGAGACGTGCCGTCGTCCACCCGATTGCGAGTCTACGCAACTCTATTGCACAAAAAAGCTTACAACCAATGTGCAATTCCGCATGCTGATTGGAATGCCGTTTGTTTATGGCCCCTGTCGACTCAGTTCACACGAAGCACAGGAGCCAACGAAGATGTCGACGCACTTAGTCAAAGGTGACACAGAAGATTCGCCAAACACACAGCCGGCTGGTTGCCCTGAGAATTCAGGGGCGACGGTTGGCATTAATCGAGCCGACAGCGGAAGTTTCATTGAAAACTTCTTTCAGGAGAAAAACATCCGCTGGATGCTCGGCATCGGAGCAGCAATTGTTTTTAGCTGCTCGCTCATGCTGGTGACGCGTCAGTGGCAGGAATGGTCTGTTGCCGAAAAGTTTCTCACAGTTCTTGGTTATACCGGAGTACTCTTCGTCTCTGCGGAAGTTGGCCGAAAACGGCTGGGGCTCAAACTTACGACCAGTGTACTTCATTCACTCTGCATTCTGCTCATGCCTGTCTGCTTTCTTGCATTGAGCTGGTTGTCGGCTGGCGAAGCAGCACAGTCACTTTCGATGCTACAGGCTGTTGGCCTGATGATCCCGGCGAGCATCATGGCGTGGCTGATTGGTACGCGAGTTTTCGACCAGTTGCTGAATGGTCGGCAGATGACATTCGTCGTGAGTTACTTTCTTCTGTGTCTGTTTGGTGCACTGCCCCATGCCAGAATTGTAGCCGAACACCTGAGCCTTTCAGATGCGGGTGCTGGAGTCTTGGCGACCGTGGCGACGCTGGTTTTCTGGGTCACGATGTCAGCTGGCGTATTGAAGGTCAATCGACACATCTTCTGGCTGACAGAGGAACACCGTAAGCCCAGGATCTTTGGTTTTGCCCCCATCGCCCTTCTCGGCATCCAGTTCGTGCTGCTGGTCTGTACCAAGACTCTTGGTACTCAACCCATCCAATGGTTCGGGTTGGCACTTGTCCTGTTGGCAGCAACAGTTTTTCAGACAGCCCGCACAATCGCAGCGGTCTTCAGGCAAAGAACGGGTGGACTGATGAGTCCGATGCCAGCTTCGATCATCGTACCGATCTATCTTGGACTCGCCCTGACTGCAGCCGGTGTTTGTCTTTCATTCCACAGTTTTCATTTCTCCGGCCCCACGACATTTGCCGTTGTTCCCACTTGTATCATTGCGGCGGGCGTGATGGCACTGGCAGCCAGAGACACCGGTCACGCTGCATTTGTATGGTGCTCACTGATTTGCACCACCATTGCCTACCAGTGCGCACCCACACTCATGGGCACCCTTGTACAGCAACTAAAAGATTCAGCAGCTTCTGCAGTTCAGGAACAGCGACTTCCCGTAGCGTTCTATGGCATTACGTACTTACCACTGGTAGCTGTCTTGGCCACTGTTGCGAGGAAACTGCGACTCGGGCGCTACTCACAATTCTGTCCGGCTGTGCAGCAGTTCGCGACAGCCCTCGTCCTGATCTGCTTCGCAGTTTCGCTGTCGCACGTCAAGGCTGCGTTCCTGATCCCCTGCCTGAGTATTCTTACATTCGGTGTGCTGGCTGTTGTATTCACAGACCGTCGTTATGTACTGGGATCGATCGCCGCGCTCATCATTGCAACGGCAACCGCAAATCCGTTTGCAGCAGCCATGCGATGGAGTCACACGTGGGACGCCTCGGTCACGGCGACATACCTGATCGGATTGAGTCTGCTTCTTGTCCTGTCGAGCAAACCCGATCGACTGATCCAGCAAATTCCATTGCCAGCTGGAAGAGGGCGATTCCTGTTTGAAGATTCCTCAGGGAATGGACGCAGAATCCTTCAGAACGCTGGCCTGTCGATGGGCTGCGTCTTCGCAGTGCTGTTATCCGGAATCATGGTTTCTCACATGGGCGAACCGTGGACGGGCAACAACCAGCTCCAATTCATCATGGTCATGTGTCTGCTTGGCCTTCAGACAATGCGAGACCGTACGTACCAGTGGGGTATGATCTTCTGGTTGCTGGCGACTGTGGCTGCCACAAGTTGCATTCATCCACTGGATCTGACATTCGTTGAACTTGTCCGTGGCATCTCTGTCATTGGGGCAGGGATCTCTTCCCTTTGTCTGCTGGCTATCCGAAAGTTCCGCTGCAACGCTGCTCAAGCTGATTCACTTCGAGTTCTGCGTCAGCGGCTCATCGCATCGCAGGAATGCAGCCCGTTGACTGACAGCCGGACACGAATTGCAGAGGCATTCGTTGTGCCACTGTGTGATCTGAGTCTTTTCGTCACTTCGTGTCTGGCTGTCATCTATCATTTGCCATCGTTGCTGGCCACCTCGGCTACGCTGGGAGCGATTCCCGCATCCGTATCGACAATGGCTGTCGTCGTATGGCTGTTTGTCATCGGCCAATTGATTCAAACCAAATTCCCGACAGTTGTCGGCGCGACTCTCCTTCCGCTGCTTTGCACCGGTCTGCTGTGTACTTTCGCTCCCTCCATAGCATCCTACGAATGGTATCCCGCAGTCTGGAGCACCTCAGCCGGATTGATGCTTGCGACGAATGCTTTCAGAGGACGAAACCAGAATGATACGTTAAGAACTGTCGCGATGTGCTGGCTGACCAGCATTGCCTTGCTGTCGTTCGCATTGTTGTCACTTCCCGTCAGAACCGCCGGACTTGTGGCAATGGCCACACTCTATGCGATAGAGCGAAAGAACGTTTCACCCGCACAGCGGGCATGGTTTTGTATTGGCGTAAACATTCATCTGCTGCT
The DNA here is from genome assembly GCA_041398825.1 of Planctomycetaceae bacterium. NCBI lineage: Bacteria > Pseudomonadati > Planctomycetota > Planctomycetia > Planctomycetales > Planctomycetaceae > Planctomycetaceae bacterium. Next base: position 319,739 of record JAWKTX010000009.1, on the reverse strand, counting down.
CTTGCTGGCAAAAATCGCTGGATGCACCGGCCATTTAAGCCTCTTGATATTCGGTAAGGCCAACACAGAGATACTTCCTGTTCTGCTTCCGGCGCTGGCAGCGAGCATCCTTGTTTTTGATCGATCATGGAGGCAACTGGACGAAACTGTCACTTCCGCATGGGCAATCATACTGCGAGTTGCGGCTGCCCTTGGGTTGCTGTTGATTTACCTTCCTGCAAACAATCAAAGCCTCTTTCCACTCCCAGTCATTACAGGTAGCGTCCTCATCGCGATAGCTGAATTTCGCCTTGCGATCAGGAACCAGAGTTGTGCGCGAGTATGGAACGGACTTGTATTGATTGCCATGATGACGGCCTATCTCGTTTTCAATGGAATCATCTCCATTGGGGCGGGCGTCGCACCACTTCTTTTGCTGTTCATGTCTGCAGCGGCTCTCCGTATTGCATTTCGTTCAGCAGGAGATCCAGGAACGGGCGTGTTTTCATTGCCGCTTCAAACCACGGGACTTGCACTCACTGCACTGGCCAGCATTCTTTCGGCGGTTCGCGGCTTGACGGGGGCCTATAGTCCATTTGCCGGATTCAACTCGCTGATACTTTTCTTCGCAGCGGGTATCTGCTTCCACCAATGGATGCTGACACACCGTCGAACCTACGCCGTGGCTGCAGGTTTCATAGTGAACCTCTCACTGATGGTGACGTGGAATACGCTGAATCTGAAGGACGCCCAACTGTACCTGGTGCCGCTGGGGCTATCGCTACTTGGGCTGGTAGAGCTACTCAGGAAGGAATTGCCGGACCGACTGCACGATCCCCTTCGCTATGTCGGATCATTGACGATTCTGGTGTCCCCGGTGTTTCAAATCCTGCACGGCAGCTGGCTTCATCTGCTTTCGCTGCTCGTACTCTGTGTTGTTGTGATCCTGCTTTCAATTGGACTGAGGCTTCGCGTACTGGTTTATACAGGTAGTGCATTTCTGATTGCTGACCTGATTGCCATCGTTGTTCGTGGCTCCGTCGATCACCCGGCATTGTTGTGGGTCAGCGGAGTTGGTGTCGGGATCTCAGTCATTGCCCTGGCAGCATTTTGCGAAAGCCACCGTGAAAAAGTGCTGCAAAAAATTCGTTTCCTGACGGCTCAACTTGCCACATGGGAATGAACAGAACCTCCTGATGTTCATCGTTGCTTGTCGTGCCGATGTGATGACAGCGATTTCCCTCTCCATCGGCAGTTCGTTCGGGCAGGATACCGGCCCTCGATTTGAATCCTCCTGTTTCAGAAACCTTATCGTTACGGAAAGACCTTCACATGAAATGGTTAAGCCAGTTTAGTCTTGTTATGCGATCAAGCCTCACGACCCTCCGAGAGAAAATTGAAGACCCGGAAAGGATGCTGCATCAGTTAATTATTGATATGGAAGAAGAATTAGAACGAGTTCGTGCAAGCGTTGCGGAAGCTGTCGCTGATGAAATCCTCATGCGAAAGCGAGCGGATCGTGAAGCCAGTGAAGCGGAACGCTGGATGGAACGCGCGATGGCTGCAATGAAACGGAGTGACGAGATCACAGCTCAATCGGCCCTCTCGCAAAAACTTTTGGCAGAGGATCGCGCGGCTCGATACTCCGCGGATCATGCCAAACAACAAGCAGAAGTGTCGCGTCTCCGGAACGGTGTTCATGATCTGGAGGATAAGATTCGACAAGCTCGGCAAAAGAAGACCCTGCTGACGGCCAGAATCGCACGGGCAGAGTCGACACGAAAGATCAGCTCAGCCCTGGATCGAGCCGGGAACCAGTCGGCCTTTGCCCAGTTCAGTCGCCTCGAAGCCAAGGTTGAACGAGAAGAAGCGATGGTCGAAGCATGGGATCGCATGGAAGGACACGACCCGGATGTTGCAGAACTTGAACGACAGTTCGAAGAACAGGAACGAAAGACTCGTCTATCCGATGAACTGGAAGCACTGAGGAAGCAGATCAACTCCTGACGGATTTTCCATTCATGCTGAGAAACAGGATTCAGGCTTTGCAGCCAATGCTGCAAAGCCTGGCAAGTTTCGATCCATCGGAAATCCGGATTGAACGAAGTGCGAACTTCCGAACGCAGATCATTAGAAAGTCTTTCCCGATGTCGTTCATTGCAACGCTCAGACAGCTCTGCCAAAGCTGGTGGATGGTTGATCGAATTCGAGCTTCGCCATCAGATGGTAGACTGTTGAGCTTGCAACCGGGTATGCAATTCATGATCGAAGACACCTTCTTTATGGTTCAGAAAACAATAAGATCCAGCCCAAACAACAGTACGATTGAGATCTGTCATGAGCTTTCAGAGTTGCAAACAGGCTCGAGTCCGGGTGACGCAGAAGAAACTGGCGAGTCGCCTATTGTCGCGCGACTACGAATCCGACTGAGCCACTCATGCGACGAACCTGGCGACATTTCAGGTCGCCGTGCGTCGCTCGAGTGGACCTCAGATTCAGACGACGCTCATGGCCAAATCGCAGATATCACCGATACCGGAATTGTTATCTGCTGAACTCCCGCTCTGGGTTCGACCATCAAGCGGATATTAACCAGCGGTCGAACGTTCAACGGTGAGTGTGGTCATGCTGCATCTGAGTCAGCAGTGCGCTGGATTGCACGCGTCAATTTTTGCCGAAGCCGCTGCATACCTCGAATCCATCGGTCTCGGTCCTCTGCTTTCAGTTGAAAGAACTCAGCAACCTCAGGCTGAGGCAGGATCAGAAATTCTTCCTTCCGGATGCCCTCCACGACAGAATCTGCGACTTGATCCGCAGTGAGGGCATGCAGGTGCAGATACCGATGGATGGGATCCGAATCGTCAAGCATATCAGTGTAAACGCCTAAAGGGCAGATGCACGAAACTCGGATCCCCTGACGTCCGTAACACACCGACAGCCATTCTGCCATCGCCAGGTCGGCGTGCTTGGTGACTGAGTATCCGGCAGATCCAATTTCAGTCAACAGTGCCGCAGCAGACGCCGTATGCAGCAGGTATCCCCCGCCACTCTCCAGCATATGCGGCACAACTGCTCTGGCTGCGTACATTCGCGACATCACATTGACATCCCAAAGCCGCTGCCAGTCTTTATTCGAGCACTCGAGGCCGTCCCGAGCGGTGATCCCAGCGTTCGAACAAAAAATATCGATGCGACCAAACTTCTCGATCGCCTGCCGCACAAGAGATTGAATTTCGGCTTCGCTGGAAACATCGCAGCAAAGAGGAATGACTCGATCCTTATCAGAATCCAGGAAGCTGCAACAGCTTCAGCCGCATCGAAATTAATATCAGAAACAACCACTCCGGAAGCGTTGAGGTCAGCAACCTTCCTGCAAATAGCAGCGCCAATTCCTGATCCAGCTCCTGTGACGACAACGACTCTTCCAGCAATATCCAACGCCCTGCTCCTTTTGGGCAACGATTCTCCTGCCGATCAGTTCAATCTGTAAACTCCGGCGAAAGGCAGAATAGCGATCTGATTTGATTCTCCCAACCGAATGCAAGCAGTTCTCCGGACGTCACTAACGAAAAAACACGAAGTCGATGGACGTCAGCCGCTATTGTATTTCCCCGGTAATCAATGCGTTAATCATGTGCTGAGGGTTGTCGACGGGACGTGGAGCATTGCCATTCCAGTCTACCAACCCGAGACGGTCGATGTAGAAAACGCCTCCAGCAATTCCGGCGGACTGATCGGAAACCACGGGCTCTTCAGCTGCGCGTCCCCAGGCAACAGTCGGAGAATCCATCTGTCCACTGGCTACGTCGCTGAGAACCGGAAAGGGCAGTTGACTGGCATCTCCGGCACGTACCTGCTGAGGCAACAAATTCGTGATGGCACACACGATGATGCGATTGCTCTTCAGCACAGGGTAGACGTCTTTCAAACGTTTCAATATCGCATTTGATTTCACATCTTCGGTGCGATCGAAGAAGACAATCAGAATCGAATGCCGGTGCAGGTAAGCATTCAGTGAGAATCGTTTCAATTCTTTGTCGAGCAGTTCAAACGATGGCGCTGGCCGACGATCTTCGACCATGATCTGAGACATTGCTTTGGAACGCGGCGGCGTAACAGCTCGCCACCAGCAAAGCCCTGTGATGACAACGGCTGCAACAATTAATCCCCATTCTCGAGGTTTCAGTTTCATTGATTTCAATTCAAATCTTCAAACGCGGCGGCACACTTCTCTAACTGTGCTTTTGCCGATGACGGTCGTTCATGAAGGAGCCCTGCCTGCGGGCATATTTGCCGTCAATACCCCTGAGGCAGACAAGCTCAGGCTCGCTTCCGGATGCAGAAGTTAATGAACGTAAAGGTTGTCTGGAAGCCACGGCAACGGCCAGTTGAAAAAGAAACGGCCGCGTCACTCAGCATCCGATCCCATCAAATCCTGTTTGCCTCTGAGATGATCAGTCGCCAACGGACATCGAAGGGGAACGAAAAAAGGGAGATATGCCTTAGGCATATCTCCCTACTGTTTCGAAACTTCGCATCAGCAATTCTTAGAAGTCACCGTCACTCAGTGGCGGCTGAGCATCAATCCCGACAGCAGTGCGAATCTTCGTGCCGGCAGGACTCATCAGACGTGTGTAGACATTGATATCGATGTCCTGTGAGATGAAGCCAACTGAACCGTCGCACCAGGCGAGATTTACACCACCGGGATGGTTTGAATTGGCAGCAGCCGAAATCTGCAGGTCTGGATTCTTAGTTGTACCGGGATTCGGCAGAGTTTCGGGACCAGCTTTCCGACGGTTGACCATAGTGTCGATAGTTGAGGCCGTTGGCAGCAATACAGAGGCAGGATCTGCGGTGAAGACAAAGCCTACATTCTCCCATGTTGGGCTGCCCCAGGTCTCGCCGCCAGCATTCATGTTTTCGCTCAACATGATGGTTTGGCTGGACCCGTCGTAGATTGAGTCAAGAGTGTGGCTGTGTTTCTGCCTGGCTCGAGCATATGAGTTGCCAGCAGTGTCAGTGTGAGGATAGTCGCTGAGATCAAACCAGAAGACTCCGGTGTCGCGGTGGGCATCAGAATCCGCCGGGTCTTTGTCAGCGGCGCTACCCAGAACATTCGTCCCTGCGTCAGCCACTGTTGCTGCACCATTGTAGAAGTTCAGGCCACCTTCAACCCAGTTTGTCAAAGGCTGGTACGCAGGAGTTGCGGCACGGTACCCGTGGTTTGCCACATAGCTGAGCCCACCATCCACATCGGCAGATGCATCATCAGGGCAGACCAGAACTGCAAGCTTGTTTCCAGTGGAGAGTGAAGAATTTGAAGTGAATGAAGCTGCCTTGTTCCAACGATCTGCCAGGTCACGTCGGTCAAGGTGAGGAAGCAGCTCAACAACCCAGCTGTACATTCCCACAATCGGACCACTACCGCTCACTTGACCAATCTTTCCAAGAGCTGGCAGCTGGCCCTTTCGGCCACTGGCGAAGTTGTGAGTCGCCAGAGCGATGTTCTTGAGATTGTTCTTGCATGACAGGGTTCGGGCTGCTGCACGGGCATTTTGGATCGCAGGAAGGATCAATGCCATCAATGTTGCGATGATCGAAATCACCACGAGCAATTCAATCAGGGTGAAGCCGCGTCGAGTTGAGTTCGACACGGCACTGTTTCGACGCGTCTGCATGAGCATTCTCCAGAAACAAATGACAGGAAATTTCAATCAAAATCAAGCACGCCAACGAGTGTGCTGCTCGTGATCCTTCAAAATTTGACCAGCAAAACGATGTAACGCAAATTCTGTGACAATTCGTTCAAAAATTATGAAATTGAATGGTCGCAAGAGGATCAACGGCAAAATTGGCGTGTAATCAGCGTTTGAACCTTATCGTCCCCTTCCGGTGTTTGCAACTAGTCTCCAGGGAAGTGCTACAACAGATTCACCAAGTGTTGCATCCTGCAACAGTCGTAACAACCGTGGTCAGAATCGAACAATTTCACTTGCTGCTTCGCGCATGAGAAAGGCTGACGCTTGCGTCAGCCTTTCTGTTTACCCGGAACAAGCGAGGTTACTTTTCTTCATTCTTCCTGCGACGAGAACGAAGTGGTGAAAACGCAAGCAAAGCGCCCAGGAGGCTCAGATTTGCCTGCTCATCGCTCGCGGGCTGGACTTCGACGGTTTTTTCGGCAGATTCCCACCAGGAATGGTCGCCCCAGCCCGCCAAAACCTCATCCGTTTCCTCGATCAGCACTTCCGCAGTGATCGGGGACTCAGTGGTGACAGCAATTGCTGAGACGGTGTCCAATACATCCGAAGCCTCCTGCGGCATTTGGGTTCCGGGAGTGCGAGCGGGAAGCATGCTGACGGACGCGTCGTAGGCACTTTCACGGGCAATTGCATCGCCGGAATCGGCCGACAGTTGATAAACAGCAGTCAACAATGTCGCATCTGTGGCAATCTCCAGCCCCTGAGCATCAGCGGCATCAACGATGTTCATGGTGATTGGGCTGCTCCAACCACTGTACTTACCGTTGATTGAACTAATCGCCCGCACCCAAACACGATAGGTACCAGTCGCCAGCGGGTTCTGAACGGTGAAAGAGTTCAGACCGATATTATCGACTCGAACAATTGGAGTGCCTGGAGTCGAAGGAAGCGAAATATAGATCTCGTATCCTGAGGCGGCTCCAACAGTCTGCCAGGTAATCGTCGGTGTGGTATCCGTGGTATTTGGCACAGAGTTCAGAACAGGTACACCGCCGACGGCAAAGTCAAACGGCGAACTCCAATTCGTATACGTCGCTGCCACACCTGACCCGGGACGACCGGGGTTCACGCTGCGAACCCACGCCCGATACTTGCCGTCGGGCAAGTCGGTGGTCGGCGTGTAGTTCGGTGTTGACAGACCTGTCGCACTCGAAAATGGTTCAAGGCGAGCAGTTGCCGGATTCACCCGGTACAGGATAAATTCGTAGCTCTGCGCACCGGTTACAACCCCACCCAACGTTTCTTTCTGGCTGTTCCAGCTGAAGTCAGGGGTCCGATCGAAGGTCGATGCGGGCGGACCAGACAATGTTGGTGCCGTCGCGATTTCAAATCGAACAGGTGTACTCCAGTTGCTGTATGTGCCAAAAGCATTTCGGGCTCGAGTCCAGAAGATGTAACGTCCGATCGGCAGGTCGCTTGACGGTGTGTAGCTCAGCGAATTCAGGTTCGTTGCCAGAACCGCCCGTACTGGGGCAGTCTCGTTATTCACCCAAACTTCATAACTAACCGCTCCCGGCACACCTTCCCAGGTGAGCGTTGGAGTGCTGGTTGCAACACGCCCGGTTGGCAGAAGATTTGTAGGAGGTGTTGCTACTCGGAATGTCTTGCCCGGACTCCAGAAAGAAGCCCTTTGGGACAACGGAAGCGAGCTGCTGGCACCTTCTACAAAAGTACGCACCCAAACCGTGTAAGTGCCAATGCCAAACACACGTTCCGTTGGAATGTAGCTCGTGCCCGGCACGTCTGTGATGATCAGGAACTGTTCTTCACCGCCAGTTTGACGGATATAGATCTCACTGTTTCCTGCTCCAAGAGGTTTCTCCCAGGTAATCTCCGGATGTTCCCCAAAGACTGTGGATTCCGGTGTCAGAACTGTCGGAGCTGTTGCCACCATGAACGAATAGTTCTGGCTGAATGCAGAAAGGACTGCTGGCCCGGTGGAACTGGTTTTCGGCAGATTGACGGCCTGAATCTGGTATGTGTACTGACCCAGCGGTAGTTCATCTACAGAAGTGTACGACGTCGATGGCAATCCATTGACGTTGATGACAACAGTACCGCTACTGTTTCGGACAATCAGGTTATAAGCATCCGCCCCTACGACCGGTTCCCAACCAAACGTTGGAGTCGGGTCATTCAGGCGTCCGGTCGGAACAATCGCTGTTACCTGTGAGGAAACAGTAAACGAATGTGTGCTGCTCCAGATGCTGCTTTCACCATCTGCATTGTAACCAATCACCCAGACATTGTAGGTCGCCAGAGCCAGGTCAAATGTTGGAGTGAATGAGGTACTGGTGAGGCCCGTTTCGAAGAACAGTTTTCCTTTCGCGTCGGTAAAGTTGTTTACCTGAATCGTATAGGTCACTGCACCGGGGATCGGATCCCAGGTGATCGTTGGCCGTACAAGATTCGTAGTCCCAATTGGGGCCGTAATCGTGGTCGGAGTTCGCACTTTGAATGTTGAGTACGGACTCCAGTCTCCCGCAAGGTCGGCTCCATCGGTCGCGCGAATTCTCACTTTGTATGTACCAATCGGCAGATCGATCGGGACGTCGTAGGAAGCTGCCGCATTCGGCGGAAAGCCGGAGTCGGACACGAAACCAGTGTGCACCACGGTGTTTGATGGACCGGTCACAATTTGTACGGTGTACGACTTCGATCCGGCAACTGGCGTCCAGGTGATCGTCGGACGGTAGGTGTCGTTTACAACGCCATTGTCCGAAGGCGACTGGACGGAAATTGCAACCACGTCAAACGTGTAGCTGACCGGGACAGCGGGGGTCCCGGCACGATTTTTAGCCGTGACCGTCACCGTGTATGTGCCCGGGAGCAACGGTGTCGTTACTTCAGTGCTTGTGGTGATCAAATCGGTCTGGCTGAATACCGGACCAGACGCGCCTTCAACCAGTACATCGTAAAAGTAATTCGCGTCGTGGAATGACCATTCAATGATCGGCGTTGAGTCGCTGGTTTCAGGTGCAATCGCGTCGCCCGGGATAACGTCAACAGGTTTGACGACGGACGGTGCCACTGGTGCCTGAAGATCCTGAATGGTTACAACATAGTCTTCCACTTCTCCGTCATCTGCTCGTCCTGTAGGAGCGAGGCCACCTGTGCTGCTGACTCGGAATCGCATCGCGGTATCACCAGTCGGCGTACCAGCGGGTATTTCGAAGTCAATTCGGTTTACCCCGGCTACAACATCGTAACTGACACCCGCATTAATATGTTCCGCGTTACTGAATGCACCATCCTGGTCCAGATCAAGCCAGATATCCAATTTCCCTGATTCTGAAGACGTCACCAGGAAGTATGTCGGAAGATCGACACCCGCAGTGGACTCGAACGACGTTGGGAAGACCACTCCATCCTCATCGTCAGTTCCCGCGGCATCATCGCCGGTTGCTCCTGGTGTTGGGACCCCAGTCACTTCGTTATCGACCGTCGCACCAAGATGAAGGTTCCCCTGTATCGTGTGAGCAGCCCCACCGACGCCCTGTGTGGTGCCGTAGGAATCAGGGGCATCACCATAGTCAACAATCAGCGTCGTAAATGTAGCTGTTGCCTCGTCTGCTAACGGACCGAATGAATCTGTCACCTGTAGTTTGATGTCGTACACGGCAGGTGCGGTGATGCCATAAACCGATTGCAGGGTCGCCCAGCTGATGACTGTGGTTTCTGCCGTTGTGTTCAGATCATAGGTGCCGTCGCCATCAATATCCCACGAATAACTCAGCGTGTCACCGAAGAATTCATCAACGTCAAATGACCCGGTTGCGTCGAGCGTCAGGCTGTAGCCTTCGTCCACGACGTAGTCAGGAGTGACGGCCACAGGAGCATCATTCACCTGTGTCACGACAATGGTCAGGGTGACAGAACTGGAAAGATTATCGTTTGGAAAGACATTGGAACCGTCGTCCATCAACGTCAACGTGACGGTGACCTCACCGGCCGTATCAGCGGACGGTTGGTAGAGGAGAGTTCCGTCTGCCTGAATCTGCAGAAGATCGAAAGTCAGATTCCCGCTGACAGGCACTGGCGTACCAAGAACCCACGTGAGATTCTGGACACCAATTTCATCGATTGCAGTTGATCGTCCCGCAGCAAAGGTATCGATCAAATCGACAGACTGAATATCCGTCACATTGTTCAAATCAGCATCTTCATCCTCAAGGCTGTTGATATTGACAGCCTCAGGAGTGAGTGTGAATACCGGTTCGTCGTTGACCGGATTCACCGTGATTGTGAACGTCTGAGGTACGCTTTGGGCAAGTTCGCTGTCAACAAGGACAACTCTTACCAGAGCGCTTCCGTTGACATCCTGAGCCAGCTGGAATGTGAGTGTCCCGGTTACAGGGTCAATCTGTGGTGAACCTGCTGCAGTGAAGAATGTCGTCGGTGTCCACGCTCCCGTGGTGGAGATCACTGTCACCTGAGCGGTCAGAGTCTGGTCCTCGTTCGCTGGCCCTGCATTCTGACCGGTTACGAATGAAGGAACGGTGACGGTCGAACTGGACTCGTCTTCAAACTCTGTCAATGCTCCCAGCACAGGCAGATTGTCGAAGGTCGGAGCATCGTTGACGGAATTTACCGTGATGTCGATCGTATCAGAATCCGTCATGACAGGTGAGCCGGGAGCTGCAAACTGACCGTTGTCGCTCGTCAGAACCGTCAGTGAAGCTGGCCCGAAATAGTCCTGATCAGGTGTAAAGACCAACCCATCGAGAGCAGCATTCAGGTCGTCGACGTCCCCTTCGAATTCCACGACGAGGTCACCGGTACCCGTACCGTTTGTCAACGTCAGCCCGGCCAGAGTGGGAAGGGTCAGTGTGCCGTTGACCGCAGTCAGCGTCACGGTAAGGCGATTGTCTCCCAGCCGAACATCCGAATCGCTGACCGTGATTGCATTGCCATTCGCTGTGCTGAAGACAAGGGGCACATCCTCGTCAGTTGTCTGTGCTGCTGGTACACCGTTAATTGGAGCATCGTTCTCACCATCGGTGACCACGATCCGGAACTTCGTTGAGCCATCTGCTTCGGTGGCAGCGAGGTAGTTTCCAGCCAGGTCTCGCACACCATCGATTCCGTCAGCGGCCCCGCTCGTAGCATCATTGTTGTCAACAATGATTGTGTAGCGACTTTCAAACGGGAAGAAGGTTACAGCGGAGAATATCGCTTCTTTTTTAATGCTGTTGTTGGTGAAGATGTAGTCTGTACCCTCAACAAGAACGACTCCATCACGCTCCAGGACGAACTGCGAGGACGAGATGGTGGCATCATCAATACCGATTCCTTCGTCGATCAATCGGATTCGGAACTGCCGAAGATTGGTCGCTTCATCGGTCCAAACGGCATTCAATTCCGAATCGAGGTCAAGGGTTGACTGATCTTCCGGAAGTGCCAGGACAGCCGTTGGCTGGAAGAAGTCGACTCTGTCGATTGCCCCTCGGTCGATAAATACGTTTGCCCCCTGACCAGCAGGAGTTGCAACAGCCTCATCATCGCCGCGAAGCTGGCCGTAAACGTCAAGTCCCGGTGCCAGAATTGGCGACAGGCCAAGTCCAAGCGGAGCTTTGACACGCGTAATGTCTGAACGGTCGCCCAGTGAGTTTAACGAACTGTCGATAGCCTGCGAGAATGGAGCCAGGTAGTAATTGTCATTGGCCGCATCAACGAACAGCGGATCCATTGGGTCCAGAAGGATGATCGGGAACGTGCCGACTCCGATTGCCCCAGTCGCCGCGTTGGTGCCGTTGCCTTTGTAGAGCGTTCCGCCAATCACTGTTCCTGCCGACTGAGAACTGGCGTCGACCTGAATGCCGGTGCCAAAGTCAGCAACGATATTGTTCAGAAGAGTTGGGCTGGAATTTTCGTTCACGAGTATCCCGACGCCGCTGCCAACACCCACAATTGTGTTGTTTACGATGCGACCATATGGGACTGACGCCAGCGGATTGTTTGCCGTATCCCCGCTGAATCTGACCCCACCGCTGCTGTTGGCAGCGATCACGTTGTTCATGACAACGACCCCGGTCACGAGTCGCGCGGTGTTGATTTCCTGCGTATTCTTTACAGAACCTGGATGCGGCGTTGGGTTCAATCCTCCCCGGGCACCAGCATCGATGTCGATTCCGAACCCAAGAGAATGGTTGATTGTACTCGACTGAACAACGATCTGACCCTGATCACGGAAGTGATTCTGATCTCCGAACGCATTGTAAACAGTGATGGGCATGACGGGTGCGAGTGATGCATCCGGAATGAGAGAACCATTCTCAGTCAGATGGATCATGCTGCTCACCCCAGCCGACGTATTCCGGAACATGGCCTGGGTCTGCAATACTGCCTGCGATGCCTGAGAATTGATTGCGTTCAGAATCAGGGACGCCATCAATTCCTGATTGTCCTGTCCGGTACCAGTCAGCGTCGAAAGCGGAGTAAACACAACGGGAACATTGCCGGGGACAAGGTCTGCCAGCCCGATTCCACTATCGATGAACTGGAACGTCACTTCACGCCAACCATCGCTGATAACAAACGTTGAGTTATGCGGAATCAGGTCTGACGTAGGAACAGAGAAAGCAAACCCCTGTATTTCACGATCATTTGTGTCGATCGCGCGATAGAGAACGTTGGTTGGGTCCGGAGTCTGTGAAAGCCCGAAGTCTGTGGCGCGGCGAATTTCGACATCATACGCACCGTCAGATATTCCGAGGTATTCGTTTCCAACTGGTCGTTGAGGATCATAGAGATCGTTATTGATGATGAATGTCGCCGTGGACGGTGCATTGGTCACCATTTCACCGCGTTCTGCAAAGCCGATGATGATGTCATCAATATAGACACCCTCGACCGCATTATTCATGCCTCGAAGCGAACCTGGGCGAGTCGCCTGCCCGTTCACAAACCCAGCTCCAGGCCCTGAATTTTCACCGAATGAGTCACCTGGGAGGAAGTCTGAGAATCCGAACGGTCCCTGATCAAAGACGGTGTGACCAATAACCTGAATGAGTTCCTCATGCCCCTTGATGTTGGTCAGATCGCTGTTCGACCAGATGTCTGCCATCGCCTGTCGCATCGCGACCGCGACTTCATTCGCCGTCATATCGGCGTAAATCGAAACCAGCTTGTTCAATCCAGCGACCCCGGTGCCACCGGATGTCACCAGCAACGAATTGAAAGGAACGGTAATTCCGGGAGCACTGCGGATGGTGATGCGATTGTTTGTAACAATCGACGTCACGAATGGCGCAGTATCCAGGACGAGAGTTGTTCCCGGAAGGTCGTGCGTCAGTGGTGTACCGCGACCATCTACCAGAAGTGGCGATCCGTTGTGATCGACTGACATCGCTGATCCCAGCGGATCCGAAACCAGGGTGTAGGTCATCGGTGAAGAAAACGTGTCGATCACACCCGTCCCGGCAGGAGCGGCAGTACCGTTATCGGTGTAGATAACCTGGAATGCATCCAGAATGGAAACGACGCCAGCCAGATTGGCGGCCGTACCAGCCCCGAAGACATTGTTCAGAGCCGTGACAATCCGCCCCGCAACAACGGTGGCACTGTTGTCCGTCTGAATTTGAAACGCATTTGTGGGTGCTGCGGCGACAAAACTAAACACATTGCCATTGATGTTCAGCGTATCGCCGTTCAGCTGTGCCACATCGGTCGTCGTTAAACGGAATGTTGATCCGAAGGACGTATTGACCGCCCCGGCGATATCTACTGTGTCCCCGTTAGCAGTCGCAACGGTCTTGCCCAACGCCGCATTGATGGCGTTGGCCGTTCGAGTGGCCATGAGAGCAGCAGAATCTCCATTCACTGCCGTGATGTGATTGGCAAAAGTGTTCCACGGGCTTCCCGGATCGCGATAAGTGAACGTTTCGCCATAGACAGTGAACGATTCACCCTCAAAATTGGTGGCCGTCACATCCACCATCTGAAGCTGGCCGCCAAGGAAGACACCCTGACCAGTAGCTGACAGATCGGGTATTGACACTCGATCCAGATTTGCAGTTGCGGTATTCGCCCCGAAGATATTGTTAATCGCTGCCGCGGTTCGGGTCGCGATCAGTGTTGAGGAATCTCCCGGGCGGGCCAGAATTTCACCGGTGCCCAGCGGGTTGTTTGTATACCGGAACGTGACACCCCGCAGCTGGAATTCGTAGCCTTCAAGTGGGTCGCCAATGGACGTTATCAGGGAAGATCCGCGAATAAAGCTGCTGTTAAAGTTTGGAATATTCGGAACACTGACGCGGTCAGTCACCGCAGGATCAATGAACGCAGTTGTCGGACCAAATTGAGCATTAATGGCAGCCAGAACACGGTTCGCAATGTCGCTCGCCGTGTCGGTGCCCAATGCAAGGATGTCTCGCGGACGACTTGGCGTTGCGGTGAATGTGAATGTTGTGCCAAAGAGAGTGAACGATTCACCTTCCAGCGTATCCACACCGGTTGGTGTTGGAATCACAAGGCTTCCGCCTGTCACAACGGCATCGAGAGCGGTTGGTATGTCCGGTAAGCTGATTCTTGCCGGAGCACTGGCGTCCACAAAGGCGGTGCCCGGCCCCAGTTCTGCGTTGATAACAGCGACAGCAGCTGCAGCAACGGTCGCCCCTGAATCACCTGGCTGTGCCAGAATATCGGTGGCTGCCACCGGCGTCGCTGTGTACGTGAATGTCTTGCCCAGGAAGGTGAACGATTCCAGTTGAAGCACATTGCCTGCGGGAACATTCACCGAGCTGCCAAACGTAATCACCCCGATCTGTGGGAAGTCGACCTTTGGCCCCTTGGAGAATGCCGTACCAACGCCCAGCACCGAATCTACAACAACAACTGTTCTGGCTGCCAGAGTGTCAGCTGAGTCGACTGCATTTGCCAGAATATCCGATGGCAGAACCGGATTCGCTGTATAAGTGAAGGTCTGCCCGAGGATGGTGAACGATTCACCTTCCAGCTGACTTCCATCAGGCAGTATGACACTCGTACCACCGAAGTACTGATTCAGGAAGGCGTTTGTGCGGTTTGCGATGTCCTGTGCCGTATCGGTTGGATTCGCGAGGATATCCTCGGGACCGACTGGATTTGGCGTGTAGGTGAACTGAGTGCCGAAGACCGTGAAAGTCTCCCCGGCGATTGCTCCACCCGATGGCACTGTCAGATGAGCGCCCAGGTCAAATTCAAAGGTTGTTCCGTCAATGGTCAGCGTGTCGCCATCGGTCAATTGCGTTGCGTCAACGGCACGCAGTTCCGAACCTGTGGTCAGCACGTCACCAAGGTTCATCGAACCTGCAGTAGAGAAATCGAACCGAAGTTTCAAACCGCTTCGACCAGCGTAGTTGCTCAGGTCAATCCGTGCCTGACGCCACCCATTTGTGTTGTCAAACGCTTCAACGACGTCGACGAATGTCTGCACCACAGGAGCAAGCGTTGGAGAACCATCCGGGCCATAGTCATACTCATCGAACTGCGTGGCACTATGTAACGAGTTGTTCGTTGTGACAAGATTCCAGTTTCCGTCCTCGTCCCCAACGAATACGCGGAATGAATCCCGCATCAGCGTGTCCGGATTCGTGCCGTAGACGTAAGCCGCATCTTCTGTTTCAAGGAAGTAACTGAAGTAAAGAACAGGCTTATCTGCAGATGAGTAACCTTCCAGACTGAAATCATTACTCACGACAGTCCCGTAAGCACCGCCGGGGAAATCGACGTTACGAGTTCGTGCCGTCGCAGGTGCGTTATTGGCGTCTGTGTTCTTGTTCCCGGCTGTTGTGCCCTGGCGTTCATTACCGAAGTAGAGACTGGTCCCACCCGCCTCCGGTAGTGCGATGCTGTTATCGTACGGAGGCACGTCGATCCCGTGTCCATCGTCCGCCGCATTCAGTGAACCACGGTTCCCGGTTGTGTGCCACAAATTGTAGTCCAGTGTACTGAAGGCTAGTCCCGTGACGTTGAAGACCCCCTGGACCTGGACTGAAGTTTGGGCATCCACGAAGATTGGCAGCAACTCGCCCGTCTGATCAAACGCGAACAGCTCGCCCGTCGAACTGATACCAAACAACACATCAGCATAACGACCGTTTTCAACTTCATCCGGTCCGAGTGACAGCCCCTGGAAGTTAATGTTCAGGCCACCGACGTTCGCAATAAATGTCGTTGCACCACCATTCTGGTTGATTCGATACAGACCACCTGCGTCATCCACCATCAAGAACTGGCCGCCGATGGGAACCATACCCGTGATGGTCCCGTTCAACCCGCCATTTGTGAACGAGGTGTCGACCTGGCCAATTTCGGTCTGTGTTGTGCCAGCCCCCTGAGTTGCCTGTGCCGCATTCTGGCGGTTGTTACCGTTATTCCTGTTGACCTGATCGCCGGTGGCCAGGTTGAAGTTGTAAAGGATGTTGTTGGTGAATTGAGCTGCGACTCCACCTGTCTGACCTGGCTTAGGGAAAAGCTGAGATCGGTTACCGACGGCCCACAGGTTATTGCCGGTCGTTCCTGTGTACGTCATTGCGTTAAACTGGATACCGACGTCATGAGCGGCAGCAGCGGTACCGTTCAGCAGGTTCGTCGCAATCCCATCATCACCAATGACAGTGGCTGCAGCAGTGCCGGTATCAATGCGAAGATAGTTACCGACATTCCCATCGGTGAAAGCACCGGTCGCCGGACCCGTTGAAAACGAGTGCAACTGTCCGTCAGCACGCATCGCGATGTCTCCCGTGGACGGGGAGAATTGACCGAGCAGAGTTTCAATGGCTCCCGTAAACGGATCCACCGACGAAATCACAGACCGATTCGTTCCAGTGATCCCACGAGCCTGGCTGACAAACAGCGTAACGTCGCCCAGGTTGAATGGCACGATGTGCTGAGGGTCAAGCTGCCCGCCGGTGATTGTGAACAAGTCAACGACCGGTGCCAGCGCGGTCGACGCCGTATCGGCCGCACCGAATCGTTCTTCTGCAATTCGCTGGACAGAGTTCACTGGCTCGAAGCGAACCAACGACGAAGTCGGATTCGACTGCCAGTATTGATTCATTGCCTGAGGCACTATGTCATTCGGGAACACAGCCAGACGATACGTCCCACCGATCAGTTCCACTGGCCCGATGAACGGGTCCAGCTTCCCATTCGATCCGCGAGTCAAATCGCTGACGTCGGCCCCGTTAAGGCCCTTCGGCTGGTCATCCGAAATGTTCGAATCGCGACCAATCAGGATGAGACGGTTATTCGAATCGTAAACGGCAACGGTCACATCAGCGCGTGAGAAGCCATCGGCAAAGTCCAGGTCGATTGTGACAGGAACGTGTGGGGCATCCAAAGCCACCCCACCAATTTGCTGAGTCGCGTCATAATTGACTTCAAACTCCCAGAAATCGACGTCGTACGAATTAGGATTCGTATCGGCTCCAGTTGGCGATCCCAGTCGACCCGCCAGCGACAGAGCTGCACGATCACTGTTCATCAGGTTGCCAACAGTGACCGAAGTAACGCCGGTACCCGGCGAGATTTCGGTGCTTTCGCCAGCTAACGGACTGTGTGCGGGCTGGCCCAGAATCTGAATACCAGTGTTCGCATACCGAATATCAGCATAAGTAATCTGCGTTCCGGGGATTTCGTCCAGCTCATTCAGACGAATCTGCAGTTGGTACGCGCCGGAAGTCAAACCGGTCAGCTGAGTGGCGGGAGTGGGATTACTGCTCCTCACGCGAACAAAGTATGGCTGCTGCGTCCCGGTTGTCCCGGGCAGCACTACCCGAAATCCGGCGTCCAGCGTGCTGAACGTGTAATGGTCCCCCAGACTAAATGGATCGTAGGACATGAGCCGGGCATTCGTACCTGGCTGCAGGACCGTCACATCTCCAATGTTGTCTGAAATCGCGATGATCTGACCATTTGCATCAAGCAACTCAACAACAGAATCCAGCGAATTGGCCGTCCGGTCGATATCCAGAACAACCCCGGTTCCCGCAGTGGCACTGAAGCTGTAAATGTCGGAATCGCCCGGGTTATCAATGAAGCCCTGAATCTCAAACCCCAATCGAAGGTTTTCGTCTCCGGACTTTTCATTTGCCGCGAGCAGACCAATTGATTCGGCGGTGGTAATGGTGCCGTTGGTGTCTTGTGACAAGCGATCCGCAACTTCGCTCTCCACATAAACGGCTACGTTTCGATCGTGAGCATACTCGTCAATAATGATACCGCGCCAGTCGCCGACAACACCGGTGCCCAAACCATTTCCGTTCGTGTCACGCAGTGGCAGACCATCGAGGTCAAATCCGGCACCCACGGTGTCGTCGGATAAGGATGTCATCACGACAGGATTGCCTGGCTGACCGATCACCTGAAGACTTCCACCGACTCGGTCAATGATGTCCAGAGGATAACCGTTGGCCGTAAATCCAGCGTTACTGCCTGACAACTTAATGACCAGGCTGCTGGTGGAACTGCTCTCCAGTCTCAAGCCCCCGTAGTGCTGGAAATCAGGAATGTAGACTTCGTTCATCAGAACGTGAACGATATCGGTGTCGTCCCAGACTCCCTGCGTGGTCAGTGTTTCTCCACGCACTTGCAATCCGTTGATGGTGTTCCCACCGAATCTGTTATCCCGAATCAGCGGACCCTGGTTATCGCCATAAGCTTCCTGACGGTCGGCCGTTCCGGTTGATCGCCCGTAGTCCGAAACAAGGCTGCTGTTCAACGCATTGGCGTTAATATTGATACCAGCACCGATGTTATTTCGGAAATCGTTATTCAGGATCACCGGTTGGGACGCGCGAACAAAGATTGTTCCACTGGCATTCGGGAAGAGGCCGTCGCGATCAGAAGACGCGGTTCCACCGACGCCTGAAGCATTCGATTCAAAGACTGTATTGCGAATTCGAGCTGTTGCCTGATGGACTTCAACCGCATTGAAACCGGCAAAGTTGCTTCCAACGGGAACAATACCGCCGGCAAACGTGATCAACGACTGGTCAATGCTGGCAGTTGCAAGATGGCCGACATAAATGCCGCCCCAGTTGCCGGGTGAAGGCACTGCTTCGGAAGGTGCATTATCATCGTTATTCGTGTCGAAAGTACCACCAGCCCCGAATCGGTCATCCAGTCGGCTGGTAAAGATAATCGGACGTCCGATGGTGCCTTCAGCGATGAACTGTGCACCGACTTCGGTTTCAATTCTTGCCCCTTCAAGCTTAATGACCATGCCAGGATCGATCAGCAGACGAGCATCCGGGCGGGCACGATCACGGCTCGCGACAGGAATCAGCGTTCTGCCAAGATCTGCACCTGTATCAAGGTACGTGGTCGCAGAACGGTCAAGGTTGGCCACCAGTGTATAACTTCCACCGCCAAGATTGTTGCTGCGGTAGAGTCGGCGACCGGTATAGGCCGCGGTCGCTGCAGGGAGTCCGCGGACATCAATTGACCCCTGCGTATTCAGAGTAGCCGTGACTGTGATGGCCGATGCCGGACTTTCCACGCCATTTTCGTCGGTGAAAACAAGACGATAGTTGTAGCTTCCGGCAGCAAGATTTCCCGAACCGGTGATGGTGGTCAGCGTAACGATGTTGACGGCAGGTGGAGTTTGATCTCGAACGGCACCACCGGGCATCCCCTGAATTTCCAGATTCTGGGCGATGACGTGCACGATGTCTGTGTCATCGAACCGCCCCGGAACTGTCAGCTTCTGGGTTGCATTTCCGGCTGGCGTCGTCACTCGGATGAACAAACCGTTTGTGGAGTTCTCAAGGAGCGTATTTCCGTAAATGTCCGGCCCAACACGGTTGTAGTCGCTCGTAAAGGGCTGAGCTCCACCCTGAAAACGGGGCGAGTGGAAAGTCAATTCTTCAAAGCTGTCAGGATTGGCCGAGATGGCGGAATCGCTCGACCGCGTGATCGTGTTATGAACAATTGTCGGCTGCGCACCATCAATGAAAATCGGGTTGATCGTCTGAAGTACCGAATCAACGACGACGTTACCTCCCCCGAAGCGGATGTCGGCATTCGATACATAATTCAGAAACTCACCTTCGCTCTGGAAATTGAATCGAGCCTGATTGCGGTCAATCGTATTTCGGAACGCAATACCACCCCAATCGCCGGCCTGCGGCGTTGTTGGAGTCGCGGAAGTATCAGTACCGATGGATTCATCGTTCCATGATGTGAAAATCACCTGATTCAATGGTGTCCCGAGCACCTGCAGCGCACCACCGCTTCGATCGACACTGGTCGACGAACTACCAACGCCAATCAAGGCTCGCCGCAGCTTCAGTACCGCTCCAGCGTCAACCATCACGGTCACGCCTTTGGGAACTTCGAGCGTTGTGCCGTCCTGAAGCGGTTGATTCAGTGTATTGAACCCAATCTGATACGGAACATTATCTTCGACAGTGGCAATATCGCCATCGGCTCCGCCGTTACCGACAATTCGAATGATTTGACCCGGAGTCGCCACTGCCGTCGCATCGCTGATCCGAGCAAATGGCAATGTTGTTGAACCGTCAGCCGCATTATTTCGGACGACAGACCCGGAATTGTGAGCCACCACTGTTGTCGAATTGAAGCCACGAGTGACAGTCAGGGTTCTGGTAGTCGGGTTGATGCCGGTGATCAGCATTTGCTCGTTGTCAACCCGTATGACATCATTCACCTGAAACGGCGCAACACTTTGTACGACAAACGACGTGACGCCGGCACTGACGGACGTCGAGGTCGTAGACATCGCTCCCTTGCTGACAAACAACGTGTCAGCCTCAGAGGCCGTCCGGAACCAGAAGTTGTAAACACCTCCTTCAATACCGTCTGCATCTCCGTCAAACTTCTGACCCGTCGTATCAACGATTGTCGTTGTCTCATCGGGTCGGAAATCGACGCGCATCTGGTACGCACCCTGAGATGTCCCTCCGAATCCCGTTCCCGCTATCGTTGGGTCGTAGCTTTCATTCCCAACGGATGAAATGCCGAGGAAGTAGGTAACCGGGGTTGCCCCGGCCGACAAATGCAGTTGCAGGAATGAATCTTCGCTGAAATAGTCATCGTTCTGCGCAATCAACTCTCGGCTGCCATCGGCATTCTGACGGTAGAGCCTGATCACAGAATCAAGTCTGCTGCTGTTTGCAAGGCGTTCCGCGATGACCTCCGTCGTGAATGTACCGCTCGTATTTGCGGCGACATTGAACTGATAGAGGTCAATATCGATACTGTCGGGGCGGTGCAGGTACTGGCCGTGAACAACATCAATGTCGCCCGGAAAGTCGGGCTCCGTCGCACCAACGGTGGCACCTCCGTTTGACCCCTGCACAGTCAATGCGGGCACGTCATACGTATGGCCAAGCCCGAGCAAGTGGCCAATTTCGTGCATCGCCACCTCAAACCATGAACCGCCAGCTGTATCGTTCCAGATCTCTGCCTGGTCCATGATCGCCATGCCGCCACCAGCGAGGCCCGCGACTCCGCCAGGCCCGGTAGGAATAGTCGGATCAAGCGCACGGAGGTCCCCTGTGACGATCGTCAGGCCACTCGCGTCCGTCTCGCGGAAGTCGATCCCCAGATAGTTGCTGTAGAATTCAAAGACTTCCCTGGCACGCTGCTTCTGGGCAGCCGTGATCACGTTCTGCAGCGGATTCCCCAGAGGATCAAACCCGTAGAAGCTCTGAAAATTGTAGTCAATCTGGGAAGTTCCGGGCGTACCATCAGCACCGGCATTAACGTGAGTTTCGATCTCAACCTGTCGATTCCCGATGTCAGTCAACGCCCCAGGGAAGACGAACTGGTATGGCTGCGGATCGATCGAGGACGAAATGATATGGCTCTGATTTCCACCTGCGCTGATCGTGCCCAGAACTGTGTTCGCCGTTGCAAAACTGTCGCCGGGATCTGCGAAGACCGGCTGAGCCAGCGGCGCCTGAGGAGCGGTCTCGGCATTACCAACCCGAAGCCGATATGACCCCGCACCAGCACCTGGCAGTGTGGCCAGATCGCCGGCAAAAGTAAGCACTGCGGTATCGGTGACGTCATCGTACACTACGGATGTCGGAACGAAGGTCACGTCATCCAGATTCGACACCGTGTCCTGTGTGTAAATCAATTGGTAGAAGCCCGGAGTTTCAGCTGCAACCGGATCCAGATCATCCTGATTGAGATACAGGACGATCTGATCACGAGCCTGAGTCACCGTGCCATCCGCATTGACGGTGACGGGCTGCGGATCCACCGCTGCGATCTGAGCACCAAGATCAAGCTCAAATTCAAACTGGTCGTCGGCACCATTGTTGAACGCAGTGCCTCCATCCGTCGTCAGAATATCTGACCCCGTGCCCTTCACCGTAATTCGGTAGACATCATCAGGAAGGTTCTCTCCAAATCGAAGCACCACTTCATTCGGTGCATTACCGACCCCGACAAATCCAATCGATACCGGCACGTCATCCGTGCTGGGAACAGCCAGCGAGTCGAGAATGCCGTCGACCCCTCCCCGGGTCACCTGAATCGAGTCGGGCGTCACACTTGACGCATCGATGTTCTCGCCCAGACTGAACTGCAGAGTTAGCTCCTGCGGAGCGATGTTCCTGACTTCGCCGTCCGTAAGAAACGCCCCAACGTTCGGCCGAACAGCAACCAGCGATGTCAGGAGTGAACGAATTTCCAGTTCCTCAGAGGCTCTTGCGGACCGTTTCTGAACCGGGCGACGCTTCGTAGTTCGGGACTGAGTTTGCAAACGGTAACGAACTGCGTTGAGCCACGAGGAAATCAGCATTTCTGCGTCCCTGGAGTCAAAAAAACTCGGAAAATGTTGAAGAAACCTACTGCGAGACGCGTCAGGCGACTGGCAGCTTGCATCTTGAATTAAGCGGCGACTTCGTAAGTCCCGACATGTTAATCTGTTAGGCCGATTCCGGGCTACCGGAAACTTAAACAAAGCGCGCGCATGGGTCCTGGTGGATCCAAGACGTAGATTTTCACGTTATCAAACACCTCAAAGTCCAGTAGAAAACCGGAAGTTTCCACCGTATCGAAATTGTCGGCGCAGTTTGAATCGATACATCAGGAGATCTTCGACCGGGTTTTCCCTAACAAGCCCGAGATGTTACCTGGGAGGCTGGGTTCAGTCAAAACATGCCGGGGCGATTTGATATGCACTGTGAAATGCCAAATGCCACCCGATTCCTGGTCGGAATCCCAACGTTTGAGCATGATCGGCAGCCCGGGAGCAAACAGCATTCCTATCGTGCAAAGTTTGTCCCAGCGATCGTTCCTGCCTGAGAGGGATGATACTCCCATTCGCAACGCCACTTCGGACGCGAAGACCGCATTCAAAATTCTGACTAAAGTTCCAGCGGTTGCAGGGGAGCCTTCCCCAGGACAAACGTTTCCTCACGTGAATCGAGGTCGAAGACGACACTCACTGTGCCTTTTCCAGTGAACGCAGACACGGACTTCACATAACCCGTGCCGTACCTCGGGTGACGCACTCGCATTCCTTCGTGATAGAGCAGCCCGGAAACCATCGCGTTTGCGGCCAATTGCGAACCGGAAGGTGGGGCCGAAGATTGCGATCCCTCGCGTTTACTACCGCTGTGGCCCTCGACGTCACTGTCGTGCCCGCCAGAACGCGCCTGAAGCTGTGTCCCGGTCATCAACAACAGTCGATTCGGTTGATTCTTCGCGAATTCGAATCGCTTTCGGGCCTCCGCGAGCTTCCGATCCATGACGGATTCTGTGATCTTTTCAGCATGCGCCTCTGAATCAAAATGTCTCTGAATCGCCGACTCAATTTCCGGTACAAACATACTGCTGATGGTCGTTCGTCGCATCCCCCGAAACGTTCGCTCGATGGTCTGCGTCAGCGTCAGTTCCTGCATCGCTCGCGTTATTCCGACAAAGAATAGGCGTCGTTCTTCCTGAAAACTGGCAGGGTCGCCGTTTCTGACGGCCCGTTCATGTGGAATCAGCGAATTCTCGAGCCCAATGATGTAGACCGCGGGGAATTCGAGCCCCTTGGCTGCATGCATTGTCATGAATGTGACGCTGCCATTTGTCGAGTCCACGTTATC
Source organism: Planctomycetaceae bacterium (assembly GCA_041398825.1). Classification (NCBI taxonomy): domain Bacteria; kingdom Pseudomonadati; phylum Planctomycetota; class Planctomycetia; order Planctomycetales; family Planctomycetaceae; species Planctomycetaceae bacterium. Next base: position 295,942 of record JAWKTX010000009.1, on the reverse strand, counting down.
GACTTCACTGCTCAGACACGCCTGCTCCAGGAAACCCTGCAGCGAATTTGGTTCCTCCGGATTCAAAGGCTCCATGGCGTCATATTGCCGAGCGGATGTAATCAGTTCGTGGACGTTTGCCACTCGGTCCACGTCGACTTCGTCATCGGCTTCGGACCAGATCTTCAGGTAATCAATCTCTGCGATCAATCTCTCCAGAACCGCAGCCGCTTTACCTTCGGCGCTGACTTCCTGGAGACGCTGAATCAAGTCGACAAATGCCTTCAGCGGACCCAGCGCCCGGGCACTGAGTTCAGCGATTTCCTCTGCCTGAACGGCTGCCTCAAATAGTGAGATCTGATTCTTCACAGCAAAGCTCGAAAGACGCTGCAGAGACTTTGCCCCGATACCTCGCATGGGACGATTGACGATGCGTTCAAATGCCAGATCGTCCGCATCGTTTTCAATAAGACGAAGATAGGCAATCAGATCTCGAATTTCCGCGCGTTCAAAAAACGAAAAACCCGCAGCCACCTGAAACGGAATTCGATGGCGTGAGAATGCTGTTTCGAGTGGCCTCGACAACGCGTTGACCCTGTAAAAAACAGCAAAATCGCTGTATTTCCGTTCTCCTTTTCGCACTCTCTCCGCAATCTCAGCCGCGATGCCATCGGCTTCAGCATCGCCATGGTCGAATACAAGCAGGCGAACTGTGTCCCCCTGAGGGTTAGCGGTCGTCAGTGCGCCACGATGTTTTCTGGGATTACACGAAATCAATTGTTCTGCACAGTGAACGATACTTCCGGTGCTTCGGAAGTTCTGATCCAGCGAAACAATCTGAACGTCGGGATAGTCGCGTTCGAAGTTGGGGATATTTTCAGGCCGGGCCCCTCGCCATCCGTAAATCGACTGGTCAGGATCCCCGGTTGCGCACAGGTTTGGGTGCCGCTGGGAAATGGCTCGTACAATCTCGTACTGGGCCAGGTTGGTGTCCTGATATTCGTCGACCAGAATGAACCGATATTGATCATCCAGGCGTTCTCGCACGTGATCGTCTTCACGCATGATCTTCACAACATGCAGCAGGAGATCATCGAAGTCCACCGCATTCTGCTGCAGCACCCGCTGTTCGTATTCACCGAAAACCTCATACACAACGCAATCCAGCGGCGTACCGGGGCGTTCATCGAAGTGCCGTCGGAAGGTTTCAGCAGAGATCAGGTCGTTCCGGGACTGGCTGATCCGGGCAAGAACCCGCGCCGGGTCGTGAAAGGACGTGTCGAGCCGTTCGTCTTTCATGATCGACCTGACCAGTTGAACCTGGTCGGTGTGGTCGAGAATCGTAAAGTTCTGGCGGAGTCCGACGGCTTCCGGATTCAAACGAAGCAATCGCGCGCAAAAGCGATGAAAAGTGCTGACCTGCACGTTCGTCCCGCCGAGCAGATGAGTCACACGATGAGACATCTCACGGGCCGCTTTGTTTGTGAATGTCAGCGCCAGAATCTGATCTGAGCGTACTCCCTGCTGTAGCAATCGAGCAATGCGGTGGGTAATGACGCGAGTCTTGCCCGAACCGGGACCGGCGAGCACCAGCAATGGCCCTTCAAAATGCTCCACCGCTCTGCGCTGGGCCGCAGTCAATCCGTTGGCTCGTTCCATTTCACTCGCTTTATGCGTTGCCGGTCACGGCTCGTTCTGACTTGTCGTTTCTGAATGCCAGACCAATAGACAATGCAAACACGATAACGACAACCTGAGAAATGAAAAACATCCCCAGAGCCAGCAGGCGTCCTTCGGTGAACCCATACGTGTGCAGGCCCGCCTTCAGTTCGTTAACGCCAAACCAACTCCATGCAGTGACAATATTCCCGACGATCGCGAGCACTGAGGTGCCATAGTTGCGGACAAGCTTGTCCCATCTGGCGTGCAGGATCAATGCATTCCAGAGAACAATCAGCATCGCGCCGTTCTCTTTTGGGTCCCATCCCCAGAATCGCCCCCAGGAGTCATCTGCCCACAAGCCGCCAAGGACCGTGCCGACCAGACTGAAGAACAGAGCAAAACACAGGACGCCGTAAACCAGTTGTCCAATCGATTTGAGTTTCTCGCCACGGGCAGCCGCGCCAGGCAGGCAGGACATGACCACGTAGGCGATGCCAATGGCACCGGCGAGGAATGTGGCAGAGTAGCCAAGGGTAATACAAACGACATGAGTCGCGAGCCAGAACGTCGTGTCCAGTACAGCCTGCATGACTCCAAAGGTATCGCCTTCATCCATTGCCAGATAGTGTGCGATTACCAGAGTCGCCGAACCAACACAGCATCCAAGAATATTTCCAATTCCGTTGCGAAGCAGCCGCTCGATAAAGAACGAACCAAGCACGGCAGCCCAGCCGATGAAAATAGCGGATGAATAGAGATTTGTGACAGGTGGGCGTCCCGAGATCCAGATCCGCAGGATCAATGCCCCCGTATGCACAGCAAAGCCCAGTGCCATGAGCCAGAAGGATGTCCTCCGCAGGGTCTTCCCCATCACGATCCAGCTGAAGAATGTCAGCACCAGAGCCGGCAGGTAGATACAGATTGCCTTGTAAAAGCCAGCGTAGAAGTTGAACCACGCTTCAACTCGAACAACCCTGGGATTGACGTGAGCAATGGCTTTCGTATTCAGAGTCGTGTGGTATTCGCTGACGGTTTCATTGAACTTTTCGACGTCACCGCTTCGCCAGGCAGCCAGGATACCGGTCATGTAGGTTGCATTTGAAGAGAACACCTCTTCATTTTCGCCACCTGGCAACAAATGACCGGCCCGCATCTGCACATCGCGGAACGCAAGTTTTGCAAGTTCCTCATTCATTGCCGCCGTCAGTTTATCTTCATCCTCAGCACCTACCTGCTGCAGTCGCTGTCGAATGGAAAGCAGCTGTGGATCATTGGGATTTGCTGAATTCAGGGTACTGAAGACCTCAAAGAGATCTGACGAAATGCGTTCCGAAGCGAGTCGTCGAATCTGCTCAGACGACAGAGAAGACATCATCTCTTCGGGTGTCTGCCCGTCTTTGGATTGCGAGATGGTATTGAGGATGGACTGAAGAAACGGATCCTGCATTGATGCCATTGCCTGAGCGGCCCTGGCCTGCAATGTCATCTTCGATTCCGACGACTGATTCTCGACAGAGGACTTCAGAATTGCGTAAGTTCCCGTGAGAGCATTGGTGACAATCTTGCCTGGCAAGCCGTCATTGATGTACGAAAGCAATTCTTCTTCCGTCTGAATTCCCGCAGCCTTCATTTGCGTGGACAGACCAAGCAGTGCATTCGCCCCCACCATGGTTTCCCAGGACCGCTGTTCATTGTCATTGCCCGTGGGCACGCTCATGACAGCCGGTTTATCGCCCAGGATACGCAGTATGCGCCAGGAATCCACAAGTGACGTCAACAGGTCCCCGGATTCGCGGGTCAGGAACATGTTGCTCATCGAATCGATCCGGGACACCGTTTCGAATAGGCCACTGACGCGACGATGAAGCTGCGTCATCTGGTGATCCTTCTTCTGACGCTGCAGCATGATGGCTTCCTGATTGATGGATTCGAGTGATTTCAGATTCGCTCCGATCTCTTCCATCGAATAGGTCAGCCCAGCGCGTTTTTCGAGGCCCAGCAGCGACAGGACCTGATCGTCATCAATCCGCACGACACGATGACGCCGAGCGACGTCGGGACGCGCGACAACATCCAGAAACCAATGCACCGGCTCCATGCGGCGAATCATCAGTGGCCGCATCCGCTCTTCAATTGCGTCTTTGCCGGAGGCGGTCAAATCGACCATTTTCTCAATCCACTCCTCATATCGACCATTGAAGTCCTGCAATGACGAGGTGTCGGCAGTAGGCCAGCCTTTCCGGAAAGCATCCAGGATGGCTTCACGCTTCTCTGCGATCTCGCCGGGTTCCATTTCGCCCTTGAATGTTGATTTGTGCGAAGTGAGCATTAGCTGGATACGTGCAAACGAATCGATGGGCTGTGCCCGACCATTCCACGCAATCGGCAGCTCCGCAAACCGGTAAAGATTCATCGCCCCCTGAACATCCCTGGGGGTTCGCATGTCTTTACTGAGCCAGATTGCGAAGAGCAAAACTGTGACGACCGGAACCCACGTTCGCCATGCGTCTGAACGATCCTGAGATTCTTGCTTCGAATCAATGCTGGTCGACGCCAGCGCAGAGCTCGCATCGGACTTCACCGAACCATCGGACTCATCGACTCCGGGCGCCCCCTTGACTGGTGTGCGTTCAATTCGGTCCAGATAGCGGGTCAGTGTGTGCCAGAACTGGGCAAACATCCCAAAAGAAACAATCATGCAGGCGATATATGGCAACATCCATCCACTGTTGCGAACCACAGACAGGGTTGTCGCTTCGGTCCCATCTTCCAGTTTGTTGTACCCTGACTGATAGAATGTCTCGCCCTGATAACGCAGCGGATTATTCATCCACAGGGTGAATTCTTCCTTTGCTCCGGTTTCAGGATTCAGAATGGCGATGGTTGAACGGTAATCCCGAGGCGTTGAGGAGCCGACATAATCCGTCCGGCTGACATCCAGTAGTTCCACCTCGTATGGACGATAGTTTCTCTGGAATCTCAGGTAGAAGCGATAGTCCTTCCCATCGAAGGACACCTGTTCGGCAATAGGTACAGAACGAAGTTCACTCACATTCTGGGCCACCAGAATGGTCGATTTGACTTCACTGGTTTTCTTGTCGATGACATCGACGTAAACAGCGCTCTCATCGTTGGTGTCGTCCATACCGGTCACCGCCGGAATCTCGACCGCAGCCGCGAAGGATCCAAGCCCCGTTTCAGTCTGAATTTCATCATTCGGAAGCAGAGGGCGAAGTTGGCTGTTTCGAACGAACTTACGGACAGCTACGTTGAACGGAAGAGATTCGAGTGGAATGATCTGATTCTCTGCGTCGGTTTGGCGGGCAGCGTCGACAATTGCCGCTTCCGGTATCACCACCATCTTGTCGTGACCATCTTCCTGCCGTACCGCAATTGCCAGTTCACGTTCTCTGATGTCGCGGACAAAGGTTGACGATTGTCCCTCGACCAGCGAAAGCATGTTCTCTTTGCCATGGAGTCCGACAACCACCTCGCTGATCATCAGCATGGCAACTCCGATATGCAGCAAAACGATCCCGCCGCGTTTTCCGAACAGCATGTTGCAACCAATCAGCAGGATGGCCGAACAAAAACTACCCTTCAGCAACTGCCACAGAATACGCATGGACGACGGTTTCAGCCTCGCATCGTCGCCACCAATGATAAAGTAGATCAGCACACCAAGGATAATCGCCCCCAAGGCCAGCATGATGATCTGTGCATTTCGGGTTTCAGCACCGCCCACAACTTGTGCGGCGGCCCCGATACAAAGCCCTCCGCTGACACCCATCACGGCCAGCACTGTGTACCAGAGCTGATTGTCGGTCAGAATAAAGTTGCCGGTTTCCACTCCGGTTTGCACATTTCCGGTGTAGATAACAACACTTGTCAAAGCGGCCCCGAGCGCCAGCACAACAATCGCAGCCGAGAGCCTGGTACCGGAGACACGAACCTTGAACCGCAGTAAATGAGCGGCGGTCAGGTTCATCAGCATGACAGTCCCAATCAACCATCCGCCAGGGAAAGGGATGTATCGAAACGCACCCAGCCGAGACCAGTCGTAGTCCCCAAGCTGAGGGAACATGGATGGCGGAAACAAATCTGCGAGGTCAATCCAGGCAAGAAAAGTGCGAAAATAGTCGCCCATCACCAACCAGACATCACGTCGGCTTTGGGCGAGGCTGCCGACAAACACGATGAACATTGAAAGAGCGAACAGCACGATCGTCAACTTCATCGAAGCCAGCGGACGCAGCACAGGCGTGACCACTTCGATAAACGATTGCCGACTGGTTTGATCATCGTCTGCAGTGTGAAACGAACTCGGAATCGTTGTCGTTGACATGCTTCGCGATCCTCACAAGGACAAGGCCCTGCCCAAAATCGAGCTGACGCCTGGACCCTATCGATGATCGATCCTGTCGATGACCGATTCGATCCAATGTCGCTCAGAAACAATGCCTGCACAGTACAGGCATCATATCGATTCATCCGTTCCTCAGGGACGTTCGCCCCAGAACCAAATTCAACGCCAATTCACCGTGGTCAAGAAACAAAACGAAGTCGAATACAGATTTCAAAAGTCACCCCGGGCTGGTAATTCATGCCCGCTAATTCACCACTCGCACTGACTCACAAAAACGTCGAAACTCAGCGCCACTGTCTCTGACGGCCATCTCATTTCCTCGATAACGCAACACCCACATCTTATCTTCCACAGAAAGAATCAACGCGAGAATCGATTCCTTCTTCCCTTTCAACTGCACGTAGGAACCGGTCTGCCCATCGCCGAGATCAATGGTCTCCACATCCTTCATCATCTCGTCCGGTGCCGCATCATCAAGTTCGATTTGACCGCGCCAGCGGGCAATTTGCGGCACGATGCCGGCAGAGCCGGGGAGATCCGTCAAAGTGACTCTTGCTTCCACGTCCTTCTGATCACTGGTCACCCATGCGAGCACGCTGAACTGATCATTTGCCGCAGTCCGCCAGCCTTCGGGCTGGGTCCACTTGAGTGGAATCGAGCCAAACGAACGACGCAACACTTCTGATGTGATGACCTTGTCTTCTTCAGGCTCTACGACGTACTCGCGGATCTCAGCCTTGTTACCGCATCCCGTCAGACAGGCGAACAAAAGCAATCTGAGGAAGAGAGGAGTGCGTAATTTGATGGACGCCGCTGTGTTCATGGATGAATTCTGTGATCACGGATGGGTTCTGTGTACTTGGATGGTCTCGGCAGGATTTTCTCCGGGACCAGGTAAGGTTCCGGGGCAGGCAAATTGAAGGGAACTGCCGAAGCAGTGGGATCGTGGAGGTGGGATTTCGTCTGGTCTTCGACGAGTTCGAATGCCTGGCAGGTAAACTCATGCCACCAGGATGGTGACATGCTTCGCCAGCGCACGCATCATTGTACGCATTCAATTCGCAATTTTCATCAAACACGGTAAACGGTTACCAGGATTGACGTTCCGACTTGACGGACGATGCCTGCGACAAATCAGTACAAATTGTTGTCATGCGTCAGCGGCATCGCGCAAAGGAGGCTCTGCATCTTCGGTCGTGGATGTGCTTCCGGGCGTTGGCGGTTCCGGCAGCGCCAGGTTCGTGCCATGCATGATCTTGGGCCCGGTGCGATTCTGCTCAATTACAAGGTGCATGTGTTCAGCAGACATCGTTTCCATCTCAATCAGATCAGCCGTCAACTTATCAAGCGTCCTGCGCTGAGATGTCAGCGTTTCAAATGCCGTCCGGTAGGCTTCATCGACCAGCCGTTTTACCTCCTGGTCGATCTCTCGAAGCGTGGCTTCCGCGTGGATGGATTCTGATACAACCGCACCTGCGCCAGCAAGAAACGGCGAGCGTTGCGCCTCACTGTAGTACATTCGCCCCATCCTTGGGCTCATTCCAAACTCCGTCACCATTCTGCGAGACAAATCGGTGGCACGCTGCAGGTCGTTCTGTGCTCCCGTTGAAGTCTCGTTGTAGACGATCTGTTCGGCCGCGATGCCCCCCAGGAGAACAGCGATGCGGCTCTGCAATTCCGATTGCGTCAGTAATTCACGTTCATTCTCCGGCAGTTGAAGCATGTACCCTAATGCTCCCATACCTCGGGGAATGATTGAGATCTTGTGGACCGGATCCGTGTGCGGCAAGCTGGCCGCAACCAGGGCATGGCCCGATTCATGGCAGGCCACACGGCGTTTGATATCGTCCAGAATGATCCGGGAGGTCTTCTCCAGCCCCGCCATCACCCGTTCAATACCGTCTTCGAATGACCGCATCGTGACACGTTTTTCATCACGACGCGCTGACAATAAGGCTGCCTCATTGACAAGGTTGGCAAGATCCGCACCAACAAATCCCGGTGTCAGTTTCGCCAGTCGTTTGAGGTCAACGTTTGTGTCCAGTTTTACTTTTCGGGCATGGACATTCAAAATGGCCTCTCGCCCCTTGATATCAGGGCGATCCACCAGAACATGTCGATCAAATCGCCCCGGGCGCATCAGGGCCGGGTCGAGTGTTTCCGGACGATTGGTCGCTCCCATTACGATCACGCTCTGGTCGGTGCCGAATCCGTCCATTTCCACCAGGAGCGCATTCAGAGTTTGCTCTCGTTCGTCGTGACCTCCGGGAGCGCCGCTTCCGCGAACTTTGCCCAGGGCATCCAGTTCGTCAATGAAGATAATGGCCGGCGAACGCTGCAGTGCCTGCTGGAACATATCCCGAACGCGAGCGGCCCCAACACCAACGTACATTTCAACAAAGTCGGAACCAGACAGCCCGAAAAAGGGGACTCCGGCTTCGCCCGCAACTGCCTTGGCAAGCATTGTCTTACCGGTTCCCGGAGGACCCACCAGCAAAACGCCCCTCGGAATTCGACCGCCCAGTGCCTGATATTTCTGAGGAGTTCGCAGGAATTCGACGATCTCCTTTAGTTCTTCGACGGCCTCTTCAATGCCAGCCACATCGGCAAATGTAACTCGAACATCTTCCTGCGCGTACAGACGACCACGACTTCGCCCAAACGACATCGCTGAGCCAGCTCCACCGATTCGTCGGAGGAAGAGCAGCACTGCGACGAACAGCAGAATAGTGAACAACATCATCGGGGCCAGAGCCGCCCATTCCGATGGTGGCTCAGCATAGCTGTACTTGATGGATTTCGACTTCAGCAGTTCCTCAAGGTTCGCGCGACCCACATCGCTCAACGGCAGAATGGGTACGTAGAAGCGTTTGAAGTCAGTGACGTTTGAAGCACTGACATCCTTAGTGGCGTGCGATTGCCACGCCAGGGCTGATGTGCCAATTGTCAATTCATGCACATTTGCGGAGGTGTAGTTGCCCTTCTGAAGTTCCTCCAGAAACTGGCTGTAGTCGATTCGTTCGCCGGTACGATTCCGGCTGGCAACAGACAGGACGACCACCAGGATGACGCCGATGGCAATGACATACCACATCGACAGGCCTGGACCTCGTTCCTTTCGAGGGTTCTTCGGAGCCTGCCCTTCGCCATTTGCTGAACCGGACTCTTTATCTTCTGGCATATTCTGGGTCTGTTCCGCCCGAATCGGAAACCGTTCGGTCAAACTGGTTTATGGTGTCTGGAGTTTGCTGGTCATCTCGAATCTGACATGAGACAAGCGCTACTCCACTGTAGACCTGCAAACGGAAGCGGTCAACCTGATCTCATCGGAGGCGCTGACGGAGTTTATCGGTGGGCAGGATCAATCACCGAATCGATACAACCCCTCCCGCAGGACAATCAACTCAGGAACTCAGCCTCTCTCTCCATTCCCTGACCCGTTCCGTCACAGACGATTGGCCACCGGATCCGTAAGATTGCAAGGCTTTCATCGCATTTTCAGCCCCCAGAATCTGGTAGACATCTTCCTCGATCAGGTCGCACGCTGCGCGCAGGTCATTCAGAGAAAGATCGTTCAATCGGCAGCCTGCCTTTTCGCATTTTCCAACCAGCTTTCCAACCGTTTCATGGCCGGTTCTCATGGGAACCCCCTTCTTGATCAGGTATTCCATGAGCGCCGTCGCATCCAGAAATCCGTCTTCAAGCTTCGAACGAATCTGATCCAGCTTCAGTTCCGCACCGGCAACAATCGCGGGCGTCAGCTCCAGACAGGACCGAACCGTGTCGTATGCACTGAACATAGCCAGCTTGTCCTCCTGCAAATCACGGTTGTAAGCCATAGGGAGGCTCTTCAGCAGGATCAAAAGCTGGGGAACGGAAGCCATCACGCGAGCCGTCTTGCCGCGAATCAACTCCAGAACGTCCGGGTTCCGCTTTTGCGGCATGATCGACGAACCCGTTGTGTAGGCGTCCGGCAGTCGAAGGAAATTGAACTCTGTGGTGAACCAGAGGATCCATTCTTCGCACAAGGTGCTCAAATGGGCAGAAATCAATGACAGGCCAAATACGAACTCAACCAGGTAGTCGCGGTCGCTGCTCACGTCCAGACTGTTGGCTGCGACGCCTTCGAAACCAAGGAGGCTTGCAGTCATTTGTCGATCGATCGGCAGAGACGAACCTGCCAGCGCGGCGGCCCCCAGCGGACTCACATTCACCCGTCGGCGGCAATCGGCAAGTCGGTCACGATCGCGTTGAAACTTCTCACAATACGCCAGCCAGTAGTGGGCGGCCAGTACCGGTTGTGCTCGCTGCAGATGTGTGTAACCGGGCAGGACCACGTCCGCATCCGTGGAACACCGATCGACAAAAGCACTCTGTATGTCGGCAAGCAATTTGTCGAGGTCGTCAATTGCATCTCTGACATAGAGTTTTAAGTCCGTCGAAACCTGATCATTCCGGCTGCGTCCCGTGTGGAGTTTTCTGCCGACGTCGCCGATCCTTGCAATCAGGCTGCTCTCGATGTGCATATGAATGTCTTCCAGCTCATGACTGAACGGGAAGTTGCCCTGCCGGATTTCTTCTCTGATTTCCGATAGTGTGCTGGTGATCAGGTCACGCTCGTGATCCGTAATCAATCCCACCGCAGCCAGCATGCTGGCATGGGCAATCGATCCCCGAATGTCCGCTTCGAACAGGCGGTGGTCGAAGCTGATGGATTCAGTGAACGCTTCCACACGTGGATCTGTTGCCTGACTGAAACGACCACCCCATGCCTTTGCCACGATACCCACCTTGCAGCCCTGAGAGGCCTGATCCGAAGTCAATGAAACACCAGGACCGGACTTCCGTCGATCACCAGAATTGCCTGAATTTTCCGAATTTCGGCTCCAATTGAAAATTCGCAGCGACCCGGACCCCGCCTCCAGCGGACGGATTGTTCCGCGAATCTCCATCAACTTCGCAAAGTCATCACCGTTGAGCGAAGTCTCGAAACCGATAAACCTGAAACGAAACCGGGGCGGTGGATGAACCGAAGCCAGTCAACCAAACGACGGAACAGCCGGGAGCCAGCCACCAAATTCAAGCAGATTCGCGATGAAACGCGATGCCATCCGCCTCAGGGATGCTACCGTAAACAGGCCGTCGCTTCGAGTGTCCGGCCGGCATTCGCGGAATCGGCATTCCCAGTTGGTGCATCGCAAGTGCGTTTTGTGGGTTGCAGGATTGAATGTCCGCTGCAAACTCGCTAAATTTCTCGACTTGCATCAGATAGCTGCCGATTTACCAGCGGTATTTGGCGGCTTTTTTGTTTCCATGCGGAGATGCCACACTCGTTTCTGTGGCTCCGCGGACTTTTATGTACACATGAACACGGGTTTTCAACCCAGAGGACGAACGTTCGATGCTGGCACTCGGCAAAACATGGATGGCAAAGAAAGAAGAAGTGTGTGATCCGGACTGGTTTGTCGTGGATGCCGACGGTCAGATCGTTGGTCGTCTTGCCGTCCAGATCGCAACGATCCTGATGGGGAAACACAAGGCCGACTACACTCCACACGTCAACTCAGGTGACTGTGTAATTGTAACAAATGTCGAACGAGTCCGTTTCAGCGGCGGTGCAATGCAGCACGCAGAAGTGCCGTACATGTCCACGAAGATGGGCAAGAAGAGCTACGACCGGTACACCGGATATCCGGGTGGCCTTCGCTCTCGAACCGCGGTTGAAGCCTGGCAGCACCGTCCGGAAATGATTCTTCGGGAAGCTGTTCGCCGGATGCTTCCGAAGAACAAGCTCGCGGATCAAATGCTGAAGCGTCTGCGCCTTTTCGTTGGCCCCGAGCATACGCATCAGGCACAACAGCCCAAGCCTTTTCCAGCACACATGCTGCCATCGACCAAATTGCAGGCTGACTCCTGAGAAGTCGTTTGATCTGTTCCTCGAAATTGCCGAGTGCTGCAGTTTCGAACGCTCCTGTTTTCCTCCCTATTTGTTCTGAAACGTGATGAGTATGGATCCCTCCGTAAACGAAGAACCCCAGGACGAGACCGTTGTTGCCTCTGGCGAAGAAGCAGTTTCCGCTGACGCGGAGCCTGAGGTGCCATCGTCGGATCTTCCTGAGCTGACTCTTGGCGCCGGTGCACCAGGTGAATCGGTTCCAGTCGATCCCAACTATCAGCCGACCATTCGAGGTAAGGTTGACCGCTTCGGCGTTGCAATGGGAACCGGCCGACGAAAGACGGCAGTCGCCCGAGTTCGCATCAAAGAGGGAACAGGTGTCTTCACGGTCAACGGCCGTCCTGTTGAAGAATTCCTCTGCGTGCAGCGCGACCGGGAGAGCGTAATTGCCCCGGTAAAGGCCGTTGACAAGGTCGGTCAGGTTGATATCCACGTTCGCGTTAACGGCGGCGGAACAACCGGCCAGACTGGTGCTATCATCCTTGGTATCGCTCGTGCTCTGCAGGGCATGAACGAAGCCTGGCACCACACACTTGCAACCGCTGGCTTCCTGACTCGAGATGACCGAATGGTCGAACGTAAGAAGTACGGCAAGCGGAAAGCTCGTCGAAGCTACCAGTTCTCGAAACGCTAGTTCGTTGGTTCCTCGACTTCGAGGATCGCAGCGTTCTTTTCAACTGAAATCGAGTCCCTGCTGCGGGGTTTCCGCTGGCAGGGATTTTTTTTGAACGAGTGGTTGGGATGCGGGATGCCTACCAGTCTCTGATTTTTCCGGACCTGCAGCTGATGCTCCAGGAAGGAGATCGGCACGGCCTGGCAGAATTCTGTGAAGTTGTCCATCCGGTCAAACTCGCCGAGATGCTGGAGGACCTTGAGACCAACCAGGTCTGGACAGTACTGGACCAGGCCGAGCTCGAGCTGCGGGTCGAAATCTTTGAGAATATTTCACTGCGGCGTCAGGCTGAGCTCGTCGAAACACTGGATTCCGGACGTCTGTCTGAGTTGCTGGAACAAATGTCATCGGATGACCGGGTCGACTTGCTGACCCGAATCCCGCAGGAACGCCGCGAAGATATCCTGAGGTTGATTGCCAAGGCAGAACGCAACGATATTCGCCGATTGCTCTCCTACGACGAATGGAGCGCTGGTGCGATCATGACAACGGAGTATGCGTCGCTTCCGGCCAACATCACCGTTCGTGACGCTATCGAGCGTCTTCGACTTCAGGCACCGAACAGCGAGACGATCTACTACGTTTACATTCTCGACGATAATCGGCATCTTGAGGGATTGATATCACTTCGTGAGCTTATCCTGGCAAAGCCAGAAACCCTGCTTGCAGAAATCATGCAACGGGACGTCGTGCGCATGCGAGTCTCGGATGAGCGAGAGGCCGTTGCACAGGAGCTCGCAAGATACAACTTTCTTGCCGTTCCGATTGTGGATGACGACGACAGACTCGTTGGTATCGTGACCCACGACGACGCCCTGGACGTTGTTCAGGAAGAGGCAACAGAAGATGCCTACCTGCAGGGCGGGGTACAGCCGCTCGAAGATGCCTACGAGGAGACACCAATCCTGACCATTCTCTGGAAGCGGGGAATTTGGCTGGTCTTTCTGTCAATTATGGCGCTGGCGAACGCAAGGGTACTCGACCACTATACGGGTTCCGCAGGTGAGCTCACGGCGTTGATTCTGATGTTTCTCCCGCTGGTCATGGCGAGCGGTGGAAATACCGGTTCTCAATCAGCGACCTTGTTCATCCGCATGATTGCACTGCAACCCGCCGATTCCGGAAACCAGTCCCTCCTTCGCGAACACAGAGACGTCATCACGCGTGAAATCTGGGTCGCCCTGCTTCTTGGTGCGTTACTTGCAGCCATCGATACCGTCTTCACGCTGTTCTGGTTCGGACGGAGCTGGCAGGAAGCGGCCGTTATCGGTGGTACCGTGGTCAGTGTAGTAGTGCTCGGAACGTCATTCGGGGCAGTCCTGCCCCTGATATTGCAGCGTCTGGGGTTGGATCCAGCCATCATGTCCAATGCCCTGATTGCATCGATACTCGACATTCTCGCTGTGACGATCTTCTTTCAAATAGCCATCTATACACTGTCCTGACAGATGCACCTCCGGTGTACCGACTTGTTATCAGCGGAAGGCAAGGGGTTCGAACCCTCATCTCCAGAAGAGAACCGCGTTAGCAATGCGGTCCGGCAAACCTTATCCGGCTACCTTCCATTCAGAAACCGCAGCCATTCATTCGGCTCAGTTGCTGTGACATCCTCATTGACACACGCAGACCAATCAGGTTCAGCCTGAACAGCGGGTTGCCGGAAACAAAAAGCCATCAGGTATCCATCACACGCCCGTCAGTAAGAATCAGGCGTCTGTCAGCCACCAGATTCGCTTCCTCTTCGCTGTGCGTTACATGCAGCGTCGTGACCTGCGCCGTCGTCTTCAGAGATTGAAGCAGCGTCTGCATTTCCAGTCGAGTTTCCTGGTCTAACGCACTAAGCGGCTCGTCGAGCAACAGCACCGTCGGACGAAATGATAAAGCACGCCCCAGTGCCACGCGTTGAGACTCTCCTCCGCTGAGTCCCTGGATGCGCCGAGCCAGCAGATGCCGAATGCCAAGTAAATCAGAGAGTTCGTTCACTCGTTCCGAAATTCCCGAAGCAGATACCTTTCGGATTTCCAGTGCAAAGGCGAGGTGTTCGCGCACCGTTAATGTTGGAAACAAAGCAAGATCCTGAGGTACATATCCAACCTGCCTGTCGCGCGGGGACCAGTCCGTTACGTCGACACCGTGAATCAGGATGGCACCGGAATCAATCCTGCGCAGGCCGCAAATCGCTTCGAGAATCGTAGTCTTACCCCTCCCGGTTCGCCCCATCAGTGCAACATGCTCACCGGTTTCAATGCAAAAGGACAATTGCGTGAGTCGAAAATCACCGGCGGCAATTGTCACATCCTTTAGCTCAATCATGCTGTCAGCCTTGTCCCAAGGCCACGAAGAATCAGCAACACGATCGATGCCATCAGCACCATCAGCAGCGAAACTGCCACAGCCGCGTTCAGGTTGCCAATGCTGAGTTCGAGGAAGACAGTGGTAGACAGGACTTCTGTCCGCATTCGTGTCGCGCCGGCAAACACCAGGATGGGACCGAATTCCCCCATAGCTCTTGCCCAGGCAATTGTTCCAGCGGCCATGATCCCGCGCCATGCCTGAGGCAATGCGACACGCAAGAACGCCTGACTGCGAGTGCATCCGAGAGTTCTCGCCACATCTTCTGCCCGCGGGTTAATTTGATCAAAAGTAACACGCATCGTTCGAACCGCAAAGGCACACGCCACGCTGAACTGTGCCAGAATCACCGCGCGAACCTGATACGTGACCGGATAATGAAGGTCTTGCCGCAACCAGGTTTCCAGCTCCCACCCGTTGATCTTTAAGTGAAACAGAATCAGCAGGCTTAACCCCAAAACGAGCGGCGGCAGTACGACAGGAATATCAACAAGCGTGTCCACAACCCAGCGGCCGGGAAACTGATATCTGGACAGCAGGTATCCGAGTGGAACTGCCACCCAAACGGACAACAATGCGGATATAGAGCAGGACAGCAGCGTCAGCCGAAACGCCTGCTGGATTTCCGGCTTCAACAACGCCTCTTTGAAATCAGCCACCGAAGTAAACAGCAGATCTGCGGCGAGCATCAGGACAATCAGGACGATAAAGCAGGACGATAATCCGCCCATCACAAGAAAGAACGGGACATCAGATCGGCCACTTCGCTTCAGAGCAATTTGCTGCGATAAGGCACCTGGATTCGATGCGTCATCGGTCATGATGTGCCTTGCGTTCGATGCCCACTGCTGTTTGATTTCATTTTCTGTTCCCATTGAATCATCTTCAGGCCTCCGAGTTTAGCGGAACGGCGAACATGCGGTCAAAGTACCGCAAGAGACGATTCGTACGAAAGAAGTATGCAGCATTTCGCGGAGTTCAGCAGGCAGTAAATCCAATGCTAGGAAGCTATACGTCAAGCGCGTTCAGCAGGCCATGTGCTCCGACCCGGGTGACTTAGTCGTGCAGTAAAGTGTCCATAAGCGATTGCGTCAGGGATCGCTGATCACATCACGCTGCGACGTTGCCTGGCTCTTTCCATCGCAGCATCGCGTTCCGCTTCAGTTTGCAGGTAGACTGTGCGAATCAGGGTTTCCATGGCAGCGGTCAGAGTCTGGTCTCTTCGCTGCATGGCAATTGCAGCGGAGGCAAGGCTGTTTTCCAGCGGCCAGTCAGCAGCCAGTTCGCCGAAACTTATGTTACAGAATGAAGGGATATGACGTGGCAGAAGCCGACCTCCGGGAAGCACCATCGCCATAATGCCTATGGAACTGCCCGTATTGAACATGCTGTCGATGGCAGTTTTTGTATGGTCGCCGATAAACGAACCGACCTTCATCATCTGTGAATCGATGGATTTACCTTTCAGAGGAACGCGTACACAACTGTAGTCGCTCTTCAGGTCAGAGGTAGATGTCATTGCACCAAGATTCACCCAGGGGCAAACGTAGCTGTGGCCAAGGAACCCCTCGTGGTATTTGTTCACGTAGCTATGAAGAATCGACTCTTCGATTTCGCCACCAACACGACAGTACGCTCCGACCGTTGTGCCGCCTCGAATCATCGCACGGTAGACTCTTGCCCCTCTACCGATATGACAGGGCCCATCAATACGCGTGAATGCCTGCACTTCGGCATCGCGGTCGATAGACACAGGTCCGGATGTTGCATCGATCACAACAAACGGATCGATCCTCGCTGATTCTGAAATATAGACGTCCTGCGGATCTCCCAGAATCACAACCTGAGGACTACTTGTGGATTGAGAAAGCCCTTCGTCCCGGAAATCTCGAACCAGCTGCGTAGAGTTCCGACTGACCAGGTCCCATGGATAACGGATAATGCTGCCACCTGCTTCGACAACGCGTCGACTTCGGGCCAGCAAGAGCAGCGTGGAGCTGAAGTCCTGTTCGGTAAGCAGGCTCAATTCTTCCGGGGCAAGTGCAATCCACGCAAGATGTCCATCGATAAATCCGGCGCTGTCGAGGTCCAGTTGGGAGGGATCAATTCTGGCATCCGGCAACCAGCGTCCATTCATCAGCAACGTCGAGTGATGCTGCAGCCAGTTCAACTGGTTGACGTGAGCATCAGGAAACTGCTCTCGGTAAACCGCCACCAAATGCGATCGGACCCAAACACCCCAGTGAGCACCGGGGAACCATCGTTCCACTCGGCGCCGAAGGCAATCACGACCGCACACCAGCTCAAACGAAGGTCGCAGCAGCGTCAGAGGAGACAAATCGTCGGTGAGTTCATCTTCGAAAAGTAAATAACGCATTTGCGGAAACGAGATTATCAACGACAGCTGTAAAGAAATGGCCGTTCAGCCTCAGAGTATTCTGGTTCCATTGCCAGATTTGTACGACCTCGAAATGATTCAAAATCCATGCCAACGGGATCGAACGGTGGAGCCCATTGGGTGGACCAGCAATGTTTGCCGCGCAGCTTTCGGGCCGACTGGCTATTCTGATATGATCCTGCGACATCAGATTGGCCTGAATTTCTTCGTTAACGGCACGCACTGCTATGAGTCGAACATTCCCAACAGGTGACTTCACTATGTGTCCTCGTTTCCTCCGTCTGTTCATGCTGGGCTTAATCCTGCCCTTGACCTGCGGCGTTTCTTCGCGGGTTCAGGCTGGCCAGTCAAATAGTCTTCTGGCGATCGACAGCAGCAACACACTGATCGCATGTTCGAACCGCGACAGTGGTTCCGTAACCATACTGTCCTGGCCTGAGATGAAGAAAATTTCGGAAGTTCCGGTTGGTGTTCACCCGGAAGGTGTGGCGTGGATACCCGGAACAAAGCAACTTCTGTGCTGCGTCTACGGGGACGATGTCGTTAGCGTGATTGACGCCGAAAAGGCGACAGTGACGCAGCAAATCAATGTATTTGACGAACCCTATGGGGTCGTGTGCTCCGAAGATGGTCGATTTGCCTATGTCACCCTTGAGTATCCCGGACAGGTCGTTCGGATCAACACATCAACGTGGCAACAGGATGCTGCCTGGACTGTCGGGGCCATGCCGCGCGGGATCGCAATCAACTCGGATTCGACCGCTCTGTTTGTCACCGAATATCTAACATCACGACTTGTGGAGGTCTCTACAGTCGACGGGACCCTGAAGAGGTCCTGGGAACCAGCCTCAACAGACAATCTGTGTCGGCAGGTGACGTTATCGAACAATGAACGAAAGGCGTATCTGACTCATATTCGTTCGCGAGTCACAGCTGCACACGGAAACGGTTCGATCTTTCCGTACGTTTCGGTTGCGACGCTGCAGGGGGAAAAATCGGGGCAACGGGTTCGCGTTCCGATGGATTCGATTCGAGGTGCGAGAGTCACCGCAAATCCATGGGAAACAGCCGTTTCGCCGGACGACAGCACAATTGCAGTCATCTTTGGGGCGACAAACGACATGTTTCTCTGCCGGGTTATCAACGATGACTATTCGGAACTGGACTATGCGGCATCGATTCCACTGGGCAACAATCCACGAGCTGTTCGGTACACAAATGACGGGGCTGCAATACTGGTGTACAACGCACTGGATTTCGAGGTGGTGGCAATTGATCCGGCCAGCCTGAAAGTGATTGCTTCCGAGAAAGTGACTCAGAATCCCCTGACCGAAGACGCGCTTCTCGGAAAGAAGCTCTTCTACACAGCTCTTCAGCCGATGTCTTCCAGAAACTGGATCTCCTGCTCAAGCTGTCATCCCGATGGTGACGCCGATGGTCGCACGTGGCAGCAACCAGAAGGTTTGCGAAGTACTCAACCTCTCGCGGGACTTGGCTGGACACATCCTGTCCACTGGTCTGCCGATCGCGACGAGGTACAGGATTTTGAACACACTGTCCGCGGGCAACTGATGCAGGGGCGGGGGCTAATGCGCGGAGCGTTGCCCGATGCGCTCGGCGATCCCATCAGTGGCAAAAGCAAGGCATTGGACGCTCTGGCAGCTTATACAAATTCACACAAATTCACGCTCAGTCCTCATTCGAAGAATGGGCTTTCGGAGGCTGCTCGACGCGGCCAGCAACTATTCCATTCAGATCGAACAAAATGCGCGTCGTGCCACAGTGGCCCGTTCTATACAGACTCGCAACCACGCCCGACCGAACAGATTGTTCGGCACGATGTTGGTACCGGCCATGACGACCCATCAGAATTGATGGCACCCGCCTACGACACGCCAACGCTTCTGGGCATCTACCGATCCGGGCCTTACCTGCACCATGGAAAAGCAGAGACTCTGACCGATGTGTTAACAACATGGAACAAGGACGATCAACATGGGGTAACCAGCGGCCTGAACGAATCGGAAATAGCGGATCTGGTGGAATTCCTGAAGGCACTACCGTTTGAAGATCCGGAGCCTGCAGCAATTCAGAAGGGACTCAGAAAGGTTGTGAGCCGACTTCAATAAACTGGCGTCTGTCGAGCAAGCGGCAAGAAAAAAAGAGCCGCTCAAATCTGAGCGGCTCCGCTTCGTTTCTGTTCAGTGGTATTTCCCTGGGGCTACTTCGCTTCGGTCGCCTTCTGCTCGGTTTCCAGCTCGGAAATCTGCAATGCAGAAATCAGCAACTCTGACAGCTGTACGGCGGTCACGGGATCGGTGTCATCCCAGCAGGGTGCCATATCCGGTACCCGAGTCTTTGCCGAAGCCCCAAAGTCCACTGCTGTCATTCGCAGGACGGGCGTCCCGGCAGGCGGCAACCCACGCTCAACGGAACAAATGCCTTCGGCTGACAACTGCAGCGTTGCCTGTAACCCGCCTGGTCCGGAAAGATCAATGCCGACCGTGTTTTCCGGAATCGCGCTGGTGTTGCTGGCTGAATGCAGAACTTCCATCGCTTCGAATGCAGGCTCAACCCACTCCAGCTTTCGCTTGCCCCATCGGTCCTCGTTGCCATACTCGATGTAGCGATGCATCACTGTCTCGTCAATGACTGGACACACAATGTCGCCGGCAAATCGCTTCGTGTTTGTCAGGTCAAAGATGTTGTCGGTGCGTTCGTACGGAGCATAGGTCTCCATGTTCTCCTTGTACAAACGCTCAAACATGTACTGGTCTTCGTTTTCTTCCCGACTGACTGCTGCTGGTTCCGGCGCATCTGCTCCGATGAATTCAGCACCCGTTGAATTGAAGAAATCAGCACAGTACTGAATGATCTGACGGACTTTGATTGGGTGGTCAGGAGCGATGTGAAACGTAAGACCGCGTGCTTCCGGGGATTCGAAGATACGAGTCATGACCGCCGATACCCACTCGACAGGAATAATGTTCCGGCGTTCGTCACCCGTCATTCGCAGTCGAATTGGGGTTGGATGCTTTCCGTCCTCGTTCAATGGGATAGCCGGAATCATCAGAGCCATGAGTCGAAGGTACAGATAAATTCCGTGGTAGGTATTTGTGTACCCGGTCCTGGAATCGCCTGCAATGACGGCGGGACGATAGACCGTAACGTGGTCTGCGAAATCGATCTGCCGGACCAGTGACTCTGCGAGGAACTTACTTTCTTCGTAGTCATTGCGGAAAGTCTGCCCGGCAGACAGACTGCTTTCCATGACACGACCTTCCTGGATTCCCGCGACATAGGCAGTAGACACGTAGTGGATGTCGTGAATCCTGAGATCACGACACAGCGCGATCATGTTTTCAGTACCATTCAGGTTCGTTCGCCACGGTTCCCCTGCGCGATCCTTTCCGTAGAATTCCAGGATCGCAGCACTGTGGATGATGCTGGAACAGTTCTCGCTCACCCATTCGGCGTCTTCTTCGCTGAAGCCAAAACCTGGCTGGCAAATGTCTCCTGAAATTACGACCGGTCGCGGCAAAGCGCGGCCAAGTTCGCGTTCCCAGTGCTGAAGGATTTCCTCCATTCGGTCTGATGCGGATTGACGCCGCGATGGGCGCACGACCACCGCCAATTGGTGTTCATTCAGCAAAAGATCTCGAACCAGATAACGTCCAACCAGCCCTGTGGCACCAGTCAAGAGTGTGTACATCGTGTCCCCTGGCAATAATCTGCGAAACAACAACCGACCTCACGTCAGTCAGCACGTCATCCTGTGATGAGCACGCGGAGGTTTTCTGAGGCAACATTGAACCACAGAATCGACGATTTCAAAGGAAAAACAAACCTCTCTTCGGTGCATCGTCGACAAAACTGCGGGCACCGGCCAGGCCATTCCTTCAAAGGCAACAGTCTGAGTAATATTCACTTTTTACGCAGAACTTCAACTCTACTTATTCTGAACAATCTTACATCCGAACAAAACGACTATTCTTCTTGTTCCTCAGACTCCTCCCTTCGGATAACCCCCAGATGTTTGGCCATACGCATCCACTCGATCTGATCATCATATTGCTCTACCTCGTCATTGTAACGGCCCTCGGCTGTTTAATGTCGAGGCGAACAAAGAACGCAGGCGAATTCATGGTGGCCGGAGGCTCACTGCCAGGGTGGGTAGTTGGACTTTCGATCATTGGAACATTCGTCAGCAGCATTAGTTTCATCGCGAATCCAGGCAAGACCTTTGCGGACAATTGGAATCCATTCGTGTTTTCTCTGTCGCTTCCGTGGGCAGCGTGGATTGCCACAAAGTGGTTTGTTCCGTGGTTTCGAGCGACTGGAAGCGTTTCCGCTTTCGAGCCTCTGGAACAGTGTTTTGGAGCCTGGGCCCGCGTTTATGCGGCTCTGTTTAATGTTCTCTACCACGTTGGACGAACCGGAACGATCCTTTACGGTGTGTCTCTGGCAGTGAGCACGCTGCTTTCGATTGACGTCTACTGGCTGATTCTCGCGATCGGAATTCTTGTGATCGTCTACACACTGACGGGTGGCATCGAGGCGGTCATTTGGACGGACGTTGCGCAGAGTCTCATTCTTGTGGGTGGAATCATTATCTGTGCAGGGTTGTTGGTCAGCCGGGTACCAGGAGGTTTCTTTGGAATCATCGATATCGCTCGCCACCAGTCAGTCAACAAACTGTCGCTTGGTTCCACCGAGTTCAACGGAAGCACCTTTGCAATACCATCATTCTGGATGACGCTGATGTTCGGGCTGGTCATCAACGTGCAGAATTTTGCTGCCGATCAAACCTACGTTCAGCGTTACTTTGCTTCTGATTCGAACCAGTCTGCACGAAAAAGCGTTTGGATGGGTGCATTGGGATACATCCCGATTTCAGCAGTCCTGTTCTTCGTGGGCACCGCATTATTCGCGTTTTACCAAACGACGGGAAGCGGGGTTTTGCCGGCTGATATAAAATCCGACCGAGTACTGCCCGTTTTCATCCTTTCGGAGTTACCACCGGGGCTTTCAGGGCTTCTCATCGCGGCAATCCTGGCAGCAGCGATGAGCACCGTCGACTCATCGCTGAATAGTTCTGCAACCCTGCTTCTTTGCGATGTGCGACAGCGATTCTGGGGCCGCACGGCGGATGCCAGCGAACTACGGTTCCTGCGTAACATCACCATCGTGCTTGGGATAGCTGGCATTGGTTGTGCAATTGCGATGACGAAAATTGAGTCCATGCTGGATGCATGGTGGAAGATTTCAGGAGTCTTGAGCGGCGGAACACTGGGGTTAATGTTGCTGGCCAGATTTACTCGCGTTCGGGGAACCCTCGTCAGTCTGGCGGCCGTCATTGTGGGAGTCACCTTCATCGGGGCCATCACACTCTCCAGCCTCGACAATCCGCCACCGTCCATCGCGTGGATCCGCGGGTATGTACATCCTCTGATGGCCATCGTCATAGGTACCGCGGCGGTATTTGTGACGGGAATTGCACTTTCTGGTGTCCGGGCCATCTTTCAGCGTTCAGAGGACGCGTAGTGCAGGCCTGATCACGAACGGCAAAATCAAATGACGGAATGAGTAATGACGCGGTTGCGAACGACATTCTTCGTTCCCTGGGTCAGACTTGTGTTTCACTTGTTTTAACGAACCCTCCCGCTTAGCCGGATCTTCAAGGACTCGGTTACTGCGCTATCCTGCCAGCCCGCTCAACAACTTCGCGACCCGTCAGAGATGGGTCGCTGGACATTGCCGACGCTGAAAAACGTGCCTCTCTGACGCGTGCGGTTGCCTTTCGCGTCGTTTTTCAACGGCCAGCGATCAGGATTCTGTCGAATTTCCAGAGCGACCAATTCGGCAAGTGAATTCCTGAATCTCATTCAACGTCGTTTTGAGGGAAATCAGCTCAACGGTTGGTAGAGATGAGAAATTGTGTCTACCATGTTTTCCTCGTGGATGCGGTTTTGACACCGGGCCGCGCGAGGCTGAAATCCCCGTGGTTTTTCACACTCCACCCGAAAAATAGTTAGAGATCCCACTTTTTGTCGGTTCCGCGTCGCAGATCCCCGACATTTTGACTTCGATTCTGTAGAAGGATGTTTTGTGGCTACGCTTGAAGAAAAGTGCCTGGAACGAAAGCAGCAACTCGATCAACAGACTCGTGAGATTGTCCAGTGGCATTTCAGTGATGAGACCGGCTGCGAGTTCTGGCTTGAGAAAAAGAAAACTTTTGACTTCGACCCTCTGAAAGATGTCAATTGCTTCGACGATCTTAAGAAATTCCCTCTGTTTGAGGATGAATGGCTTCGCGGCGGGCCCATGAGAAGATGGGTACCGAAAGCATATCAGGACAAGCCAATCTATGTTTTCGAAACTGGTGGCACCACGGGGATCCCGAAATCTCGCGTTGTCGTCGAGGACCACTGGATCGACTACGAAATGTTCAGCGACACGTTACCGGATGAAAGTTTCCCGCGCGGGGCGAACTGGCTCATGCTGGGCCCATCGGGTCCAAGAAGGCTGCGCCTTGCAATTGAGCATCTGGCACAACACAGGGGGGGCATTTGCTTCTGCGTGGATCTGGATCCGCGGTGGGTCGTCAAACTCCTGAAGAAAGGGAAAGTTGAAGAGGCGAAAGAATACAGCGCTCACGTCATCGATCAGGCGATGACCGTCCTGTCCGCAAATAACGACATCCAGTGCATGTTCACCACCCCGAAACTACTGGAAGCCCTGGCACTGCGGCTGATGGATGAAGGCAGCAGTATCGAAGAAGCCGGAATCAAAGGCATCTTCTGTGGTGGTACGGAGTTTACGCAGCAGTGGTTCCGGTTCGCATGCGAAGAATTGCTCGGTCCCAATGTCTACATCACGCCGACCTATGGCAACACGCTGATGGGGCTGGCATGCGGCAAGCCATTTGACCCCGCTGACAATTACAAGATCACGTACTATGCACCGCAGCCACGTGCCGTGGTAGAGGTCGTGGATTTTGACGACCACAACAAGGTCGTTGGGTACGGTGAAACAGGTCGAGTAAAGCTCTATACCCTGACGAAAGAGCTCTTCGTGCCCGGGTTCCTCGAACGCGATGAGGGCGAAAGAGAAAAACCGTGTGACAAATACACCTGGGACGGCGTCAGCAGTGTTCGCCCCTACCACGTATTTGCAAAAACAACGACTGTTGGGGTCTACTAGCTGCCACAGTGACCGTCGGAAGCCAGCGGAGTCATCTGTCACGCACGGGCGTCTTTTCTGGCAACCTGCGACGCAAACGCTTACTGCGAAGCATTTCAGTTCAAATTTCTCTGTTTAATCAGCACCTTCTGCCATGCTTGAAATTCCAGTTATCCGTTGGGGTAAGCCTTACGAGTCGCTCGAAAAGGCGGACGTAGTTCATTTTGAAACCGGAGAAGTCATGGCTCAGATGCATCAGGCCAATGCAGGCCTGGTGCAAATGGACATGCGGAAAGCAGACAAAGCACGAGAAGTACTTCGTCAGTTCCAGCCCGCCGATCTGATCGACATGTGCGTGAAAGCGGCGGACTTGTTTCTGACCGCAACATTGCCGATGGGTAACGGCACACAGACGCCGGAAGAATTCTGCTCGATTCAATCGGCAACTACGGGTCTTCCGCTCAACATGGCACGAGCCAACATGAGCAAGAATGCGTTCGTGCTCAGCAATATGGGCGCGATGCTGGATGCGTTGACACGGGGTCTGCCACTCGAAATTCTTTCGCGTGGATACGGCATGGAAAGTCGCGGGGTGATGGTGAGCTATCAAAGCACCACTCCGGTTCTGGGGCTCGTGTTACCATCGAATTCTCCTGGTGTTCACACACTATGGCTTCCGGCGATTCCTCTGCAGGTTGGATTGGTTCTGAAGCCGGGGTCCTCAGAACCATGGACTCCGTATCGCATGTACGAAGCATTTGCGGCAGCTGGCGTCCCGAGGGAAGCATTTTCACTGTATCCCGGGCCACACGATGTCGGAAACAAAGTACTGGAAACATGCCAGCGTGCGATGATTTTCGGGGGTACCGCCACGGTCGAGAAATACGCTGGCAATCCCCGGGTTCAGGCTCATGGTCCAGGATTCAGTAAGATCATGCTCGGCGACGACGTTGTCGACCGCTGGGAAGATTATCTGGACATCCTGGTGAAGAGCGTCCTGATTAACGGCGGTCGCAGCTGCATTAATTGCTCGGGAATCTGGGCATCTCGCCACACAGAAGAGATCGCGGATGCGATTGCAAAACAGCTGGGCCCGATCACAGCTTTGCCAACCACCGATCCCAATGCCGCTCTTGCTGCGAATACGATGGCAGGTGCTGCCGAAGCCATGAACCGTCAGATCGACGAAGGTTGCGAATCTGCTGCCGTCACAGAGATGACGGCCAAATATCGGGACGGTGATCGATGGATTCCCA
Source organism: Planctomycetaceae bacterium (assembly GCA_041398825.1). Classification (NCBI taxonomy): domain Bacteria; kingdom Pseudomonadati; phylum Planctomycetota; class Planctomycetia; order Planctomycetales; family Planctomycetaceae; species Planctomycetaceae bacterium. Next base: position 270,118 of record JAWKTX010000009.1, on the reverse strand, counting down.
AAGAACGCTGTGACTATCTTCGCCCGACCGTTCTGCACGTCAGTGATCCTGACGACAAAATGGCAAATACGGAGTACATGTTTCCATTCGTGTCTGTGGTGAAATGTCCTCAGAACCAGATGCTGAAAAAGATCGGTTCCACACTGGTTGGAACCGCAATCACTGAAGATCCGAAATGGACACAGGAACTGGTTGACGCGAGACACATTGATCGACTGAATATCGGTCCGATACCAACCTGCGCTTTGAACTGGCTGCAGCCACACGAAGGTAATATCATCGACTTCCTGTTTCGCAACCGCGCATTCCAGAACAGCATGCCGCCAGCTCACTAAGTGCCTCACTGATCGCTGTCGAATGGCCCGACGCCTGACTTCTTATGGTCGGGCCTGTTCGAATTGCAGACTGTGCGAAATCCAGTTGAGACTGTTCGAATTCGAGACCGCGCGAGTTTCAGAAAGACTCCAGCACAGAACGCACGACTGGTCCGGTGCTCTGCATGGAATGCAGCCTCGTAGCCGATTCGATCAACCTGGATTTACAATCAGAATCCATATTCCGCGTGTAGGTCGTCACAAAATCCTCGAGCTTCCGGACCGAAGATTCACCATGCGGCGGTTTGCAACTGGAATCGAATAACCAGCCTGCTCCCAGGTCGGCAATGCGTTCAGGAAATGCTCCATGAGCGGGAAGCAGCGACGGAACACCCAGCAGAGCCGCCTCAATGACGTACAGTCCCTTAGGTTCGTGGTAATCCGCAGGAATAAACAATAAGTCGAACGCCTGCAGGATTTTGAACTTCTCACTCCTTGTCGAAGGACTACCAAGCCACCGCAACCTGTCTGAAGGGACGTCCTTCTGCACTCCTGCAAGCAATGAGTCAAACCAGTGCCGGTGTTGCTGTGGTAAAAATCCGGCGATCGTAAAGTCCACGTCAGGATAGATCGGAAGCAACTGCCGGGCCGCATCCAGGAAGTGCTGAACGCCCTTCTCGGGACAGACTCGTGCGAAATAGCCAATATTCACACGGCCCTTGTCCCCATCCGCCTGTATTTCGGTTTTGGCTTGTTTTTCTTCAACATGCCACCCATCCATGGTGAGCGGAATTTCACGAAATTCCATGCCTTGCAGGGAAAGGTAATCCCTCATGTGGCTGCTGTAATACCGGCTGTGAGTCAGTATTCCGTCCAAAGAACGACAGTTGTCAGTCAGCTGCCGTAATGCCGGCTGCCGGAATTGTGGTCTCAGAGCATCAAGAAAAATGTCGTCGCCCTGAAGCAGCGTGAGAATCCTGCCGCGAAACCGACTGCGTAAATGAGGAACAACACCGGACAGAAGTGCGTTACTGAACACCACGATATCCGGCTTCAGGTCATCGACGATGTAGTCAACAAGCTGAACAATCTCGCCGCGCTGCGGGCCGTGCGTACCGCTAAGAAGATCAATGGTCAATTTTCCGAGACTGGCTGCGTCCGTACTGCCGCTCAGTCGGGAAAGTTGCCGAATCACACCTGGGTGATCGAGCCATGATTTGAGGAAATGCGGCAGACGCCGCCAACCGGGAACCACGGAATCCAGGTAAACATTAATCCCGCCGAGGAAAACTTTAGGGCTGCTGGCATTCTCTTCATCCACACGAATCGGCGTGTAAGTAGGAATGAGCACAGCGTCCACGTCGGCTATCCGCAGAGCGCGAGCAAGTGCATTGTCCTGCATGCATGAGCCGCAGAACATCCCCGCCCCCCCGGCTGTGATTATTGCAACTTTCATGGAATGATTCTGTGTTGGCGGTTGGGATTTTTCCAGCGGGGCTCGCCGAAACGGTCGACCAGTCGACGGACATCGATCAGGACGTTTGTCCGGGATGACACGGTAGGAAATACTCAGGGCGTTTCATCTCTCGCTCGCGAATTTGGTGGAATAATTCAATACTGCGACCACAAATGGCGTACGAAAGTGATCCTGCTCGAACAACCGGAATGATAATATGCACACCAGTCCGTATTCCAGGCGGCAATTCGTCGGCAGCGCAGCCTCGCTGGGCATCACCGCTGGGTTGTCAAGAATATTTGCGTCCTGCCACACCATGGCGATTCCCAGTGGGCAACAGAACTCACGTCTCTTCGCGTATGTCGGTACTTTCAGCTCGCCCCTGAAGGATACGCTGCCGACTCAGGTCGACCTTCCTCCGGGCAATGGTCGTGGTATTCATATTTTCGAGATTAATCGCCAGTCTGGCGCGATGATTCCGGCGGGAACATTCGATCTCGGAACCAGCCCCAGCTGCGTTACCATTAACCGATCCGGAGATCGGCTTTATTCCGCAAATGAGACCGATCGGGTCGGCAATGACAAACAGGGCTCCGTAAGCTCATTTGCCATCGACAAAAGCAACGGGCAATTGCGAATGCTGAATTCGGTCAAGGCGGGCGGCGCTGGACCGACTTATGTGAGCATCCATCCATCCGGCAAATTTCTGTTGGTGGCCAACTACTTCGGTGGATCTGTTGCCGTATTTCCGATCCTTAAAGACGGCACACTTGCAGATGCGAGTGACGTAAAAAATGACGAAGGAAAGATTGGACCAACGCGAGCTGTCAACGCTCCTCCGGGAAGCTTCGCATTCAGTGGACATGACCGAACCCACGCGCACATGATCGAATCTTCACCGGATGGGCGGTATGTCCTTCATGTCGACCTGGGCCTGGATCGCATCTTCATCTGGGCATTCGACGCAGAGAATGGAACTCTGTCGCCCGCAATACAACCGTTTGTTGAATTGCCGCCCGGAGATGGGCCACGACACTTCTACTTTCATCCCAACGGCAAATGGTTCTATTCCATTCAGGAAGAAGGATCGACGCTTGTCGTGTTCGACTACGAAAAAGAGTCCGGCCAACTGACCCCTCGGCAGACCATCTCCACACTTCCTGAGAGATTTGTGGGCAGCAACTTCTGTTCTGAGGTACTCGTCAGTTCAGATGGCCGGTACCTGTATGCTGGCAATCGATTGCATGACAGTATTGGAGTCTTTGCTGTTGGTGCTGACGGAACGCTGTCGCATGTGGACGACGTCTGGACTCGCGGCAATTATCCCCGCAGTTTCAGCATCGACCCGAGTGGAACGTTCCTGTACTGCTGCAATCAGCGGGCAGATCATGTCGCGGTGTTTCAGGTCGATCGGGAAACCGGAAAGCTTGAATTTACGGGCGATTACGGTGCAGTTGGCAATCCATCGATGATCGCGTTTCTGGAAATTGACCGCTAATGCATGTCGAGCCCATCGTGGCCGCAGACCAACCCTCCCGTCTGGTGTCTGGTGCGTATTGCTGGCGAATCACGCTGGTATTGGCATCCGTCGCCACGCTTGCGATTCTGCTTTGCCCATTCATTCCGCTTGGAGTCCCAGACGAATGGACATGGACGAGGCATGCGTTCGCCAGTTCAGCTGGCGAATGGATGGATCGATTTCTGCCGGGCATTGTTGTGGGGATATTGCTTTTCATACTGGCTGTCTTTGGTGATCGCCGCATCTCGAAATACGGACAGATTCGCCACGCACTGCTGATTATCGCTCTGACTCTGTTGACGGTTGCCTGGCAGAATGCAGCAGGGCGTTCGGCGCCAACGCCCCATCGCGAAGTGAAGTCGTGGTGGATTGTTTACGACAGGTTTGCGTCCGGCTATTTCTATGAAGCCGCTTTCAAAATTAATTCGATGGACGAACTGCTGACCGGGTACGAGGAGCGGATGGCAGAAGGAGACGTATTGCATGTCGGAACACACCCACCAGGACTCTTCATGCTGTGCGTCACGGCTCTGAACCTGACGCACAATCAGGATAGTTTTGTCGACGTTCTGAGAAACATCCGGAGTCGCGAAACAGAAATCTTGTTCCGTGAGCTGGAAGCCACCGCCAGAATGAATCGGCCCCTTTCGCAGGCGGAACTGGCAGCCTTACAGCTGGTCTCGTCAATCAGCATTCTGTTTGCCGCCATGTCTGTGATTCCAGTGTATCTGCTGGCATCGACCATTGCTGGTCGAACTTCCGGATGGAGAGCGGCATGTTTGTGCGCCACTATCCCAACACTTGTTATCTTCACACCCAAGTCCGATGTCATTTTTGCCTTCACAGGGACTCTGTTTCTTTGGCTGACTGTCGTCGCGGGACTGACTTCTCACTTGCGTGTCAGAATTCTCAGTTCATTGGCTGCCGGAATTCTGTTGTTTGCAGGGATGCTCCTGAGCCTGGCCCACCTCCCCTGCATTGTCGTGGCCTTCGCCTTCGCCGTGTTGCAACTCGGCCAGAATCAGGCGACCCGGCCGCGATCGATTTTTGCTGCCGTGGGCATGATGGTTCTCTCCTGGGCTGGCTGCGTCCTGCTTTTCGACGTCATAACAGACTGCAATCTGCTGAACGTCTGGCGAATGAATCTAATGAATCACGAGGGGTTCTACGAAACTTCCCCCCGAACGTGGTGGATCTGGACTCTTGTGAATCCACTTGAATTGACGCTGGCAGTTGGCGGGGCTTTGATGCTGGCGGGCGGAAGAAACGTCTTTGACTCTTTCAGGATCCTGCTCCGGAATCTTCGATCGAATCGTTCATCTTCCATGATTCCGTCAACGGATCAACAACTTGTGAAAGTGCGCGCAGGCACCCTGGAACAGGATCCCAATGAAGCTGGGTCGCCATCAAAGCCGAATCCTGGTGTGCCCGCAATCGACTCTGCCTGCAGCGCACTGATGGTTTCGATGGCCGCAACATGGGTCATCCTGTGGCTATCCGGCAAGAATATGGGAGAAGCCGCCAGATTATGGTGTTTCCTTGTTCCCTGGATTGCGATCGTTGCCGGCTGCAGCTTCAGGCATTTGCCGTTCGGGCAATCCGGATCGGGGCAGGCGTCTTACGAAAGCGATAAGACAAACTTTTCCATACTGATCGGACTCCAAATCGTCTGTAGTCTGATCACTGTCTCTGTTGTCAACGGATTTTCAGTTTGACGTGCCGCTCAGCCCTTTATCGAACTTCATACTTTCGCCAATTGTGTCTTGTGCAGCCATTTAGTTTTGCGGACGTGGCCCCGTTGATCATGCCGAAGCCTTGAAAACAACGCCCGAATACGGTCCTATGCACGCTGAGTCAGGCGGTAAATCGCCGTTTGATGGATCGAGCCCACCTCTAATCTACTAATCTTCCGGCCCGCCATAACCCTCCAACGAAGATCTGGGAGCCCATTGCCGATGACCACATTTAATCGTCGTAATTTTCTTCGAACGTCAGCCGTCGCTGCTGCATCAACCGTATTCGCTGCTCCGGCTATTGGACGCGCCGGTACGTCCGCCAACGCAAAAATGGGCGTCGTTGTTGTGGGCGTGAATGGTCGCGGTTCATCACATATTGATGCCTACCTGAGCGATTCCCGCACAGAGATCCGCGCCATCGTTGATGTCGACGAGGCCGTTGGAAACAAACGTTGTGATGCAATCAACGACAAACAGGGACTGCGACCAAAACTGTTTACCGACATGCGCAAAGCCTTCGAAGACAGCGCGCTGGATGTTGTGAGCACCGCAACCCCAAATCACTGGCACGCCCTGACGGGCATCTGGGCCATGCAGGCCGGCAAAGATGCCTACGTCGAAAAGCCAGTCTGTCACAACGTCTGGGAGGGGTCGGCTCTGATTGCCGCAGCCCGGAAATATGGTCGAATGTGTCAGGTAGGAACTCAGTGCCGCTCCAGCCAGGCCATTAAAGACGCCTTTGCATTTATGAACGCGGGTGGCATTGGCGAAGTGAAGTTCGCTCGAGGGTTGTGTTACAAACGTCGAAAATCGATTGGTGCTTTGGGAGACTACAAGATTCCTGACAATGTCGACTTCGATCTCTGGTCAGGTCCGGCAACGCTCACCAGCCCGAAGCTGACTCGTGAAAAATTCCACTACGACTGGCACTGGCAGCGACATTACGGAAATGGTGACCTTGGCAATCAGGGACCACACCAGACCGATGTCGCTCGCTGGGGACTTGGCATCGACAATCATCCGACCAATATCTTTACGTATGGCGGACGCCTGGGATATCAGGCGGAAAGAAAGGACCCAAATTACGTCGACGCTGGGGACACCGGAAACACGGAGGTCACGGTTTATGATTACGGTGACAAATGCATCGTTTTCGAAACGCGCGGATTGAGTGTTGATGACAGCGATGACACGGAACTGAACAAACTGTTCCAGAGCACCAAAGGCAACAAGATCGGTGTCGTATTTTACGGAACAAATGGCTACCTGACGCAGGTCAGCTATTCCCACTGTATTGCATTCGACAAAGAGATGAACATCATCAAAGAGTTCAAAGGGGGAGGAGACCATTTCGGGAACTTCCTGTCCGCGTGTGAGTCCCGAAATGTCAAGGACCTGAATGCCGACGTCCGCGAAGGCCATCTTTCCGCTGGAATGAGTCACCTCGGAAACATCTCCTATTACATGGGAGAAAACAACAAAGTGACTGTCTCGGAACTTTCATCCGTCCTGAGTGGCATCAAGAGCCTGGACGATAACGAAGCGACCCTTCAGCGGACGGTCAAGCACCTGACGAAGAATGGTGTCGATCTGGATAAGTATAAACTTTCACTGGGTGCCAACCTCGCGTTTGATCCGGAGAAGGAAGTGTTCACGAACAACAATGCTGCCAACGCTTTATTGACTCGTGAATATCGCAAACCATATGTTTGCCCTCTGGCGAAGGATGTCTAGCATCATTCTGACTCAGGCCCGTCGTTCTGTATGACGGGCCTTTTTCATCACGCCAGTCGTGCAGCAGACAACATCCCCCTCCCTGTTATTGAGCGCCAAGAGATGGCTAACACGTCAACCTTTCGCATCGCTTCTCTGGCGGCGGTTGTCCTGACCGCATCGATTTCTCCTGCGGAAGACTTTGAGGCCAGGCCCATCTTTAAAGATGGCGAAGCACAGGTCGTAGACGCATTCAAGGACTCGAAAGACTGGATTCGACATCATCTTTGGGTTGAGACGGAATTCGATTCCGACGGCGACGGTAAACTCGACCGAATGCACGTTGACGTCACCAGGCCGAAACAAACGGAGTCAGAAGGCCTGAAGGTTGCAGTGATTTATGAAACCAGTCCGTACTACTGCGGAACTGCAAAGAACGCGAAACCGTATTTCTGGGATCCGCAACACAACATCGGGGCGACTCCTCCTCCGCACGAGCTACCTCAGCCTATCGAGTTCGACAAGGATCGAAGCTCGATATCCAAATCCCACGTAAATGACTGGGTCCCACGCGGATTTGCCGTCGTTCATTCGTGTTCACCCGGAACAGGACGATCTCAGGGATGCCCAACAGTCGGTGGCGATAATGAATCGCTGGCCCCCAAGGCCGTCATAGACTGGCTGAATGGCCGAGCAAAAGGGTATACGACCCCGGATGGTAACGAAGAAGTGAAGGCGACGTGGTCGACCGGGAAGGTCGGTATGACGGGCACTTCTTACAACGGTACCCTGCCGCTTGCGGCAGCAACAACCGGAGTTGAAGGACTTGAAGCCATCATCCCGGTGGCCCCCAACACTTCTTACTACCACTACTACCGTTCAAATGGTCTCGTTCGCCACCCCGGTGGCTACATGGGCGAAGATATCGATGTGCTTTACAACTTCATAAACAGTGGAGACCCAGCGCGGCGCTGTGATTGTGACAAGAATGTTCGCGACGCCGAAATGATCAAGCACCTGGACCGCGTCACCGGCGACTACAACAGTTTCTGGGCCGGTCGCGACTATCTGAATGAGATGGGCCCCATGAAAGCTGCTTTGCTGATGTCGCATGGCTTCAATGACTGGAATGTGATGCCCGAGCACAGCTTGAGAATTTACGAAGCCGCACGGGCGAAAGGACTTCCCACACAAATCTTCTATCATCAGGGCGGACATGGCGGACCACCGCCACTGAAAATGATGAACCGATGGTTCACCCGCTACCTGTATGGTGTCGAAAATGGTGTGGAGAACGACCCCAAAGCGTGGATCGTTCGAGAAGACAAGCAACGTGATGAACCGACGTCGTATCCCGATTACCCAAACCCCTCCGCGATGCCCGTAACACTGTATCCGACGCGCGGGGGCGAACGACAAGGGAACCTCTTGCTGGCCCAGCCGATGAATCAGGGTACAGAGCTGATTGTTGACAACTTTTCATTCGACGGAGCGACATTAGCAAAGGCAGACTGGACGAATCACCGGTTGTTATTTTCAACGCCGGAACTCAGCGAACCAGTGCATATTTCGGGCTACGCCGAAGTCACCATCACTATGGCCAGTGACCGCCCGGCCGCCAATCTTTCGGTATGGCTTGTGTCACTGCCGTGGGACGACAAAGGCAAAATTACAGACAACATTATCACTCGGGGCTGGGCCGATCCGCAAAACCGGGATTCTGTCAGTGAAAGTGCTCCCCTCACGCCGGGGCAATTCTATGACGTCCGGTTTCGCCTTCAGCCGGATGATCAGATTGTTGCCGCGGGCCAGCAAATTGGATTCATGGTCTTTTCAACAGACCGCGACTTTACCCTGTGGCCGGATCCGGGCACCGAACTCACGGTCGATCTGGATCACACCAGCCTCACGCTGCCCGTGGTGGGAGGAGCGGTCGCTTTGGAGAAGGCATTCACTCCAAAGCCAAAACCAGAATCTGAGGTTGAAGCGGACTGACACCGTTCCTCAGGAAGACCCCTGCGAATCAAAACTAAAGTCGGTTCAAAGGATGGTCTCTGCGTTCCAGTGGAAGACTGACGCTCTTGCTGTTCTGACGGTGAGATTCAAACGCTGCGCAGATCATTTCGACAGTCAAAGCCCCGGAGCGGGCGTCACACAATGGCTGACGGTCTTCGTCTACCGCTGCGATCAGATCGTTCACGCCGGCAACGTGGTTATGAACATCAGCAACCCGACCGGGGTGTGGTTCTGGTTTACCCGGACCAGCAGACGTAATTGGCACCCACTGCCTCGGTTTCATATCAACTGCAAAGGGGTTTCCCGAAACGATGTGCGCCACTGGGTTGGCGTCGATATGCAATGCGATAACGCCATCGCTGCCGATGAAATGCATGCAGTAGGAATCTTTCGTTCCATCGTTTGCGATGGAGTCGTATGCGGCGAAGACCCCGGATTCCATCTGGTAATGAGCGTGAACCTCATTTCCGGCGAGAGGCCCCAACGCTTCATTGCCTGGTGCAACATCAGCTGCCGTCACCCTGGCTCCATTTGTCAGCAGCGTCGCAGAGCATGAGAGTGGCTTGCCACCAATATATTCGAACAGGTTCATGACATGGCATCCAAGCACCCATAGACATTCTCCGCCACCTCGGCGATCACCCTTTCCGCGACCACGCATTTCAAGAAGCCGTCCCAACTGTCCATCAGCGATCATCTGTTTGATCAATACAAGAACGGGGTGATATCGGTTCCGATGAGCAACGGCGATTTTCGTACCGGCTTTCAACGACGAGGAAACAATGGCGTCTGCTTCAGCGGGAGTTCGGCAAAAGGGTTTTTCGACGTAGATTCCGCGGACCCCGGACGCAATTGCAGCCATGATCATGTCGAAGTGCTGATCCGGGTGGCGTGGGGCAACGGAGACAAACTCTGGTTGCTGTGCGGAAAGCATCTCCCGGTAATCAAGGTAACCACTGCTGACATTCAACTTCTTAAGTTCCGCGGCGAGACCGGCTTCGTTTCCATCAGAAACACCAACAACCTGAGCGTTGGGGATGTTCTGCCAGACAGTATCAAGCCCATGCCCGTAATTGCCGCGTCCAGTATGCCCCATCACTCCCACTCGACGCGTGGCATCCTGACTCGCAACAGATGAGCCGGCGTACAGTCCTGCGGCAATTGATGAACTCAGAAAGACACGACGCTTCATGATTTGCCCCTGATTGAATTCAAAACTTCGATTGTTGGCATCGTTTTTAGCGAAATCCGAAGGAATTCCCAAGGCTTCCGTATGTATCCCGGATTCTGCGGCATCATTTCAGATACGCCGCAGATGAAACCTCGTATCCCTCACAGTCGACAGCCACTTGTTGTTTTGCTGCTTCGGAATCACAATTCGCACCATTCAGCCGGATGATGTTTTGCTTATTTCTAGATGGCCCCATTGGGATTTGCCTCGTGTCACGTTTGTCTGCGTCTGGTTTGCTGGTATCACATTTACCGATGTTTCGTTGGCTGTGCTGCCTTCTGGTGTTTGCCTTCGCGGCCATGTCGAACGAAGTGATAAGTGCGTCGACGCATCCATTTTCAATTACAGAGACGGATATCTTCGTAACAAAATCCCGTGCAATCATGCGATTGCAGATGTTCGCGGAGGACCTCGTCCTGTTTCATGAACTGGAGGCAAACGAATCGGACGTGGTCCCAGCGTCAGAAATTAAGCGAGGTCTCGAACTTCATCGCGATTTTCTGCTGGAAAGAGTCACTCTGCGTGATGCGCGCGGCGAATTGCTGAAAGGTCACATCACCGATCTGCAGTCGTTTGAGATTCCCGAGGCGGGGATCGCAACAACAGACATGATGCTGCACACGGCGGTCTATCAGATTGAATTTCCATTCGCCGATCCCCCTGAGTTCCTGACGATTCAGCAGGACTTGTCTGATCCGGATTTCGTCACCCCGAGCGAAATGAAACTGTCGGTTCATCAGACAGGAAGCGATCTTACGTTCACTGATTCGATGAAAGCTGGTGCGGCTGTCACATTGCGGTTCGACTGGACCGAAACACCACTCTCTGAAGATGCAAGCGATGAAGAATGGGAATCTTGGTTTGCGAAGCAGCGAGAACAAACGCTGGGGATCATGAGCTACAGCAGCGTGTATTCTTTTATCTACATCGATCCAACAGAGTTACGTCATGAGGTGCTGATTCCGCTTGCCACCCTGAAGACGTTCCTGCCGATCCAGCACAGGGATCCATCGTTCATCGACATCGATGAACAGGATGCAGTGCGAGAGCTGATCCGGAATTGGCTGAAAGATGTCAATCCCACGACTATAAACGGCTTGCACGTGAACCCTGAGTTTACCCGGATTGACCTGCTTGGGCTTGACCAGAAAGACATGGCCGCAAACGCAGAGAAGCGACGGACAAGCCTCGCCAACGGGCGAGTCGGCATCATTCTAACCTATCACCCCTCAGACCGTTTTGTCCGGGCGGCAACGGTGGAGTGGACTCGATTCCATTCCACAATGCGAAAGGTTGAATCGGTGGTCATTGCGGGCGATAAGACACTGCAGCGATTTGAGTTTTCCCGATTTAACAAACCAGCTGACAATACGTTTGCCTGGGAGTGCCCGCCGGAATTTCTACCGGAAACTTTCACCCCCATTCCAGCGGAGACTCCACCTCTGCCAACGATCACAGTCCCCATGCTGTCATTCGGCCTGCTGCTGGGCGCCATTGTATCCAGTAGCGTTTGTTATCTTCTCCGATCCACCGGCAGCCTGATTGGGTTTGGCCGGATTTCGTTCGTTGGGTTAAGCGCCATTCTGCTCATTGTAAGTGCTTGTACGCGTGAATTTGGTATCACTGTTTTCAGGAATCCGTTCAAGTCTCCTCCCCTCCTTGCGACGTCCGATTGCCAGCAGCTGGCGGAGAAACTGCACGCTCGAACCTACAAAGCGTTGGAAGCAGGCGCAGAAGCTCAGATTCTCGATTCACTGGCGACCGCGGTGGACGGACCGCTTCTGGAGGAGCTCTACCTTCAGATGAGACGCAGCCTTGAGCTTCGGGACCAGGGCGGCGCGGTGGCACGTGTAACGTCCGTCACCTATGACAGCGTCGACATTACGCAACCGACAGACATCACCCGTTCCGACGGCGAGAATTCAGACCAGCTTTCGTGGCCGGGATTTGAGGCGGCCATTACCTGGACCGTGGCGGGAACTGTCGAGCACTGGGGACATATCCACGAACGGCAGAACCAGTTTGAAGCTGTTTTTGCTGTGGAACCTGCCAATGGTGCGTGGAAATTCTCCGCCATGGATCTTCGTAGCCAGAAGCAGAAATCTCAACGAACAAATGTTCGCAGGTTTTAGAGCGCTTTCAGAACCGTTGACCAGAGTCTATCCTTCGCACAATCCTGCCACTCGTTCGAGTGTGCAAGCATCCGAAATGTTTCGCTCGAAACAACACTGACATCGTCAAAGGTATATTGAAATGGGACTGTTTACCGGCAAAAAGGGACTCGTTCTGGGGATTGCAAACGAGCGCTCGATTGCATGGGCCATTACGGAAAACCTGCACAAAGAAGGCGCGGAAATGGCATTCACGCACCTTCCGGATTCGGGCGATCGGCCAAAGAACAAGAACAAGGTCGCGAAACTGGTCGAACCCATCGGGGCGAAATTCCTTGTGCCTTGTGATGTCTGCAATGATGACCATCTGGCAGCGGTCATGGATCAGGCGGCAGAACAATTCGGCAAGATTGATTTTATTGTGCACAGCGTGGCATTCGCTCCGCCAGGAGACCTGACCGGGCCAACGTACAACTGTAGTCGTGATGGCTTCAAGACTGCGATGGAAATCAGCGCTTACAGCCTGCTGGCCGTGGCAGGTGCAGCGAAACGCAAAGACATCCTCAGCGAAACCGCCAGTATTCTGACGCTCTCTTACTTTGGCGGCGAGGAAGTCATTCCAGGATACAACATCATGGGACTGTGCAAAGCTGCTCTGGAATGCGGTGTCCGCTACCTGGCCAGTGAACTGGGCCCTGACGGCGTCAGAGTCAATGCAATTAGCGCTGGGCCGGTACGTACCATCAGCGCTATGGGAGTCGGAGACTTTAAGCAGATGCTCGATCTCTATGACGCTGTTGCACCAATGCGTCGCAATATTACGGCGGATGAGGTTGGCAAATCAGGTATGTTCCTGTTGAGCGACCTCGCCAGTGGCATCACTGCCGAAGTCCTGCATGTGGATTGTGGTTTCAGCAAAATGGGCGCGCCTCCCGCTGATTTCGGTCAGCCGAAGGACAGCTAGAGTCGCCGGAGTTGCACTGGCTGACATGATTTCCGGTCGCGGGCCTGTCCCCGGAGTTAACGACGCAACAGCGTCGAGGACCCATGGACGGCCCTCTTCACATTCCGCAGCCAGCGTTCCGGGTCGCGTCTTTCCGGTTCGCTCCGTGCGACGGTACGACCAGGTTTGTTCGCGCGGAGGAGTTCCCATTGTGCGGGCGATAACATAACCGTCCGTTGAAAAACCGGGACAGGCAGGACGATTGGAAACCATCGTGTTTTAAGGTCTCCTGCTCGAGCCAGTCCCGTTTTTGAACAGGCTGATAGATGTCCACACAATGCGGGCGCGTCCTGTGGAATTCTCCGGAAGTCATCATTCTCCGCCGGGCCCGTTTTCATTGGCCTCCACCGACTGGTAACCTACCCGGTCTTCTGTTTCCGTCGTTGGAGCTGTTTGTCGTTGTCGGGATATATTGATGGATCCGCTTACGTTAGGTTCGTTTATCTTCTTCACTGCGCTTGTTGGTGTTATCACATGGGTGCTGACCAGGAGTGATCGCCACGATACGTCAGATGGGTATTTTCTTGCGGGTCGTTCGCTGACTGGCGGATACATCGCCGGCTCACTGCTGCTGACAAACCTTTCAACAGAACAATTGATTGGTTTGAATGGTGCCGCGTTTAACGACGGCCTTTGTGTCATGGCCTGGGAAGTCATCGCGGGCATGTCTCTGGTTGTCATGGCGCTGATCTTTCTGCCGCGTTACCTGAAAAGCGGTATCGCCACCATCCCGGAGTTTCTGGAGCTTCGATACGACACGCATACCCGTACGATCACGTCTATCATCTTTATCGTTGCCTATGCAGGAATCCTGTTGCCGATGATTCTGTATACCGGAGCCACGGGTCTGAATGGCATTCTCGATATCAAATCACTGACGGGAATCGAAAATCAACAAGCAGCTTTAACTCTGATGGTCTGGGTTATCGGGTTGATCGGAGCTGTCTACGCCATTTTTGGTGGACTTCGCACGGTCGCAGTCAGCGATACGCTGAATGGATTTGGATTATTAACCGGTGGCATCATGATTAGCTGGTACGGCTTGAAGGCCATCAATAGCGATCCGATGACGGCCCTGTCGATCCTTCGTGAACAGCATCCCGATAAATTCAACTCACTCGGTGCCGGAAACCAGTCCGTCCCGTTTTCCACCCTGTTCACAGGTGTCCTGCTGCTTAACCTCTTTTACTGGTGCACGAACCAGCAGATCATTCAGCGCACGTTTGGAGCATCCAGCCTGAAAGAAGGACAAAAAGGCGTCCTGTTTGCTGGCGCACTTAAAATTCTCGCACCGCTCATATTGGTTCTGCCCGGGATTATTGCGTTCCATCTGTACTCAGCTGAAGGCATACAAGGGGACCATGCCTATGGCCACCTTGTCCAGGCAGTCTTGCCTTCTTCGCTGCGTGGTTTCTTTGCAGCGGCCGTCGTGGGCGCAATTCTGAGCAGTTTTAACTCGGCTCTGAACAGCACGGCAACGCTCTTCAGCCTGGGTGTCTACAAGAAGATGATCGCTCCTGCCGCAACCGAAGAGGATGTCATCCGTTCAGGGAAATGGTTCGGCTGGATTATCGCGGTCGCAGCCATGCTGTTTGCACCTTTGCTTGTCGGACAGGACAGCATCTTCGGGTACCTGCAAAAAATGAATGGACTGTACTTCATTCCAATCTTCTCCGTGATGATTGTTGGCCTGGTGAGCAAACGCGTACCCGCCATTGCTGCCAATATTGGTCTGGTGGTGGGGTTCGCAGCAATTTCCATCGGCTACTTTGTTCCGGGCATCAAAGATTCCATTGGATCCGGTCCCGGCCAGCTGCATGAATTTCATTTCCTTGGTGTGGTGTTTGCCGGACTCGTTGCCCTGATGCTGGGAATCAGTGCTGTGCGACCTCGAACCACCAACTGGCAACAAATCAACACGCAGCAGGTAGACCTGACTCCATGGAAACCGGCGATTCCATTCGGGCTGGGACTGATTGCCATCGTACTTGGACTTTATGTTTCATTTGCAGACACTTCCGCATTGTTCGCGGTGGCACCTGATGCTGCAGCAGACTCAGCACTGGAAGATGCATCCGATGACACCAGTGGGGAAGTCGCTGATACCTTGAAAGAAGTCACAACGCCGGAGTAGGCGATTGGCACGAGACTCAGGTAAGAGTGATCGTCGCCTCAGAATCCGGCGACTTCGTCCCTCACAGCTGGCAATGCTGGCGCTGTGCCTGCTCATTGTCTCACGCGTCTTGTTGCTTCGTTCAACTTCATTTCCGTCTGTTGCACTCCCTGCCCATTCCTGGAACTCCATTACTGCACGGGTTGGCAGGGTCATTGACGGGGACACTGTTGAGCTAACCGATACGCGGCGAGTCCGACTGCTTGGCATTGATGCCCCTGAGATCTCATACGACAGCACCGCATCGGATTTTTTTGCCGACGAATCGAAATCCTGGCTCCGTGAACAAGTCGACGGGAAAGAAGTCATCCTGCAGACGGGCATGCCGAAAACAGATAAGTATGGCAGGATGCTATCCTGGATCTATCTTCCAGACGGGACATCGATCAACGTTCAATCGGTCCGGTCCGGAATGGCAAAAGTCCTGGCTGACTTTGGATTGCCGGAAGAAATTGAACCCGAACTCCGCAGGGCGGAAGCGGAAGCTCGGGTTCGAAAACTCGGTATCTGGTCCGGGAGAAGACGTTGAGATCGGCAATTTCAACGACCAGATAATAGACGCTTCTACGGAGCCAGACCGATTGGCGCCTTTTTCACCGGCCACTCTTTTTGCAGCAACGCCGCCAACTCCTTCACTTCTGCCGGGTGATCCGCTGCAAGATTAATTTTCTCATGCGGATCGGCGTCAAGGTCGAAAAGCTGCGGGTTGCGTTCGTAGTGAGCATGAGCTTCCGAGTAGCGATCAGGCTTTGCATCATAGGTCAGAAGCAGCTTTCTGCCATTACGAATCACCCAGCGATACATCAACGAAGCTTCAGGGTTCTTTACGTCTGCGACATCATGAGCAAAACTTTCGCCATAGATGTAATCCCGATCGACTTTGCCTTTGCCAGTCAGCAAAGGGACCAGGCTAAGACCAGGCAGCGCCGCTGGCGGTGTTTCTCCGATGGCATCCAGCACTGTGGGCAGAATGTCAACGGAACTAATTCGTTCGTCCTGAATGCCTGTATCGAAGTGCCCAGGCCAGGAGAACATGATTGGGGTTCGCGTGCCACCATCGTATGGGGATTGCTTCGAACGAGGAGCGAATCCCTGTTTCCATCGCGCATCCGGTTTGTTGTCTGCCGTTGCCTGTATCCATCCATTATCACAGACGTATACGATGATGGTATTGTCCGTCATCTTTCTGGCGTCGAGGTGGTTCAGTAATTCTCCACACGTTTCATCGAACCATTCGCACATCGCAAAATACTTTGCCAGTTCTTCCGGGCGCCCCGGCTGACTGTATTTGTCGAGCAGGCGTTTTGGGGGATTGTGTGGCGTATGCGGCAAAAACGGAGCGTACCAGAGAAAGAACGGCTTATTGGCGGCCGCAGCGTCATCGACAAAATCGAGCACTGGTTTCATTCCCTGACGACCAATAGCCAGCCCGTCATCACCATGACGTCCGCCCTTTTGGGGGAATCCCCGAGTCATCCCGGCGGTAAATCCACCACGGGAAAAGTTGCCTTCCCACCATTTGCCACTTTGATGACTGACGTACCCCTGCTTCCCCAGCAGTCTGGGCAACGTGTCACTTGAATCCACATATGAGATCAATTGCTCTCTCAATGCGTTGTATTGAGCAGACGAGAGAGCGGCATTCGGAGCCGGATCATTTCCGGTGACTCCGTGCTGATGCGGGTACTTCCCGGTGATCATCGTCATGAGCGAAGGTCGGCAAAGTGCCGTCGGTACGTATCCTTTCGGAAATACAGCACTCCGAGAGGCCAAACGATCCAAATGCGGGGTCTGAATTGTTTCATGGCCCATGAACCCGTAGTCTGTCCAGGACTGATCGTCTGAGATGATCATCACAATATTCGGAAGCGATGTCGACGGTCGAGTCGGGTGAGGGGCCCCCGCAAACGAACTGCTGAGTCCCAATGGAGTTGTCAGCACCAATAGCAGAATCACTCGTAATGACAGTGCAAACGAGAAAGACAACGTCGGCCGACTCAGGTGCCTGACCGGGATATGAGAACCAAACATAGAAGTGCAAACTCCGGATCGGGGATAGTAAGCGATCATCGACACCGGCAACCGCCGCAGAGTGTCAGATGCAGAAGTGGAGCATAGTCGCACATTAACGGTCAGGCAAAGCAAGTAGTTTGACATTGACCGAAACAGTTTGCCGGATTGAAAGCAGAAACGAATATCGACTCTGTCGCGGAAATGTAAAACCGGCGATTCATGCGGCAAAGAGTGTGTGCTCCTTGACGATGTTTTAGTTGCTTCGCTCACTACTCATCCTGTCCCGCTTGCCGATCGGCAATTTCCGCTTCTGTAGTGAACCAGGCACGAACACAACCGGTAGGGAGACCGGGTACCGCCAGATTCCGAATGAGGAGCCTCGATATTGAATTTGGCCCGTCAAATTCCTGCAATGGCCCGCCAGCCCGAGTCTGTTCAGACGGCGTGGCGAAGCTGTTTCCCCGCGAGGTAATTTCCTGATGACCACCTGTCGTTCCGGCTTCTCTGTTCGTGGTTCCAATTCTTTGGCAATCACAGTTTGCACGGCCAGTTTACTGGCGCTCTACACGAGCTTTGATCCGGTACCCGCTGGCGAAGAACTGAATAACGACAAAGTCACTGCAGCCGCCGAAGTCGCTGCCAACTTCGTTATCCAGGACGAAGTCCCTCTGCCGCCAGATGCGAATGTCACACCCAGTGACCGTAAGATCGAAATAAATGAGCCTGCTGACGAGACTCCCGAGCTCAGGACAAATGCCGGGGTAGTTCTGAGCGATATGGAAGCCATCCAGTTCATGGTTTACCTCCTGAGGGATGGAATGCAGCAGCTGGAAAATGTGAACCACTACCAGGCGTTGTTCACGAAGCAGGAACGCATCAATGGTGATCTGACCGGCAGTCAGACGATTGAGATGAAGGTGCAGCATTCTCCAGCATTCAGCGTCTACATGAAGTGGAAGAACGGAGACGCCGGACGGCAGGTCCTTTACAGCGATCAATACGAAGATGGCCAAATGGTCGTCAAACTGGGTGGACTCAAAGGACGATTGCTGCCCGCTATCAAGCTCGACCCAAAGGGCGAACGGGCAATGTCGGAATCACGATACCCCGTGACCGAAGCGGGGCTTCTGGGGATGATCAAGCAGATCGTTCACCATCGCGAGAACGATCTGAAACGCGGCTATGGCGTCAGATGTCGGCGACTGCCCAATCAGGAATTTGACAATCATGACTGCATGTGCTTCTCGTTCGAATATGAAAACTCAGAAGCACATCCAACCTATCGTAAGAGCATCATTCTTGTCGATTCCCGACGTCACCTGCCTTTGATGGCAAGGAACTTTACCTGGGCCACCGACGCTGAAGGTATGAGCCCGGATGAACTGGACGAGATGACCCTGATCGAAAACTATTCGTTTACATCTGTCAACTTTGACGCAGAACTAGTTGCTGAAGACTTCAGCCGCGAAAATCGAAAATACCGCATGTAAACATTGGATCCTCCTGCAGGGCAGTACACAGACAGAAACCGCATCCGATCGGGAAACCGATCGCGAATGCGGTTTTCTGCATTCTGGTCATTTCAAACTGCGTCGGCCTCTGGCGGTTCGCTGCTGCTGGCGGTAATACTTCAGGCCCGGGAAGAAGAATGTCGAACCGCTGATCAGCCCGAACAGGGCAATACTGAAATTCGGTAAATTGCTTTGCTGCATTGCTGCCATCAGTGGTGAAGTTGCGAACAGCAAAGCTGCCTGGATATAGAAACTGCCGGACAGCATTCCCGCTTTCACAAGAAAGACAATTCCCGCAATCGTCCCGAGTACCGGGGAGAGTTCAAGAACCGACCGATCCATGATCCATTCCACTGCGAACAACATCGTCGAAGCGATCATACTGCCAGCCCAAACGTGAGCAATCTGACGTTCGATGGCTGTGATCGGACCAGCGCGATGTCGAAGATTCCAGAAAATAGCGGCCCATAGTCCCAACCCGACAACCCACAGAGCAACGTATGGGGTTCGATGGTCTACTCCCCAAAGTTGAAATGCGTTGGTGATAAAACAAAGCAGGACGAGCACCAGGCTGTGCCACATCCACAGCAGGCCCCAGTTCTCAAGAATTGCTGCCTGATGCGATTCGCGGAAGAGTCTCGTCATAACCTGCATGACAGTCGATTGTCGAGCGCTAACAGGTTCGCTGTTTAACCATGCCTTCAAATCCGCGGCAAGCTGGTCGGTGGATGAGTATCGCAGGTCACGTGGCTTTTGCAGACACTTGAGAACCACCATCGCGAGGTCGCTGTCGATCGCAGGATTCAGAAGTCTGATCGATGGTGGATCCTGCTCCATCACCATCAGGAGCGTGTCCAGGGGCGAAGCTGCCTGAAATGGCGGACGCCCCGTCAACATCGCATAAAGAATGGCTCCCAGACTGTAGATATCCGTCGTCACATCGATCGACTCAACCTGCCCGGCCGCCTGTTCCGGAGACATCCACGCGGGCGTCCCGAGTATTGCTCCGGTTTGTGTCAGGCCGGACATTGCGGAACCGGCAGTCATCATTCCAGACCGGATCGAATGATGACTTAAGTCCGCAGAGCCGTCCGCACTATGGACACGTTTGGCCAGACCAAAGTCCGTAACAAACGGAACGCCACCTTCTGCAATCAATATGTTGGATGGCTTCAAATCACGATGCAGCAGGCCAGCCCGGTGGGCAGTACCAATTGCATCCACCACAGGCAGCAGAATTGATACGGCATCGCGACTGGAAATGGGGCCTCTGGCCAGCAACTGAGAAAGAGTATGCCCCTCGATCAGTTGCATACTGAACCAGGGCTGACCATTGTATTCACCAACATCATAAACGGGAACAATATTTGGATGTGCGAGACTGGCCGCGGCAATTGCCTCGGCACGCAGACGGGCGAGGTCCTGTGAAGACGCAAAGGCTGCGTTTGGAATCATCTTTAACGCGACGGAACGCTTGAGATCGCGCTGGTACGCGCGGTAGACGACTCCCATCCCTCCGCGACCAATCTCTTCCTGTAACTCGTAGTTTCCAATCTGTGCCCCGGCGGCATTACCGCCGGAAAGACTCCAGTCGGGTGTCTTCAGCGGGCCGGATCCGGTTCCATCGATGATTCTGCTGACTTCAGCGGACTGGAACATCGCGACATCATTTGCAATCATCGCGGTCGCCCACAGCTCACGAAGATCTGCAGCCAGATCCGGGTGCTGCCTGACGGCCATGCTCAATCTGGCATCAGACGACGCTTCCGTGCCACCGTGAAGGACTTCGTCGAGCACACTTGCCAGACGTTCTTCGCGATCCGTTTCCGATTCAGAATTCTTCCCCGAAGTTCTTTCCAACACCAAACGTCTCCCGCAGATGTTGCCTGAAGCAACCCGCAACCCCCGCATCCTGCCAGATTCTGCGATCCGGATGGATTATCCGTGCGTTTAAGTCGGTCGTTGTACTCGCAGAGCGAAGATACGACATCGACTTCTGTTTTCATTCTGAACTACGCTCAGTGTAACGGTTGTCCGCTCTGCTGGCACGCCCTGACGATTGTCGGTGAGCTGACAATGAAATTCGTCCATGCCTTCTATCTTGTGAATGTTCACATGGATACCAAAACGGATCCTTCAATTGTTCGAAACGTCACTCGTCGCCCGCAGGAAACACGCTTCCTTCGGGGACCGCAATCTCGTTTCCGTGAATTTGCACTCGCATGGCGTGTGTTGAAAGAAATGATACACGGATTTCGGCGTCTGCACTTCGTTGGGCCCTGCGTCACCATCTTTGGTTCCGCTCGATTCAGGGAAGATCATCCCTATTACCAAAAAACCGTGGAAGTGGCGGCCGCTGTTTCGAAAGCAGGTTTCACTGTGATGACGGGGGGTGGCCCGGGACTGATGGAAGCTGCGAATCGCGGAGCAAAACAGGCTGGAGGCCACAGTATTGGATGCAACATCGTCCTGCCAATGGAACAGGAACCGAACCCTTACCTCGATACGTTTGTGGATTTCCAGTACTTCTTCGTACGCAAGTTGATGCTGGCAAAATATTCGTATGCATTCGTCGCTGTGCCCGGAGGCTTTGGGACGTTCGACGAATTGTTTGAGGTCGCCACGCTTGTCCAAACCAAAAAGATGGAAGAGTACCCGCTGATTCTGGTGGGAAAGGACTACTGGCAGCCCATGATTGAATACATCCGCGAAGTCATGCTCGGCCAGGGCACCATCAGCCCGGTTGATGTGGATCGGTTTGTACTCACTGATGATCCGCAGGAAGTCGCAGAGATCATTCGCCACGCCGCCATCAATAAATTTGGATTGAAGGAAGGTGCCTGGAAGCCAAAATGGTGGCTGGGTGAGCGACGTCCATGGAACATTTGAATGATCCGACTGCGACCGGATCAAAGGAAAATCCCGGCTGGCTGTCCGTTAAGAAACCGGGACAGTCACGCAGGACGACTGAAGCCGTCGTGTTTTAAGGTCTGATGGTCGAGCCAATTCCGGTTTTTAACGAGCTGCTAAAGGGGCGACCGCCCAGGTGCTCCTGCCGCCGACGTTCCTTCATAACTGCGTTTCTGCCGCACGATCGGCGGCCCTTCCGCGCGTCCGGCGGCCCATCCCATCAAATCCTGAAGACGTCGCCGGCCTTTCAGGAAGTACATATTGTCAAGCGACTGAATGTGCTGTTCAAACACCAGGTCTACCTGCTGCCCCCAGAGAGAATTCTCTGCGATCAGCAGGCCCTCCGCTTCCATCCATTCTGCAATGGCAACTGCAATCCATTGATGACCACGGAATGATGGATGGATGTGATCGACCAATACATTATCACCGATGATAGACTGGCCGGATTTTTCACTCAGCACTGCAGCCGCGTCTATGAAATGGCTTTCCGTTTCATCCTTCATTTGGTGCATCGCAGCTTCCAGCGCGGTCGTCATGCGCAGCGGACATACGTCCTCGTCACGTGCCTTCACAAAGGCAAGTTTCGCTCCAACGACATCACCCAGCGCAAGTCGCACATGTCCGATCTGGTACCAGGTGAACGCAAAGCGATTATCGAGACTGGCGGCCTGTTCAAGTTCTCTCAGGGCGGCATCGGAATTTGTTCGCATTTCAGCAGCGGCGGTAGAAAGATGATCCGCGATGGCGTCCTGCTGGCTGGCTGTAGTCTGTTCCGAGAATGTCGACTTGAATGGCGGGCTGTCCGCAAGGTTTGACGGAGGTTGTATGAGAAGAAACGGAACCCCGGCATTGTCGCAAATTGTCCGCATTCGTCGCAAATTGCTCCCGAAGTGCCGAACTACGAGATCCGCGTGCACGTCGTCGCGGACATAGGCCTCAAGCCCGCCTTCATGATCCAGCAACGCGTCGACTTCCTGACTCAACACCGGCTTTGCCCCGGCGGACGGGACAGTCTTTGTCGACTCCGACGATTCAGAAACTGACAGAGGTTGCTCGCGGCGTTGTTGGCGCGAATCCGATATCAGATTTCGAATCAGACGATAAGAGCGGAACCGCCCCAGGACTGAGTAGACTGAGGCTATCGGGGATCCCGTATTTCGAATTGTGCTGTACGTGATGTCTTCGAGGAATTCATTGTGGCCGGTGCAGACAATCATCAGATCGGGCTGGTACTGAAGACATTCCTGCATTAACGGCACCAGGCGATAACTGGCGTAAGAAATACCACCACAATTGACAACTCGCCACTGCGCCGACGGCTGAGCGTGGTTGAGTGACTGCTCAAGAAAACGCGTAAAGCTGGTTTCAATGGAATAAGGGTTGCCCTGTACGGTGGACCCACCAAAGGCGAAAATGCGAAACTCATTTTTCGGCTTGTGCACCTCGAATTCATCATGTTCAAAGAATCCACGACGTTCGGCAGACACTTGCCAAAACCGCCCGTCAGGTGACAGCGTGAACAAGCGTCTGATTGACGCGAAACCAACAAACGGATCATCAGCCGCTTCAGGCGGCGCAACATCGAAAACCGCGAGAACTCCCTCGAATGCAGCACAGAGCAGCAGGCTGAAAAACACCGCCCCCGCACGCAACGCAATTCGTCGCGGCCATCGGTGCGATCCTTCTTGTTTCTGGCCACTCATACCAGTCCAGTCCACTAACGCATCGGTAAATCAGCAGCCGGATTCGGGGACTCTCAAGACGGCTCGTAACCAAGATTGGGGGCAAGCCAGCGTTCGATCTCTTTGACAGACATTCCTTTTCGAGCCGCGTAGTTCTCGACCTGGTCCCGCGTCAATCGATCCACGGCAAAGTAACGACTTTCCGGAAGACTGAAGTACAAACCACTCACAGATGCCGCCGGCCACATGGCGTATGAGGAAGTAAGTTGCATGCCGATGTTGTTTTCCACATCCATCAACTTCCAGAGATCACCTTTGGGAAGATGGTCGGGACACGACGGGTAGCCAAATGCTGGACGAATGCCAAGGTATTTTTCTTCAATTAATTGTTCATTATTCAATGATTCGTTGGCTCCATAACCCCAGTCGCGACGTGCTTTGACATGCAGCGCCTCGGCAAATGCTTCCGCAAAACGATCAGCAAGTGCCTTGATCATAATGGCGCGGTAGTCATCGCCGGATTCTTCCAGCTCTTTTGCGAGTTCATCACAGCCAAACCCTGCCGTAACGGCAAACGCACCGATGTAGTCGTTATGCAGGAGCGATTCGACTTCCTCCCCTTCAGCCTGAAAGGCTTTGAGACGTCGGTTCTCCGCAATCGGGGCTACATAATCCGCCAGACTGCGAAAATCTTTCTGACCGACTCGTTCCCATTGCTGTCTGAGCATCGGGAACCGCATCAGTTCTTCGGTACGAGATTCATCGGTCCACAAGATGATATCGTCGCCGTCTGAGTTCGCTGGCCAGAAACCGTAGACAGCTTTGGCAGTGATGCTCTTGTTCTTCAGCAACAGCTGGAGTTCATTCTGAGCATCCTGCCACAGCTTGCGAGCTTCCTCGCCCACCACAGCGTCGTCCAGAATCTTCGGATACTTCCCGATCAGCTGCCAACTACTGAAGAATGGTGACCAGTCGATGTACTGCACCAGTTCGGTGAGCGGCATTTCTTCAATCACTCGCACACCTGTGAACTCAGGAATCGGCGGATCATATTTGTCCCAGTTGATCGTGAATCGCTTCGACAATGCTTCTTCGTAAGGAACCAGTTTGACCTGCTGACGCTGGTTGAAGGACGCCTTGGACCGCCGCTGAGCTTCCAAATTTTTCGCGACGAAATCGTCTTTACGATCGGGGTCCAGCAGAGCTTCCACGACTCCCACAGACAAAGATGCGTCACCCACATGCACGACCGGCTGACTGTACGCAGGAGCAATCTTTACGGCAGTATGTTTGGCGCTGGTCGTCGCGCCACCGACCAGCAACGGAACCGTAAAACCCTGCTCTTCCATCGCGCGTGCGACAATAATCATCTCTTCCAGCGACGGTGTAATCAGACCGCTGAGACCGATGATATCCGCGTTGTGCTTTCGAGCCTCTTCGAGAATTCTTTCACACGACACCATCACTCCCAGATCGATGACCTTGAAGTTATTGCATCGCAAAACAACCGCGACGATATTCTTGCCAATGTCGTGAACATCCCCTTTGACAGTGGCAATCAAGAAGGTACCGCGGTTGCCCTGTTCGACAGCTTCGCCCGCCACCTGCAAACTCTCGGCCAGCGCTATGGCATCATCGCGAGTTGCGTTAAAGAGGCCAGCTTCGTTGAAATGCCGTGACGTCGTACCTGCTGCTGCCGCTGCTTTTTCGGCTTCCATGAAGGGTTCCAGCCAGGCGACAGCCTTCTTCATGACTCGAGCAGATTTCACAACCTGTGGCAGAAACATCTTGCCGCTGCCGAACAGTTCGCCGACAACATTCATCCCGTCCATCAGCGGGCCCTGAATGATGTCCAGCGGGCGGCCGTATTTTAGCCGGGCTTCTTCGATGTCGCCGTCGATATGATCCAGAATGCCTTTCAGCAACGCATGCTTGAGCCGATCCTCGACGGTACCGTTGCGCCATTCGTCGGTGCGTTTTTCGCCTCCCGCTTTTTCCTTGACGGTTTCGGCATATTCGATGAGGCGTTCTGTTGCGTCCGGACGTCGATTCAGCAACACATCCTCGATGTAGACCAGCAGTTCCTTGTCGATTTCGTCATAGACCTCCAACTGAGCCGGGTTCACGATCCCCATGTCCAGCCCGGCAGCCACGGCGTGATACAGAAACGCAGCATTCATGGCTTCACGGACGACATTGTTACCCCGAAAACTGAAGCTGACATTGCTGACGCCGCCCGATGTTTTCGCGCCCGGACATTCGCGTTTGATGTCGCGTACCGCTTCGATAAAGTCGACGGCGTAGTTGGCATGTTCTTCCATGCCGGTGCCCACTGTCAGAATGTTCGGATCGAAGATGATGTCCGTGGGCGGAAAGTCGGCTTTCTCTGTCAACAATTTGTAAGCGCGTTTGCAGATGCGCACTTTGTCTTCTCGAGTCGCTGCCTGACCAACTTCGTCAAAGGCCATGACAATGGTGGCGGCCCCATAACGACGAATCAGTTTCGCTTTGCGCAGGAATTCTTCTTCGCCTTCCTTCAGACTGATGCTGTTAACGATGCACTTACCATGCACACACTTCAGACCGGCTTCGATCACATTCCAGTCGGAACTATCGATCATGATCGGCACGCGAACGTTGTCGTCATGCAGCAGCCACAGGAATTTTTCCATGCACCGAGGCCCATCCAGCAGGCCTTCGTCCATATTGACATCGATCACCTGAGCACCGCCCTCGACCTGGTTGGCCGCGACACTCAGAGCTTCGTCGTATTTTTCTTCTCGGATCAAACGAGCAAACATCCGCGAGCCCGTGACGTTGGTCCGTTCGCCGACATTCAGGAAGTTGGATTCCGGTCGCAGTTCCAGATAGTCAAAGCCGGAATAGGTTGAGTTACCTGTGCCGGATGACGGCTTGCGGGGCTTCATATTCTTGACGGCTTCGGCCGCGCTCGCGATGAATTCCGGCGTCGTTCCGCAGCAGCCGCCGACGACGTTCACCAGTCCGGCCTTCGCCGCACTGACAATCGCTTCTGTAAATTCAGCGGCCGTGTTGTCGAAGCCTCCCATGCCGTCGGGCATGCCGGCATTGGGATAGCAGGTCACGTATCGAGTTGATATCTCAGACAGCGTCTGCAAATACGGCTTCATCTGAGCGGGCCCCAGCGCGCAGTTGAACCCGATGCTCAATGACGGGAAGTGTTCGACTGCCGTGTAGAAGGCTTCCGCCGTTTGCCCCAGCAAAGTCACTCCACCGGCAAACACCGTTCCCGAAATCATCACGGGAACTTCCGTACCGCGTTCCTCGAAGACTTTCGAAATGGCGAACAGGCAGGACTTCATGTTCAGCGTGTCGAAGCTGGTTTCGGGCAGCAGCAGATCGACTCCCCCGTCCAGTAGTCCTCGAACCTGTTCGGCGTAAGATTCCACCATGGCATCGAACGTCACAACGCGAGTGCCGGGTGCATCGGCATTCATCGATAACTGCACATTGGTCGGGCCAATACTGCCGGCCACGTATCGCGGCTTCTTAGAATTCTTTGCCGTGTATTCGTCGGCGCATTTGCGTGCCAGTTCCGCACCGGTTTGGTTGAGTTCGCGCACCAAATGAGACAGTTCAAACTCCTTCATGCCGACAATCGACGCATTGAAGGTGTCGGTTTCGATGATATCCGCACCGGCGTCCAGATACTGTCGATGAATCCCACTGATCAGATCAGGCTGTGTCAGGACCAGCAGGTCGGTGGCGTTGCGGACGTCGATATGGTGCTTTTTGAAGCGTTCGCCGCGATACTGCTCTTCGGTAGGGTTATTCGCCATAATCAGCGCGCCCATCGACCCGTCGATGATCATGATGCGCTGGTCAAGAATTTCACGGATGTCGGGTTTGCTGGTCATTGAATTTGGGTTGATCTGCTGAACAAGCGTTAACTGCGTAGGAACGTTTCGGTCGATTCAAATCGTGCCGCTTCCTGTTCACACTTCAAGGCAAAACTCGCAGGAGTTTCCGCCCATCCAACAGGAACGGCCCGTCACTTTGTGTCGGGCCGAATTCTAGACACCAGTTGGATTTACAGAAACCCGCAACACTCTTTCAACCGGACCCAGACGCAGAATTGCGACAAGCAGTTCGCCCCGCGACAGGATGTTGCCCGATTTTGGGGACGCAATGGATTGATTCCGGGAAATTGTGGCATTGAAGGATGCCACTGCCAACTTTGATTTGACTGCTGACGACCGTCCCACAGAATACCTTTAGTGTTGATAAACTTAATTTGGTGCCGATAATAAACGTGTTGATCGATATTCCTGCCGTCTGACACACCTCCCTCCCCCGTCAGACACAAATCTCCGTACATTTCACCGTGATGGCAAGGTCCTCGTCTGAGGCGGCTGCCGCGCGGCCTCCTGATTCCCTCACAGAAAAATCGCCCATGCCGAGCATTCGATGGACGACCGCCCACCTGTTTCGAGCATCCTGCTCCGCATTGCTGGTTGCGCTGGTGTTGCTGGCAGGGGTGGGAGCCGTAAACCGGGATCATGAGCCGGTTGAACTCTCTCTGTATGATGTCCAGCCTCGCCATTTCTCTGACGTCATCGAACTCACTGGAAACGTCGAACCACTCAAGTCGGAGACTGTTTCGTCAGAGTGTCGATGGTCCACGACGATCCTCAGCATCGTGCCCGAAGGAACCTGGGTTCAGAAGGGCGATATCGTTTGCGTACTGGATTCGTCAGAAGTCGAGGAGTTTCTGCGGGCCAGAGATGTACCCCTGATACGCGCAAGGGCAACTCTTGAGGGCTCTGTTCAGGACGAGGAATTGCTGAAATCCGCGAATGAACGCAGACTCGCACAGTCCAAGTTTGCCGCTCAAACAGCTTTGAATGAGCGTGATCAGTATCTGCACGCGACCCATCCTCAGCTTCTGGATAAACTTGAGCAGGACCTCTCACTCTGGCAGGAACAACTCGAATCAGCGCGTGAAGAGTTCGCCTATACCGAACGGCTTTGGGCGCAGGGTTTTGTCAACCACCGAACGCTGGATCAGGCCAATTTCATTCTTCAGCAGAAAACAGAGGGTGTTCGGAAACTGCAGGCAGACCTTTTTCTCAGCAACGAATTCACCCACCCAAGAAATGAACTCCGGCTGCAGTTTCGAGCGAGCAACGCTGACCGAGACGTTCTGCGTACGGAAATCATGAATTCTCTGGCGGAAACAAAGGCCAGGCTCACGACGCTTGCAAATGAACGACGTGTCCAGATCTACGAACGATACGTGAATTCAGCTCGTGAAAGTATCGCAGCCTGCACCATGAAGGCCCCTTCCGATGGGCAGGTCATTTACGCAAATTCCTGGTATGACCTCAGTCGCGGACGCAGATCGGTGGAAGAGGGAAAACGAGCCTATTTCCAGCAGCCGATTTTCCGCATTCCAGACGAACGCCACAAAAAAGTCACCGTCTCTCTTCACGAATCGCTGATCACCCGTGTTCGTATCGGCACACCCGTGAGCGTGCAACTGAAAGGGTTTGAAGAGACTCCCGTCGCCGGTGAAATCGTGCACATTTCCAACTACCCAAAATCTCGCAGCTATTACACGCCGGACGTTCGCGACTACTACCTGGACATTCAACTGAAGCCCACGCCCGAACAGGCGTCGATCATCCGGCTGAAGATGGATGCCAATGTTACCATCTCACTATTCGAAGATGTTGACGCGTTAACGGTTCCGAATGAATCCGTCGTCGGCGTCGGGGGCCGGAATTTTGTGTGGGTCTATGAGGATGCAGGCTTGCAGCCTCGAGCGATCCAGGTGGGTGAATCAAACGATGAGGCTGTCTGTGTCACCGCCGGACTCCGCGAAGGTGACCGCATTGCAGTTCAACTCACTCCTCAGCAAAGAAGCGGACTTCAGGAGTACGCTCAAAACATGATCTCGGGGCTGTAAGCCAGCTTTTTTGGGGCCAGAAGATTCACAGAGGAAGAGCTGCTCCCACCGCGTTCGGTACTTACGCGTTGATCACGAAAAAAGCCACCGGAATATTCCGGTGGCTTTGGTTGTTCATCAGCGTCGCCGATCAAGAATCTGAACGCTCAGCATTCGCCTGAGGTCGATTAAGCAACGTAGAACGGGTGAGAAGCGGTGTCACGTGCGGCCAGAACTTCATCCACGGAAGGAGAATTCTTCATGGCTCGCTCGATCGATTCTTTGGTAGCTTCGTAGTTGTATTCGTAGATCTTCTTGTCATCGGCTGCTTCCCAGTGAATGAATACACCGCAGACGATGCAAAGATTCTCGCACTGGTCTTTCGGGATGACTCCGGACTTCACGCAATCCGTCACGGCGTCCGCAACGGCCTTTTGAGCTGGCCCAAACATCTGAACGGCCTGACGCGCGCCCTTGATCGTGACCTTGGTGATCATGACGGTCGAAGGCTTTACGGCAATGTTCGGCGTCAGAACTGCCAGAAGGTTGCTGTGACCCATTTTCTGGTCTGCCAGTGCATTGGCGAATGCAACGCCAACCGGACCAGCCTTGTCACCGATCAGAAGGTCAATATGAGCAACTTCATTGCCATCGCCTTTCAG
This sequence comes from Planctomycetaceae bacterium, assembly GCA_041398825.1. Lineage (NCBI taxonomy): Bacteria > Pseudomonadati > Planctomycetota > Planctomycetia > Planctomycetales > Planctomycetaceae > Planctomycetaceae bacterium. The sequence goes on along the minus strand of JAWKTX010000009.1, from coordinate 240,139 downwards.
CGATTCGCCTACGTACATGGACATCTTATAATCCTTTTCAAATACTCTGAAACGATCTCACGAGACGTGAAGGATTGCGATTTCCTTCGTGATGTTCAACCGAGCCAAGCCGAATTCGTTGTGGGAACCGCGTGATCTGTTAAAAAGTGATTTGGTGAGAAATCACTGCCGCATCAAACGGACTGTTTTTGGCGTTTGTTTCATTGTCCGCGAACAGTTTTCTCGAACCGGCACAAACCAACAGCGACTTTCCGTACTCGAAGGATCCCGTTAATGAAGATTATTGAAACGGAAGTGCTCTTCCACCCGGAATCAGAAGAACTTCGGTTTCTCCCGGAAGGTCCATACACCGCAGGACCAGACCTGATGAGTTGGGTGGCCATTCAACACGGAGCTGCGTCGTCCAGCGGCTCTATCAATCTCCTTGACACAAGAACACGGCAAAACAGATCGTTCGAATTACCCGGCCGGCCTGGGTTTGCTTTTCCAACCACAAGCGCGGGCGTCTTCGTTGCAGGAGTCGAACGAGAGCTTGGATTGTTTGACACCTCGAATCAAAGCTGGACGGCATTCGCCACGGAAGTGGACCGAAACACGACGAACACCATCATCAATGACGGAGTCATCTTTGAAGGGAATTTGGTTCTCGGCTGCAAAGAACTGGAATTTAAGACAAAGAAAGCCGGTCTCTACCTCTGGCGCAGAAGTGACAGGCAGTTGATCCAGCTCCGGGACGACCAGATTTGTTCGAACGGGAAAGCCATCGTTCGCGATGACGACGGTGTGCTGAATCTGATCGATATCGATTCACCTTCAAAGACAATTACTTCCAGCGTCCTGAATATTGATGCCGGCATCCTTTCTGAACCAAGGGTGATCGTTGACCTCTCAGATGAAGAGGTCTTTCCGGACGGAATGATTGTCACACCAGACCATAAGAGCCTGATCGTCGCACTGTACGATCCGGGAGATCCACACTTCGGGGCCGCCAGGCAGTATTCTCTGCAGGAGGGGCAACTCGAAACCATCTGGACCTGCGCTGGGTCTCCGCGTGTCACATGCCCCCAGCTAATTGAACACGAAGGCCGTGTCCGTCTTGTGTTGACTTCGGCGGTTGAGCATATGCCCGCAGACCAGCAGAAAAGACATCCGCAGGCAGGAGCTATCTTTGTCGGAGACACATCGTTCGAGACGATTGGAGATCAACCGCTCTTTGAACTTCCACTCTAAGCAGAAGCGATAATGATTGAACTGACAGAAGACGTCATCGACTATTCCAGCCTGACAGAATCCGTCCGCGATCATCGTGCTGGAGCAGTCGTTCTGTTTCTTGGAACGGTGCGAGAATTCACCAACGATTTGCAGACCGCTTCCCTCACGTACGAAGCCTATCCGGAGATGGCAAAGTCGGCAATGACTGAACTCGAAGAAGAAGTTCGAAGAAATCACCGCGTCTGCAATGTTGGGATTGTCCACCGTATCGGATCCCTTGGTCTTGGTGAGATCAGTGTTGCAGTCGCGGTCAGTGCTCCCCATCGCGCTGACGCTTTCGAGGCTGGACGATGGTTGATCGACACGCTTAAAGAGAGAGTGCCGGTCTGGAAACAGGAGAATTATGTGGACGGTTCCACCGAATGGGTACACCCCAATGGCTGACGAATGTAATGACGCGAATGGCCCGAATGCAGAAGAGTTCGATCGCAAACTCGTGGATCGATTCGGTCGACAACACAATAATCTTCGCATCAGCGTCACAGATCGATGCAATATTCGCTGCTTTTATTGTATGCCGGCAGACAACGTAGAGTTTCTGCCCAAAGATCACCTGCTCACGTTTGAAGAAATCACGCGAGTGGCAACCATCAGTGCAGGCCTTGGCATTGATCGCATCCGATTGACGGGTGGTGAACCCCTGGTGAGAAGAGATCTTCACAAGCTGATCTCGTTGCTCGTGAAAATCCCGGGCATTCGCGACATCGGGATGACGACAAATGGTATTTTGCTTGCGGAACAGGCCCGTCAACTGCGAGACGCCGGCCTCGCCCGCCTGAACATCAGTCTGGATGCACTTGATCCCGCGGTTTTCCGCAGGATTACTCGTCGTGAAGGTTACGAGAAAGTCATTGAAGGCATTCAATCGGCCCGCGATGCAGGCTTCGAACCTATCAAGTTGAATGCTGTTTCGATACGTGGCCTCACCGAAGATCAGATCGTGCCATTTGGCCGCCTGGCCAGGGAAACGAACACCATCGTTCGATTCATCGAATTTATGCCTCTCGATGCAGATGCGAAGTGGCAGCGTGAAAAAGTCCTGTTCGCCCATGAAATCATTGCCCGCCTCGAAGCAGAGTTTGGCAGTCTTGAGCCCGTCCAATTCGGAAACGCGAGCTCACCATCGCAGGATTACCGTTTTGGGGATGGCTGCGGACAAATTGGATTAATCGCAAGCGTATCCAGGCCATTCTGTGGCTCGTGCAATCGCTTCCGATTAACTGCAGATGGCAAACTGAGAAACTGTTTGTTCAGCCTTGAAGAAACAGATATCAAACCATTGCTTAGAGACCAGCAGTCCGACGACAGAATTGCCGATGCGATGATAAGATGCATTGCTGACAAGAAAGAAGGCCACGAAATCAATACAGCCCGCTTCATACAGCCGAATCGCCCGATGCATTCCATTGGTGGCTGAGTTGCCGGCGCTGTGTGCTGACCAGCAGATTTCGCAAATTTGTTTGACCGACCCAACGGAAAGTAGAGCCCGATGACCGAATCCAATACTTCTGAACCCTGCTCTTCGATTGCTCCGGTTCTCGGCCGAATACCAAGCGGCGTCTTTATCCTGGTTGCCGGCGGACCGGATGGAAGAAGCACAGGCCTGCTTGCAAGCTGGATTCAGCAGGCTTCGTTCGCGCCACCTCAGGTGACAATTGCCGTCAACAAGTCTCGCTACCTGAACGACTGGCTGGCAGTGGGTTCTGCCATCACACTCAATCAGGTTGCCAAAGGAGACAAAGTGTTGTTCGGTCATTTTGGAAAAGGCTTTGAGCCCGATGCCAATGCATTCCAGGGCATCGAGACCACTGAAGGAAACAACGGTTTACCGGTTCTCAAAGGGGCTATGGCATCAATGGAGGGTGTGCTGGAATCGAAATTGGATGCTGGCGATCACGTGATCTGGCTGGCAAACATCACGGTAGCTCATGCACATCAGGACCCTGGTGGATTTGATCCATACGTGCACATTCGAAAAAATGGCCTTGGGTACTAGTCCTGACCTCTTTATGCGAATTTCGGGAACAGAAACTCCGATCCTGAGCCCGGACGTAAAAACTTTGCTCCGGATATTTGCATTCAGAGCGCTGTCGATAGTTCTTGTTTCAGCACCCTGCTTTCTTCTCTCCGTGACAGTTATCTTCCACGCAGGCCGAATCAATGCCATCTACTAACCCCATCGTTACGCCTGAGTTCATTCGGCAGTTGTGCGAGATAGCAGGTCGGGATGCGGTACTCGATTCTTCAGACGAACTGCTCGTGTATGAATGCGACGGATACGTCGTGGAGAAAGCCGTCCCTGACGTCGTCGTCTTCCCTCGCAATAGTGACCAGATTAGTCGCATCGTCATCGCGTGTAACCAGTACGGAGTCCCGTTTGTTCCTCGGGGAGCCGGGACAAGTCTTGCAGGTGGATGCCTGCCTGTCGGCGGTGGCGTAATGATCTCGCTGACTCGAATGAATCGCATTCTGGAGATCAATCTTCGGGACAGGTATGCCGTCGTGGAACCTGGCGTCGTCAATGTGCGTCTCACACGCGCTCTGGCTGGAAGTGGCTTCCATTACGCGCCAGATCCCTCAAGTCAGGGAGCATGCACAATCGGTGGCAACGTTGCCACAAATTCCGGTGGCCCGCACACTTTGAAATATGGTGTGACAGTCAACCATGTTCTGGGTGTTGAGTTCGTTGATCCCAGCGGAGAAATCATTCAGTTTGGCGGCCCATGTGGGCAAACAGATTCGTTTGACCTGACCGGATTGTTCGTCGGCAGCGAAGGTACATTCGGCGTGGTGACCCGTGTTTGGGTAAAGATCACACGAGATCCGTCAGCCTATCGGACGATGCTGGCGGTATTCGAAACCGTGGATGATGCGACTCGAGCGATCAGCAGTATCATCGGTGCCGGTATCATTCCGGCTGCACTGGAGATGATGGACCAGGGCATCGTCGGTGCCCTGGAGGCCGCGTACCACTTTGGCTTTCCTCTCGATGCCGGCGCAGTTCTGTTGATAGAAGTCGACGGACTGGATTGTGCAGTCGATGCTGAAGCCGAAACCATTACCCGGCTCTGCAAGTCGAACGCTGCACGCGAAGTCCGGCTGTCCTCAACGGAAGAAGAAAGAGCACTCTTGTGGAAGTGCCGAAAGCAGGCCTTCGGCGCTATCGGTCGTCTGAGCTCAGGATACTGCACTCAGGATGGCGTTGTACCACGAACAAGATTACCGGAGATTCTTGCCAGCATCATTGACATCGGCCATCGCCACTCAATTCGAATCGTGAACGTTTTTCATGCAGGCGATGGCAATATTCACCCAATTCTCTTGTTTGATGAACGGGATTCCGAGCAGGTGCAGCGTGTCCTTCTCGCGAGTGAAGAAATACTCGACCGATGTATCGAACTCGGCGGAAGTGTCACAGGAGAACACGGAATTGGCATTGAAAAGATCAACTTCATGCCCAAACTGTTCAGTGAGGAAAGTTTGAAAGTCATGGAAGATGTACGCCAGGCTCTCAATCCAGGCGGGCTATGCAGCCCTGCCAAGATGTTGCCGACAGCTGGGGCGTGTGGCACTGAATCAATTCAAAAGTCACAACCGGGACGCAGGGCTGCGTTGTGACGTTCTGCTCATCCGATTCCCCCCTGAACAAACACGATGCTTGTTTCCCTTCAACGCAGGTTAATCTACAAACCTGAATGCAACAGTCTGCTTCAGGTTGCTCTCTATCCCGAATTGCTTCAGTACTATCCCGCGGCTCGCGACGTTTGCATCCCCACACCGGACAACGAATCTCTCGGGGCCTGGTACCTCCCCTTCGACAATTCACAGGCAGTGAATTCTTCTCGCCTGATCATCTTCCTTCACGGCAACGCAGGGAATCGGTCTGGTCGTCTCGGTTGGTACAAGCTGTTCTATGAATTTGGCGTCAGTTTGCTTGCGATCGACTACCGTGGCTATGGAGATTCCACAGGCACCCCTTCAGAGGAAGGACTGGCCAGGGATGCAATCGCAGCGTGGCACTTTGCAAAATCATTGGGATATACAGACGACTCAATCTGCCTGACGGGAGTCTCTCTTGGTGGCGCTGTCGCAGTCCGTCTGGCTTCAACACTGTCCAGTACAGGCTCCACGCCAGCTGGACTTGTCCTGGTTGCTACCTTTGCGTCCATGGTCGAAACCGCAGCTTTTCATTACCCATGGGTCCCAGTCCGATGGCTACTGCGAGATCGATTCGACTCGGCAAGCTTCATCAAGACAATCGATACACCAATTCTTTGCTTTCATGGAAACACAGATGACATCGTCCCCATCGAAATGGGAAAACGACTTATGTCGTTCGCTCCTGACAAGTCTCGAACCGGAATCAGGCCGAGGTTTGTGGAGATGAAGGGCGTGGCGCATCGAAGGCTGGCGGAATCCGGCATCGAATTCTATCGTCGCCATCTGCCCGTGTTTCTACGGCAGATCTGGAACCAGCAGACTCCACCGGAGATCAAGAAAGAAAGAGGCAGCTGAACAGCTGCCTCTTTCATGTGTTTACACGAGACTCACCAGATCGAATCTCTCAGGAGAAGTCGATTTAGTACTCCCCGATCACTTCTCCACCAATGCGAGTTCCAAGAGCGCCCCAGACGCCGTAGGGGCTTGGACCGTTGGTCGTATTCTTTACAGCACCCAGATTACCAGTGTCAATATTCTCACTGATAAAGTGTACTGATCCGTCAGCCATCAATACCTGAGCACCTCCGGTGTGGTAGCTGCTGGCATTCAGGATGGAAAACGAAGAATCCGCATTGTTGTTGGTGTTGTTGGTGCAGGACGGTGCGTTCGGGGCCAGAACGGTATTGAATGCAACATTCTCCGGCTGTCCATCCTGCCAGATTGAACTGAACTTTCCTTTCACATTCGCACCTGTCGTGTACCGGCCACCGCTCAACACTGCGTTGGCGGCCGCAAGGCAGGCGCCCGGACCGCTTGTTGTGATCGCTGCAACACCCATGTAGGTCGCTTCACGCTTGTCACGCCCGGCAGCTCCGCCCTGACCAAAACTTGCCTGAACGCGCTCGCCGAATGCGATTGTATTGCTGGTACCGTCGGTGATATCACGAATACCGTAGCAAATGTTGCGTGCAAACAGACCACTGTTCGCATTCGCATCGCGGTTGTTCGATGTGTAAGCATAGCTGTCGCCACGACAGAATGCGTAATTCGACGTTCCACGTGCAGTGATAATTCCGGGATCTGTAGGACAGCGGAGTGAAGGAATCTGGACCCACCAGACACGCCAGCCGCTCCACGGAGCAGCACCACCCGGTGGAACTGGCAATGTTTGGCCATTGGCACCTGACGTGTCGCCAGCTTCAACGGCCTGATACAGATTCGCCTGCTCCAGATACGGCAGCAGACTGATCATGCCCGAGCGTCGGTTGTAGTTACCGTCGTTTCGTGCTGTGCTGCCGTAACCGTTCGTGCCACCCTTCTGATACACGAAGCGATCGAACACGTCGTGATAGTTGTGCAGCGCGAGACCGATCTGCTTCAAATTGTTTTTGCACTGCGTTCGGCGTGCTGCTTCGCGGGCCTGCTGAACCGCTGGAAGCAACAGCGCGATCAGAATGGCGATGATTGCAATCACAACAAGCAATTCAATCAACGTAAACCCACGATGACGCATCCTAAGTGATCTCATTCAACATCTCCTGAATAGGGGAAAAAATAGATAACGCTACTGACAACTCGATGATGAAGGGGACCGAAGCTACCATCAGTCTAACCCTTCCTTTTATTCGGAAACTTTACTCTGCGTTTCGAGTCTATCCGAAAATTCACCAATTCTCAATAGGTGACCCACTACTTAAGGAAATTCAGTTATGAAACTCTTCTGTGGATTTGCCATCGCAATGGTGCTGCTGGCTGGATGCGGTAGTCAGCAACCGACAAACCGACCGCCTGTCTATCCGGTCTCAGGAAAAATCACCTACAAAGGAGCACCGGTCGCCGGCGCCGATATCAAATTCGACGCGGATGGACAGGAAAGGGCTGCCTTTGGACGAACTGACGATCAGGGCAACTACAAGCTCACAACATTCGGATCCAATGATGGTGCTGTCGAAGGAAAACACTCCGTCAGCATTACAAAATACCAGCCGCCACAAGAGTCAGTCGCAGTGGAAGCCGACACCGAATCGCCTGAGTACGTTCCACCCGGACTGAATGAAGGCGAGAAAATGCCCGAACTCAAAAACGAAATTCCAGACAAATATGCAAAGCCTGAAACATCAGGCCTCGTCGTAATGGTCAACAGCGACGGAGAAAACAAACTGGATTTCGAACTCACCGACTGAATGAAATTCATTCACCAAAGACAGAACAAAATAAGCCCAACCAATCACGGTTGGGCTTATTTTATCCACGGCTGTTTACACGACGGACAGCCTCGCCATCCAAGTCAATCTGTGAGCTCGTGTGTAACGCCCGGAACTCGACTTGGCTTCCACGGCTAATATTAACTTCCTGAAGCTTGCAAAATAACAGGCAGATCAGGCCATCTGGTTTCCCTGCCACGAATGGAGTTCCGCTGTTCGACAGGCCGTACGGAGAAGGCCCCAAACGAGTGACCAAACGATCGATCGCACATGGATACCCATGCGACGCCGCTCGATTCCATCTGATCTGCTGTGAAAAACCACGGACGGTATTTGTCGAATGGAACGCGAAACTGCCAATGAAAAATTGGCCCCGGAAGAACCGGCGATTTCAGTCGGATCAGTCGCAATCGCCCTCAGGGCTGATCCGAATGGGACTCAGTTGCCGAGCGGCAATTGCTGCATAGTTGCTGGAATCTGATGGTCAATTTTGTGATCATCTGCCGCTGTCCTGTCACTTCCGTTCCATTTCAGAATCTCCAATTATCGCCAGGAGCCGTCACTGTGAAGTTCCAGCGTCGACGTATATCGCTTGTTTTCCTTTCCGCAGTTTGCCTGATTGGGGTATCGCGTGCTCAGGAGAAGCCAGTGGCTGAGACCGCAGTGATCACGAGAGCTACCGCGAGCCACGCCGTTCCTGTCGAAGCTGACATTTCAGGAGCAACGGACCTGTATCTTGTGGTGTCAGATGGAGGTGATGGCTTCACCTGCGACTGGGCGGACTGGGCCGAACCGAAGCTCAGCGGCCCGACTGGGGATCTGAAACTGACCGATCTGAAGTGGAAGACAGCTTCAAGTGATTGGGGAATTCCGGCAATCAACCTGAATGCGGGTGGGACATCGCTGAGGATCGACGGCAAGCCTGTCAAATACGGAATCGGGACACACGCCAATTCTGTGATTCATTTCGTATTACCAGAGGGATATACCAGATTCACCGCAACCTGCGGCCTCGACAATGGCGGGACAGACCAATCCGGTGGGACGGCCAGCAGCGTGAAGTTTCTTGTCTACACGTCCGCTCCACCGACGCGTGTACAGGCGAGTGGAGACGGACGCGATCCAGCGACTGCCCTTGCCGGCATAGATGTGGCCAACGGCGTTGAGGCGAGTCTGTTTGCTGCAGAACCGATGTTGTTAAGCCCTTCGAATATCGACATTGATCACCTTGGGAGAGTCTGGGTCTGCGAAGTGGTGAACTACCGACAGTTTGCCAACAAGAGTAATCCCGGACGTGCAGAAGGCGATCGAATTCTGATTCTGGAAGACACCGATGGAGATGGTGTCGCAGATAAAGAAACCACATTTTACCAGGGGCGTGATATTGATTCCGCGCATGGAGTATGTGTGCTCGGCGACAAAGTGATCGTTTCTGCCGGGGACAGTGTCTTTTGTTTTTACGATGACGACGGTGACCAAAAGTGCGACCGCAAGGAAATTCTGTTTACGGGCATCAAGGGCACGCAGCACGATCACGGCATCCATAGTTTCACATTTGGACCGGATGGGCGGTTGTATTTCAACTTTGGTAACAGTGGCAATGAACTCCACAATCCGGATGGTTCTCTTGTTGTTGATATCGCTGGCAATGAAGTCATCGCTCATCGCCATCCCTATCAGGAAGGTATGGCGTTTCGCTGCGAACCGGACGGCAGCAAAGTCGACACTCTGGGATGGAATTTTCGAAATAACTGGGAACTCTGTGTCGACAGTTTTGGAACAGTCTGGCAGTCGGACAATGACGATGACGGCAACAAAGGAGTTCGAATCAACTACGTGATGGAGTACGGCAACTACGGATACAAGGATGAGATCTCAGGCGCCGGCTGGCGTGAAGCTCGAACCAATCTGGAGAAGGAAATTCCACTTCAACACTGGCACCTGAATGATCCGGGTGTCGTACCGAACCTGTTGCAAACCGGAGCAGGATCACCGACCGGCATGATTTGTTATGAAGGCGACAGACTCCCCGAACGATTCATCAACCAGCTCATCCATTGCGACGCTGGTCCAAATGTCGTCCGCAGCTATTCGGTAAACAGCAATGGTGCCGGGTACTCGGCCAGCGTCAATGATATTCTCGTCGGGACTCGGGATCAGTGGTTCCGGCCGTCTGACGTTTGCGTCGCTCCTGATGGCAGCCTGATCGTAGCCGATTGGTATGATCCCGGTGTCGGTGGCCATCGACAGGGCGATGTGACTCGCGGTCGACTGTTCCGTGTCTCACTTCCCGGGCAGCCCTACTCCGTTCCAAAGCATGACTTCAGCACAGTCGAGGGTGCCGCTCGGGCGTTGAAGAGCCCCAATGTTGCGACTCGATTTTTGGCATTCACAAAACTAAAGGAATCTGGTGTCGCAGCTGAATCAACATTGCTGAAAATGTTCCAGTCCGATCCCAACACTCGGTTCCGAGCCAGAGCATTGTGGCTCCTTGGTCAAATTGCTGACCGCACCCAAAAGTACGTCGACCTTGCCATCGCCGACGACGAGAGCGACATTCGTATCGTCGGCCTTCGACTCGCCCGCCGAACGGGCATGCCCGTTTTGCCTCTGATTGCAAAACTCGCTGACGACTCATCGGCGCAGGTACGAAGAGAATGTGCGGTTGCTCTTCGCAACGAGAAAAGCTCGCCAGAGAAGACGAAGCTGTGGGTGGCACTCGCTGGCGGCTACGATGGAACGGACCGTTGGTACCTCGAATCTCTTGGCATTTCTTTGACAACAGAGCAGGAATGGAATTCTGCGTTGCCGTCACTTCAGAAGTCAGCCCCTTCCGAAGTATTTCTTGACCTCGTCTGGCGTGGCAGAGGTAAGGTCGCTGCCGGCCTGAAGATGGCTGCCATCACCGATCTTGCAAAGCGGGATTCCCTCGACACCGCTCACGAAAACTTATTGCGATACTTTCGTTCACTCGATTTCGACAGCCGTGAAGTCGTTTCGGGGCTCTGTCTGAAGCTCCTTCAGCCAGACAGGATCCGGTCTTACCCGCCAACGACGTCCGAAATGATCATTGCAGAGTCATTAGCTCGATTGTCAGGCACCGATGCAGAATCGAGCGATGCAAAATCCGCGTTAGCAACTGTGTTGAAACAGACCATCGGTACCTCACAATTTGTTCGACTCGTGGAAAGATTTCAAAGTCAGCAACATTACGCGGAATTGCTTCAACTGGCTCGACGACATCCTGCGGAACAGATCGGCGTGGAAGCCATCTCCGCCCTGCTGAGTCTGAAACAATGGCAGCTCATCAATGAGGCACTGCGAGGTGAAAACACCGAAGCAGCAATCGCAACAGCAGAAGCCATGGGTAATACGCAAAGTGGAGCCATCAGCGGACCTTTGCTTGCCGTCATCAGAAACGATCAGGTCAACATTGAGGTGCGTCGTGCGTGCGTTCGCGCCGCGGCAAAGGTGAACAACGCGGCGATGGAACTCGTCAAGTCTGTTGAAGAAGACACCATCGATCCGGAATTGACACAAGCCATAGCCGCAGCGTTGCATGCGTCACCATCTCGAAACGCGCGGGAGCAGGCTCAACGATTGTTTCCATTACCACCATCAAAAGATGATAAACCAACTCCACCTGTCAGCGAGCTCATTCAGATGCGTGGGGACGCACAGAACGGCCGACTGGTGTTCTTTACCACTGGCACTTGCCACAAATGCCATGTTGTGGATGGAATGGGACGTGAGATCGGCCCGAATCTCTCGGAAATTGGCAGCAAACTCAGCCGCGAGGCGATGTTCGAATCCGTCCTGTTTCCAAGTGCCGGCATCAGCCACAACTACGAAGCCTGGACTGCTGTGTTGACATCCGGCACCACGGTTTCGGGATTATTGACGAGCACTACTGATAACTCGATCAGCATTAAGGGGGATGATGCGATTATCAGAACATTCAAACGTTCAGAAATTGAAGAGTTAGTGAAGCAAAAATCCTCGCTAATGCCCTCCGATTTGCAGAAGATTATCTCTGCTCAGGAACTGGCCGACCTCGTGGAATTCATGCAGACATTGAAGAAGAAATAGTCAGATAAGTTCGGAAGGGCGAAGCAATCGACACGCCGCCAGCGGGCCAGGTGACTGGTGCTGGTTGGCTTCGCCCTTCCGAACGGTTTCTTCCGGTCTTCCCCCTTTCAGGTCACCAATTACTAATGCCGTCTCTTCTCGAAGTGCATCAACTTCACAAGACCTATGGCGATCGCAGAGTCGTTGATGGGCTCTCTTTCAGCGTCAACGCGGGTGAAGCGTTCGGATTGCTCGGCCCCAATGGAGCCGGTAAGTCAACGACAATGATGATGATTGCAGGCGTCCTCGATGCCGATTCCGGGACCGTCACGCTTAACAACCGTCAGATGCTTCGCAATGATCTGGAATCACGCAGACCACTGGGAGTCGTACCGCAGGATCTTGCCATCTATTCCGACCTGACCGCGCGTGAGAATCTCTCGTTCTTCGCACAGCTGTATGGGCTTCGCGGTGAAACTCTGCGCGAACGTGTGGACGAAGCTTTAGAACGAGTGGGACTCACAGGTCGTGCCGACGATTATGCCGGAACGTTTTCCGGAGGTATGAAAAGACGCCTGAACTTTGCCGCTGCCATTATGCATCGTCCAATGCTTCTGGTACTCGATGAGCCAACTGTGGGTGTGGACCCGCAGAGCCGTGCTCATCTGCTGGATTGCGTACGACATCTGCAACAGAACGGAACTGCGGTCATCTACGCCAGTCACTACATGGAAGAAGTTGAGGCCGTTTGCGCACGGGCAGCAATCATCGACCACGGCAAACTTCTGGCGTGCGACACCATCGACAGACTGCTGCTGCAGATCCCGTTTGAAGTTGAACTCCGGCTCACCCAACCCATCATACCCGATGAGCTCGGGCTGGCGTCGAATGTCATTGCCGAAACCGGAATCGACGGTTCTGACGCCATCTTAAGAGTGCGGACATCTGATACATTTTCAGAAACTGCGCTCCACACGGAGGTCACAAACCTGCTGAAAAGCCTTGCCGATCATTCTGTCACTGTGCGGTCCATCCGAACACTGGAACCGAATCTGGAACGGCTGTTTCTGAATCTCACGGGCAGTCGACTTCGCGATTAATGTTCTTCACCGGATGAAGTCAGAGGGTCGCTTGACACGACAGCGGCCTCGGCGTGAGCGTTACGCTGCCTGAGGAATTCCTCGAATTCGTCTGCAGCAACTTCGATGACAGCTTCACCATCGATCACCAGTTGTTCCACATCGTTTTTGGGCATCACTCTGACGAATGGTCGAGGAATCTGACATTCAATTTTTACGCGTGCAGCCGATTCATCCGTGTATGTGCGGGTACTTTCTGTTGCGTGCTGCGACAGCCACGCGAAGAGTTTCCCGTTACCGCTACCCGTTTCAAAACTGACGGTGCAAAATCCCCCGGAAAGCCGTTCCGCGACAACCGCAGCCAGTCGGTCCGTGCCAGCCCCCGTCGCAGCGCTGATTGTAACCGTATCGACGTAGTGCCGACGCAGCACATCCACAAGCGATTGATCTTCGATTCGATCCACCTTGTTTAATACCAGCAAGACATTCGAACATTCAATCCCGATCTCTTTCAGCACCTGATAAACGGTGTGAATTTGCCGTTCCGCCTCCGGGTTACTTGCATCCACGATATGCAGCAATAGGTCCGTATGGCGAGCCTCTTCCAAAGTTGATCGGAACGATGCGACAAGATGGTGTGGCAGATTGCGAACGAAACCAACCGTATCGCTAAGCAACACTTCCCCGAAGCCAGGCAGGCTCCAACGTCGGGTTCGGGTATCCAGCGTTGCGAACAACTTGTCTTCAACAAGGACATCCGCGCCCGTCAGCTGCCGCATCAGTGTACTCTTGCCAGCATTGGTATACCCCACCAGCGAGACCGTCGGCAGATCGCGGCGCAATGAGACAGTTCGCTCCCTGCGCTGCTCAACCTCTCTCAACTTACGTTTCAGTTCTGAGATTCGTTTATCGACCAGTCGACGGTCTGTTTCCAGCTGCTTTTCGCCCGGACCACGGCCCGCGCCAAGACCACCAGTGCCACCGCCGCCAATGCGTTCAAGGTGAGTCCACATGCGTTTCAGGCGAGTGCGAAAGTACATCAGTTGAGCAAGTTCGACCTGCAGCATCGCTTCGTGCGTTTGCGCATGGGTTGCAAAAATGTCCAGGATCACTTCACTGCGGTCAACAATTGGTTTTTCCAGCGCCTGCTCAAGGGCACGGCCCTGAGACGGAGTCAGGTTGTTGTCGAAGATCACAACCTGAGCATCCGTGGCTTCAACCAGTTGCTTCAGCTCCTCCAGTTTCCCTGTGCCGACACAATGTGAGGTATGAGGAGTATCGCGCATCTGCACCATTTCCCCTACGACCTCAACGCCCGCGGTCTTGACGAGACCGCGAAGCTCTTCAAGAGCGTCCTCCCGAGTGAAGCCTTCATCGGGCGAGAAAACTCCGACCAGGATGGCCTTCTGGCTCGAAACGCTCAATTCTTCTCGTTTGGGATCGCCCAAGATAGTGCCTTTACAAATGTGTTCTTCTGTCATCCGAAGCCGAACGGACTTCAATGAGTCGTCGCCGACAACCGCATTTTCGCAAGCCAGCGCAGGAATGAGAAGCCTGAATTCTCGACACGCGGGACTTACTGTCGGTTCGATGGGATCGCCAGAACCGGCTCAAATCATAGAACCGAAAATGCCGACACCTTGGTAGGGGACCAGAATTCCGTTCAGGGTTCCTGTTGCGCGCAAAGAAAAACAGGCAATCCCCGGCAAGCCGACACCCGAACTGGCTGGATTCGCCGAACCGCCAGCGTCGTCTCATGGATGTACTCGGAGCCAAATCTATGTCCGAAGTCGATATGATGGAGATCATTCGTTCAAGCCTGAACGAACTGCTTCGTTGGGTGGGCTTTGGGACGCTCACGGGGTTAGCTGCGAAGGCCGTCATGCCTGGACGCGATCCCGGCGGCGCAGTCGCGACGATGCTGATGGGGATTGGAGGCAGTGTCATCGGCTGTGGCACGGTCCTGTTTTTCTTCCGTGACGCGTCAATTGATCCCATCAGCGGCAAGGGTTTCTTCGCCGCGGTGTTTGGAGCATTCACCCTGTTGTTCTTCTACCGATTACTTGCAGGCTCATTCTTCACCGAAACCAGTGGAGCCGAAGACAAAGATCTGCACAAAGCACGCAAGAGGACACGGCGACGAAAACTGGTTGACGAAATCGTCAGAGATGCAGCCTGAGCTGAAGATTCGAAGATTCCTTCTTAGCTTAGAAGCCTGTTGAAACACGGGACTGGCTCGAGCGGAAGACATGAAAACACGACGTTTTTGCAGCCGTCCAGCGTGCCTGTCCTGATTCTTCAACGGACAGTGAGGTGAGGTGAAGACGTCGAGTTACCTTTGCCGTCGTTCTTTCCACCGCCAGTCAGCTCATCATTTCATCGATTCGTTTTCGTTCTATCGCTGCAATGTTCTCGTATTCCCTGGCCTTTTCAGCGAGGCCACAACGGCGCGCTGCCGTTGCCCCCGCCTCCAGGCCAACGAGGGCAAGATTGCGACTTCGCTGAAACCAGCGGTCAGCCAGCCAGAAAGCGCGAGACGCGTCGGCTGCATCAGGATGCGAAATCGACAACTCGAATACCTCATGAACCACCATTCGGCCAAGGCCAACTCCTACCCAGTCTTCAAAGGTGGCCAGAGTCGCATCCAACTGCTCCGCGTTATTCAATGACAGGGAGAATTCACCAGCTTGTCGGTACAGGCTCACCAGGTCGCACAAAGCGGAAGCTCTGTCCCAGGAATTGTCGCTATGATCCAGGATGCGGGTTGCAATTTGTGCCGCCATTCCGAATTCGCCGATTCGAGCATACTCAAATTTCAATTGCTGCCATTTCGCACCTGAATCGGGTTCCTGTACATCCCACAATTCAAGACAGCGTTGTGCACGGTCCCGGTCGTCATACGCAAGGGCTCTTTCGTAGAGTGCAAGCAATTGTTCATCTTCCTCGGAATCCGGGTAATTCTCAATCATCGTCTGCCACCATACTTCAAGCTCGTCGCGGCCAACGGTGAAATCAAACGACTGCAATCGGATCCAGAGTTCCGGACGATTCGCCTGAAGATAGTCGGCTGTTTCGTCTCCGCCTGCAAAGAGCATGAATTCCAAAGGGAAACCGCAGACGGTATCGAAGTTCGCCAACTTTGCGCGAGCGAACAATGGAGTATCGCTTACATCGCGAAACCGCGCCAGAAGGAACGCCGCCAATGTCAGCGCATGTCCGCTTCCATGAAAGCTATCGTTTTCCGCCGCGATAATCTCGTTCGTAAACAGATACCGGAGCAGGTCAACATCCGATTCGCGACGGTCGTGCTGAAGCGCAAGAAGCACTTTCAGTCGGGCTCGTTCATTGTTGTCGAACGTTCCTCGCTCGTCTGTGCTGGAGGCGGCAAAAGCAACGCTCGCCCAGGAAGTCCGATCGATCCGTAGTTTCTCCAACTCGTCCATGATCTTCACATTCGATTAGTTTACACCTGACCGGATTGGACCCGCCGAGTTGATTTTCAGATTTGTTGCAGCATCCACGTCCACCATGATCGTCAACGGATGCAGAGCGGTGACATTGTCCGGGCCATAACGATTGCTCTCTCGCCGGGCGACTACGCTTCGGACGTCACTCATCTGGTTTATCCATGACTGACGAAGTCTACCAATCCCAGCGACGAAAAATCGCCATGGCCTCCGATCTCGAGCCGAGCAGCCTGTTGAAAAACGGAACTGGCTCGAGCAGGAGACCTGAAAACAAGACGGTTTCCAGTCGTCCTGCGTGCCTTTCCCGGTTTTTCAACGGACAGCTAGCGGCCCATCTTCCGATTACATGCACGCCGGCAATAGCACTATGAACTGGGCAATAAACAGTGCAGCCTCAGCAACGAAAGAATTGAAACGAACAGTCGCGGTAAGGTTCGCACGGAACAACTGTGCTGAAACGACGATCGGACACACCCACGATGCAATGGCGGACAGGACGAACAGGAAACCACAGTAATCCAGAAAGAATCGAGATAACGAGTGCGACACGAGAAGGCCTCGGTCTGCCAAAGTGAACATCAGGAAGATCACGACCGCGGCGAGATGGCATAGAATGGCCAGACGAATCAAGGTTGCAGGCTGACTCTTACCAGAATCCTGTGTAGCCGGTCTCTTATGTGGCGAATCGTCAGTCATGGCGGATGAAACCATATCCCCTCGTGACATAACAACTACAATCACCGGATTTGGGGCCAGCGACGTTGATTTCCGGTTCGGCCGCACAGAAACTCCGGTGTACAGCAACTCCGATGCATGCCTGTCGAAAAACGGGACTGGCTCGGGCAAAAGACCTGAAAACACGACTCTCTACAGCCGTCCAGCGTGCCTGTCCGGGTTCGTCAACGAACAGTTAAGTTAACCCCCGGTCTTCTCTGTACAGCACAGATCGGGGCGACCATGCCATTCGTGAGCAATATCCCGCATGAGCAGCGCGCAGTCAAATTCAACCGAGCCACGTGGGAATCGCGACTGATCCTCGAAGTAGCTGGATTGAATTCTGTCAATGTTCAGTGATTCAACCTGCCAATTCTCGCATTGCAATTCGATGCCATCAAATTTGCCGATGGTATTGGTGTCCGAGTATCCAAGTGCTCCCAGCTCAAAGAAGTCAGCGGCAGACTTGAGAGAAGCAAAAACGGAAGAGTCCGCGAACTTCGACGTGACGGAACCGGCAACATGCACCCTGGCGACTCCATCGTCACTTGCCATCGTCACAGAATAGTCATGGTCTTTTTCAACCACGGTGAATTTTGCACGGTGATGCACTCCGGGAAAGATTCTTCCACCGGCCAGGGAATTCAGCATTGAGTTGGTATCGCGTCGAGGAATGTAAACACCCTGCATTGTTTGACCGCTCGACTCCCATTCAACCGCAATTCGATGCGCCGCATTCTCCGAACCAATTCCCCACGGAATAGGGAGCAGTTTCGGTCGAACGCGTTTCAGGCGAATCAGGCAGATCCCACCGATCGCGTATCCATTGACGATTTTCGGCCGAAACGGCGCAGGCAACGCAGCTGACATACAGGCAGGATCAACGCGATAGTTTGCAAGAATGCGTCGGTCGATGATTCCGCTGATAGCTGGTAGACGCATTCAATTCTCCTGGGACCCTGCGACCCAATCTGCAGACTTCGGAATCGAAACAAACACCGGTGCGATCAATTGTTGTACAATTCATTTTGTCGCAGCTGGACTGCAACTGCCCGATTAGCGGAAGCTGAGTCTATACACTCGGGGTGTCAGTCCGGAAGCCATCACTGCGATTCTTTTTGCGGCCTGAAATTCCCGCGGATTTCTGAATCCAATCAGGGCACACACCAGCTGAGTATGAACTCGATCTGGAGGAGATTGACTAATGTGGCATGAGCCATGGTCTGCAATTCTCCGGAAACTGTTGGTTGAGGGATTCAACAAGACGAGGGCCGTGATGATCTTCGCAATTTGAAGTGGCCCCTACGCCGAATAGAGGGGGCTAATCACCTCGCCATTGAGCAGGTAATTGGGCCGCTGCAGCGGGTCCATTACAACAGCGCTGTGCGGAACACCCAGCGATTCAAAGATCGTCGTACAGACGTCAGCGGGGCTCCAGCCGCGCGTCACCGGATAGGCCGCATGCTCGTCCGTTTCGCCGATTGCCTGGCCGCCGCGCACTCCCGCCCCGGCAAACAGTCCCGAATACGCATGCGCCCAGTGGTCGCGACCGGGAATGCTCTGCCCCGGCAGCGTGGAGATTCTTGGCGTTCGACCGAACTCTCCCATCACGATCACCAGCGTCTGATCCAGCAGCCCGGTTCCGCTGAGATCATCCATCAGAGCTGCCAGACCCTGATCCAGCTGGGGCAGAAGTGTGTTCTTCAATCGACCCCAGTTATCAACGTGAGTATCCCATGTTTGAACGATGCCCATCGTCGCCTGCACGATAGGGACACCGGCTTCCACCAAACGTCTGGATAGCAACAACGACTGACCGAACTTATTGCGACCGTAGCGGTCACGGTCCGCATCAGACTCATTTTGGATTTCAAACGCATTGGCAATCCTTGCCGACGTTAATAAAGAGAATGCCACGTCCTGCTGTTCAGCGAACGCATTCAATCGATTGTCACCGGCCAGCACTGAACGATCTCGATTTAGTCGATCGAGCAACTGCTGCCGCGAACCAATTCGACCGGATGTCACGTCGCCTGGCAGCGTGAGCGAATCCACCTTAAAATCGGCCGCGTTTGGATCATGATTGATCTGCCACGGATCATGCCTCGCCCCCAGAAATCCGGCATGCTGTCCGGGCCAGGTGAGCGGACCTTCGATCATGTAATTCGGCAGGGAAACGCCCGTTGGAATACCGTCTGTTCGCGGCCGAATAAAATCGAGCGCCGCAGCGAAGTTCGGAAAGTCGTTCCGCGACTCCACGCGATCCAGATCACTTCCGCCGCGCGGAAGCGGTGTGGGTCGACCGGTTAAAGCCACGTGAGTTGCCAGCAGGTGATTGTGCTCCACGTGAGCCATCGTGCGAAGGACGCTCCATCGATCCATCTGAACAGCCAGTCGCGGCATGTGTTCACCAATGGAGACGCCGGGAATGGCAGTATCGATCGCGGAAAACTCCCCCCGAATTTCTGCGGGAGCATTCGGCTTCGGATCCCACATGTCCAGCTGACTTGGCCCGCCGCTGAGCATCACGATTAAAACGGACTTCGCTCGCTGCCCAGCACTTTTGCGAGAACCTGATTCATTTGCATCAACTGTCTGATCAACCGCCATAGGCAGACTGCACGCCGCGACTCCGCCGGAAACCACCTGCAGCATCCGACGGCGATTGATGAAGAACTCGGGTAACGCCATCAGCAAAACTCCATCACAGTCAACCAGAATGACTCGATCATAATACAAGCATCAAGCGTATGCCGGAATCCACGCCGTGTCCACGGTAGTTTTATGCACCCGACCTTGTCAGCGGGTTCAAAACAGTCGCAGGTAGGCAGATTGTCTGCAGTCGGCATGGTTTCAGTGGACGACCGACTTTAGCGAGCGATGGCCCAGGCTTCGTTGAGGATGTCGGCGAACTTTTCCGGGACGGGAACGGCGGTGCGGGTGCCGTGAGGGTCGGCCAGGGACTCCAGGTGGGGACGCAGCCAGGCGGCAGCAACGGAGTCGCGGAGGTCGAGGGCGGTGCGGGCGGGAGCCAGTCTACAGCTCCCGTGCATGTGATGGTTCGTCGATCTTCATTGAGTGTCATCTTACTGTACCCGACTGTCCGTGCCGGTAGTCAGCCCCCAGCGAAGCAATATACGATGATACAATGCGATGCGCCGATTGTGCCTGCTCATCAGCGACAAAGTTAACGACACGCAATTCGTGGTTCGTCAGATACTCGTAAAATGGATAAAGCTCGTCGTCGGTGTCGGTTTCTTCTGTTGTCGGCAGTGGTAAAAATCCATCCGGCTCGACATCTGCAATGGCACTCACGTCGCATTGTTGCGCAGCCGTCAGTGAATTCCACCAACGCAAGACGGCAGCAAACTCGTCTGCGGGTAAGGAATCGCGCAAACCATCAGGCAGATTCATCTGAACCCTCTTTGGCTGAGGAGTGTAGGTGTCGGCACGGCATCTAACGGCAAACTCCGAAGTACACGGGTATCACGGTATCAACATGCCTGAGGGGGTGTCAATTTGAACGAACTCGTCATGGGTGCAGGTCTTAGGACCTCTCCGAGTGAGATGGAGGAATTGGCAAACAGCAGTGGCCTGAGAAGGAGTGACGCTCAGTGGCCAAAATGGGGCACGCCAATCCGCATTTCTATTTGATGGTGCCCGGCGGTGGCTTGACATGGCACGGCAAGTGCAAGTCGCCGGGGCCCGGATTCCGTGCTCCGGTGCATCTGTTGTCGAAACGGCTCCGAATGCCCAACAGCGTACCGCATCACCGCGTTGTCGTCTGCAGCGCACCAGCTTCAGAACCGCAGCGCATACAACTTACGTGCGTATCAACGTTAGGTGAACCTTTTTGGCGAAATAGATCCGAAGACCAGAGAAAGCCTCTATTTTCCGGGATACGCCTCGACGGCTTTATTCAGACGAGTCGACACGACAACAAACGCAACTGGCAGAATAAACAATAAGAAATTACCCAACACAAAGGCCAGAAATCCAGAAGCGAATGCGAGAAAGAAATTCAGAGGGCGAAGAATTTGAATCAGGATCAGCTGCTTTGTAATTGCCAGCAGCCCCATTAAGAACAGGATGCCGGAACACCCGAGCAATCCGGTGAAAATCTGACGGTGCCGATCGGGATCAGAGGGGGCTTTGTCCATGAAATAAATGGCGCTGCCGAGTCCTGCAACTATGACCGCCAAACCCATAAAAAAGCCCGTAATTTCGACGGCATGGCTATCGAACTCCTGAAAAGCTGCAGGATGGGACTCGCGCAATGAACGCTTGCGTTTTTTGGGGTTCGTTGGCGATTCGGATTCTGAGTACTCGTCGTAGTCGTAGCTACTGAATTCATTGAGAATTTGATCGTCGTATGGGTCTGGCGCGGGTTCTCGGCGCGGAGCCCTGTGCTTTAACGGTTGCGAGGGCTCTCTTCGACGCCGGGAAGGATTTGCGGAGTTAGCTGGCGCTCTGAGAATGTGGCCGCAACTATTGCATTTGAATCGCTTGCCAGCCAGGTCGTCGCGGATACGAAGAGTCCTGGTGCATTGGCCACAAGTAACTGATATGGGCATACGGAAGGCTTGGTTGAAGGGGCCGGTAAACGCGACGGAATCAGATACACTTTGCGAGCTTCGCATGAGTGCGAAGTGCGAGCCCGGAGTCAGCAGTCCAGGGACACTTCAGCAGACAGAACCCGAGTTTGACTCAAGGCATCGTCAACAAGTGCAAATCCATACAGAACAGTATTCGCCCACTGATCGGCAAGCTAACAGTAGACGAGCTAACAGGCAACGAGAAACAGAGGCCTGACAAACACCAGAAGACGTCGTGACCACAGCAACCGTTGCGATGGCGCTGCACATCTCCAGTGCATCCTATTGCTATGTGATTCGTTACTGCGAGCCATCCTTCAGGCCGGGAGAGTCGCTTTGAGATGGTTCGATTGGCACTTTCCGGATCGTTACGACGTGGTCAACATTCACCCAGGTTCTGCTCGTTTCGATCTCGACAGATGCACGAGCCCGTAACTGTTCAAGACGGGCCCTCCCGTCCTCGGTAGACTGCAGCGCGGCGATCGACTGCGGAGTCAGCGATGCCATTGCGACCCGTTTGGCATTCCACTTCGTTGCATCATCGATCTCTTTCGGATGCTCGACAAGAACCCATGAGCCACCAGCCCTGGACACGATGGTGAACACCTCAATGGCCAGTTGCTTCGTACGACGACCGCCGTTTCGCTCAGCCTGGTCGGTCCCCACGGAAATACGAACCGACTTTTCAAATGGTGACGGCCCTGCAAACTTCATCACATAGTCCTGCCCGGGCTGAAGAAATGCGGGGATACCTGAGCTTTCCCCGCGCACGGGCCCCGTTAACAGAAGACTAATGAGCAGACAGAAACTGCCATTTCGCATGCGAGAATCTCCGATCCGTTGGTCAAAGCATTACGACCGCAATCATCCGGCAGGAGAGAGCGACATTTGTAGTGGGTGTGGCATGGCCACCAACTCGATGTGCAATGCATTGTTATGTCGCTCTCCGGGCTATTCAAGCGTGTCCATCCATGCAGTTGAAACAGAGCCTGACGGTACGACGTGCGTTACAGTTTCTTGTCTGCAAGTTCTCGCAATTCCTCTCTGGTGGCACGCTGGTCACCATCCAGATCAAATCGCCAGAACTGATTGCGCAGGGCGATTGGAGCTTCTTTGCGATCAACGACTCCATCGTTGTTAGCGTCCAGGCGGGCGAAGAAGTCATCCACGAACTTCCGGACCCGTTCCTCATGCCGCTGTTCAGGCTCGTTCCCAGACGATTCAGGCATTGACGGCTTGCGTTCTGTTCCAGTGACTCTGGTTTCTTCTTCGCTGCCGGATGCCCTGGGTGCAATCGGTTCAGCGACTTCCAGAAACACCACCGCCATTTCTTCCCAGGTCTGGTCTCCCCAGTTCACCCATTCGTCCGGGTCCGGATTGAATGGATTTTGGGCCGAGTTGTCGAAAGTTGCTTCAAAGTGAATGCCATCAAGATCTTCAATTGGAAGAGGTGGCTGAAGGACGTAGTTATGTTGCCAGTTAAAGTCATACTCCGGAACGCTCAGCAATGGTTCACGAATTCCATTCCGTTCAGCTGTGAGGACGAAACTCTTGCCCCGGACATGCATATGAGGTGCGACAGCAATCAGTTGGCCCTGTTTTGGCATCCACCGCACTTTGCCAGTGACTTTGTGATTTGCGGCACGAGGAGGAATCTCGAACTCCTGATCAATACCGATCAGGGTGATCAGTTGATGCGTAACCCTGGAAGCATCGCAAAACTGAATCGCCAGCTTCGTCAGATCCTCTTGTGGAGATCCATTAGCGGTATAGTGCATCTGGAAGACGAGTTTTGATCCCGCTGGAATTCGGCGGGCGAATCCGGGTGGCATGTCAACCAGACGCTGTCCCGGCACATAGGCCGTCAACCAGCCAATGCCCCGGAATTCGCTGCCGTCCGGCGGGCGAATGAACACAATTGCGTGATGCACGACGGATCGATTCCCGGGAATGATCTGAGCGGCAGTCACCCACTTGTCTTCTTCAAATCCGGGGTCAACAACAAAATACTGGTACTCAATTGTTCCTTCTGCTGCGACAGAATAAGGGCGATTTCGCATGGCGACTTCGAAATCAGGTTTATCATCCAATTGCCATCCGGATTCTCGTTGCTGCCGCTGGGGCATATCCGCCTGGTCCCCCTCTGGCATCCCCTGTGCGATCCAGTCTCGTAACACCTGCCGATCGCGTTCCGGCATATGGCGAGCATTTGCGAAATGTCCAATCTCCGGGTCAGCGTTCCACGGAGGCATCCGCCCGTTGTCGATGACCTCAAGTGACGTTTCGGCCCAGCCAACAGCATCCTCGTAATTATCCAGTGAGAACGGCCCGATTTCTCCACTGCGATGACACTCAATGCAGTGCTGTTCGAAGACTCGAATCACCTGATTACAGAACGTGACAGAGTGTTCCGATACCACCGGAGGCAGCGTCATTGTTCGTACGCGACCAATCAGACATCCGGACACTTCGGTTTGCGGAACGCTGACCGGCTTGCGTGCGATGGCTTCATCAAGTGCCTCCTGCAGATCCAGACGAGTAGGCGCGTTGCGACTCACTCCCGGTTCGTACTGGTCATCGACACGTCCCCGATAAAGGATTTCAAGGCTGGAATTCAGGAGATAGACTTCCGGAGTTCGTTTGGCTTCGTACGCATCCGCAACAAGGTTGTTGATATCACGAACGAGCGGGAAGCTCAGCGAGTGTTCCATCAGATACGCGCGAATATCAGCTGCCGAGTCCTGCCGATTGCTGATGACCCCAACAATGCGAACTCCCTTCGCAGCATAAGTTGCCGCCAGACTATTCAAACGCCCGGTATAGAGCTTCGCCAACGGACACTCAGTGCCCAGAAAGCAAACGACGGTAAATTCTGAATCCGACGACGGCTGCACGGAAACACTTTCGCCGTCCACGGTTTTCAGGGTGAACGCGAGCCCAGAGGAAACTGGTCTCCCGAATTCTGTTCGAGGATCAGCGGCTGAGCCGTCCGTTGCAGAAACACGTACCGCCGCGGCGACTTCGGAGGTCTCGTCAGCGCGGACGGAGCAGGTCGACGTCAGGGCGATGCTTGTCATAACCACCGCAACGCCTAGCATCAGAATGGATTTCATAGTCACTCATCCGTGGATTTGGAAACTGCCGGGTGGTGAACGTTGATCACGCCGACGGTCACTGTTTTGACTCACCTGCGAAGCCCCTGCCACCTGAGCAGGCGGCAACATCTGCCGGTAGCCGCCATTCGAACCAATTGGGCCAGGGTGCGTCGTCTTAAACTGGTACACCGTATTGAAAGCCCTGTTGTAACAAACAGCCAGACATCGTAGACATCGTTTATCATGATTCACAGGCATAAAACACCGGACGTTTTCAGCCAGCCATGCGCAGGCACAGCAGGAAGCATTCATCGGACGATGGGAATTCTGGCGATTCGCTGCGCCACAGGCATTGTTGGAATGCTTCTGGTCGGTTTTCCTTCCAGCCCGCTGACTGCCGATGATTCCACCCCACAATTGCGGTGGAACATTCCCGTTGAGGCCGCGAGCGACCAGACGTCGCTGGCTGATGCGGATTCCGGATCGGAGTTTTCATTCCGGAAAAACCTCGCCGGGAATCCTTTTGATACGGATAAGGCGTCTTCGGATAGTTTCGGAGACTTCCGACTTCTGGGAGGCAACCCCGAAGCAGGGCAGTCTATCCAAAGAGTGTCTCTGATCTTATTGAGCATTCAGGCGGAGCCGGGGTCGCAGCTGGCGTCACCGCCCGATTCAAAGGCTCCCACGGAGACGGTTGACCAGCCTCCCGGAAATGTGATGTTGCTGAACACGCCCCCTCCTTCGCCAAGACGAGTTCCGGCAGAGGGTCAGACGGAGAGACCCGGCAATCGCGTGGCTGCCAGGCGACAGGCGGATGAAGGCCGGGGGACTCAGGAGCGATCCGGACAGGCTCAGCCGGACGAGGTCCTGCGACCGGTTCCATCGCCAACAACTCCCGGTCGGGCTGCTGACCCGCCACAGGCTCCAGCAACAGGTCAAACGCCGTCTCCCGTTACGACGGGCGATACAACGCCGGAGATTCAGGTGACGCCGCCGCTAACGGCAGAAGTTGTAGCCAGTCGCCGTACTGCGATGGAGCAACGCACGGATCTTTCTGAAGAAGTGAAATTACAGGCCCTGAAGAATTATCAGCAGGCCATTGAACTACTGTCCCAGAAAGCCGACGCCGACAAGCGTTATGCCGAACAGAAAAACCAGAAAGAGACCGGACCTGCGCTCATCGCAGACGTCAAAGCTCAGCTGGAACAGCCAGCGATCCGACCGGAGCCTGATTTCCCTCCCGATTCCAGCGTAGCCGAACTCGACCAGTTGCGTCTGGCTGATGAAGAATTGGCTTCCGAAGCCAGACGAGGGCTGGAAGAGTGGGAAACGAAGGCGAAGATCCGCGCCGAACGGCGACCTCAGATGCCCGCTCTGATCGAATCAACCCGCAAGTCCCTGGAGGAAGCAGAGAAAGCATTTCGCAGCCCCGCTCCGGAAGGTGAAAATCCGGTCCTGACTCAGTCCCGACAGACTCAGCAGGAAGCGATGGTGATGCTGTTGAAGTCACAACTGGAACAATATCGTGTCGAACAAATGCGATACGAAGCCCTGAATGAACTGTTTCCACTGCAAAGAGACCTGTTGCTTCGCAACCGGAATGCCTACGAGAAGCGGCTTGAGAGCTGGAAGGCAATCCTGACAGAGGCCCGTCGTGAAGAGACCGCCCGGCAGGCGCGAGAAGCACGTGAGAAACTTCAGAATGCCCATCCTCGATTACGGAGCCTGGCCGAACGGAATGCAGAACTGGTTGCACGTCGGCGTGCACTGCAGGAATTCCTGACAGAAAAATCGACCGACCTGACTGCCATCTCCGGCAAGCTGACCTCCGTCGAGGAGCAATTTGAAAACGTCAATAAGAAGAACCGCGTTCGACTAACCACGGCGCTCGGGGTCTTGCTGCGTAATCAGAGAAATCAGCTGCCTGACGCTGATGACTACTACGACATACGGCTTGAAGCCGAAGAGGATCTCGTTCGGCTGCAAACCGAACAAATGCAGCTGACGGACGAACGAAACGATCTGGGAGATATTGAAACACAAGTGAGCGCTGTTTTGGCAGATCAAACCAATCTCGCCGGGACAATCGAACAGCAACAGGTTTCCACCGATGGTTTCGCCAGTGAAGACCTGCGTCAGATGGCGTATGAATTGCTGACCGATCGTCGTAAATATCTGGATGATCTGCTTGCGGACTACTCCACGGGGCTGCAGACGCTGGGTGAAACGGACGTCGCATGTCGCCGCCTTGAATCATTAATTCAGCAGTTTGAAGCTTACATCGACGAACGAGTTCTCTGGATACGAAGTGCCAGCGCAGTGGGTATCGGTTTCCCGGCGAAAACAATCGAGACAGCACGCAGCTTCATCTGGCATCCCGAGTGGGTGCCGCTGATAATGTTTATCATCAGCGACGCTCAGGAATCATGGATCGAATACGCCTTGCTGCTGGCCGTGCTGGGGGTTCTGGTGGGATTTCGACGGCGGATGAAATCCACGATCGCAACGCTGGGCGTGACAGCCCAGAAGCAGACCGGCTCCGGCATTCCTCAGACGCTGCTTGCGACACTATTAACAATCATCATGGCATCCGTCTGGTCCGTGATTCTCTGGTTCATCGGCTGGCGGCTGGGCAAATGCGATCTGGATCTGGCTTCGGCGATGTCGGACGCCTTTCAGTTTGCCGCCCGGTGGCTCTGGAACGTGAACTCGTTTCGGGGACTTTGTCGGCAGAACGGTGTCGCACAATCGTTTCTGGAATGGCCCGAATCGATTGTTCAGAGCCTGAAACGCAATTTACTGCTTTATATCGCAGGAGCATTGCCGCTTGCGTTTATTGTTGTGGCATCCGACAAGGTCGATCAGGGGACCGCTTCAGATTCGGTCGGCCGCCTTGCATTTGTTTTGTATTCCCTCCTGCTGGCTACAATCCTTCGACGGCTTGTCAATCCAAACGGGTCTGTGATTGGAGACTTGCTGCGTTCGCGACCTGGTTCACTCATGTACCGGCTTCGGTGGTTATGGTACCCGGTCGCCATCGGCGCACCGCTTTGTCTGGCTGTTCTGGCCCTCATGGGCTACCAGTACACGGCCGAAGAATTAATGATGCGTCTGCAGATGACGATCGGGCTTTCGATTGTTCTGCTGATAATATACACCATGATGATGCAGTGGATGCTGGCGGCTCGTAGAGATCTCGCGATGAAACAGGCCAAAGCCAAACGAGCCGCTGCCATTGCCGCTCGGGAGAGCGAATCCGAAAACAGTGCCGGTACAACGCTGCCGCCCATTGAAGAACCCCACATCGACCTCAGCACCGTCAATCAGCAAATGCTTCGCCTTGTGCGAGCCACGCTGATCGTTATTTTCTTCGGATCGTCCTGGGCCATCTGGGGACAGGTTCTGCCCGCCCTTCAGGTCTTCAGCCGCTTCGAGCTGTGGCAGGTGGTTGTGGAATTCAGCGAAACAATCGACGACGGTGTTTCCACACCAACCGTTCAGGAAATATCCCGTGTCGAGAGCATTACTCTTGGACACATGCTGCTCGCCGTGATCGCCCTGATTGGTGCCGTCGTCGCAGGACGGAACGTGCCAGGGCTGCTGGAACTGGCTGTACTGCAGCGACTTCCAATTGACCAGGGTGGCCGGCATGCAATCACAACGCTTTGCCGTTATATCATCATGCTGTCCGGGATCATCTTTGCCAGCAACACAATCGGAGTCAGCTGGGGAAGCGTGCAGTGGTTGGTTGCAGCGTTGACGGTTGGTCTTGGCTTTGGCCTTCAGGAGATTTTCGCCAACTTCGTGTCGGGGTTGATTATCCTCTTCGAACGCCCCGTTCGAATTGGCGACGTTGTGACGATTGACGGAGTCAGTGGATGCGTCACTCGAATTCATATTCGAGCGACGACAATTACAGACTGGGACCGCAAAGAATACATCGTTCCCAACCGCGAGTTCGTTACAGGAAAACTGCTGAACTGGACTTTGTCGGACAAGACCAACCGCATTGTGATTAACGTGGGTATTGCCTACGGAAGCGACACTGAGCAGGCACTTGCTTTGTTGCTGAAAGTCGCAGAAGACCATCCCTTGATTTTGAGTGACCCTCCCCCCGTGGTTGCATTTGAGGGGTTTGGCGACAGCTGTCTGAATCTGGTACTGCGGTGTTTTCTCCCAAACCTCGACCAGCGATTAGCTGTGATTTCTCAGCTGCACGTGGATATCGATCGTGCGTACCGCGCTGCGGACATTGAGATGGCGTTCCCACAACGCGATCTCCACATCCGATCCTTACCAGCGGGACTTGAAGCTGCAATTGCCGCTCGAACGGCCAGGCCTGTCATCGATATTCAAACGGCCGCTTCAGACTCAGTACCGGAAGATAAGCCTCAGACTTAGCTGTCCGTAGAAAAACCGGGACAGGCACGCAGGACGACTGGAAACCATCGTGTTTCAAGGTCTCCTGGCTGGCAAAAGCTGCATTCGAGAATTGCCTTCGATGATTGAAGGCTCAGAGAACGTACGCTTGGAGAGTGATTCGCGTTGGATAACAATAGAACAGCGGCACGCTGATCTTGTCGTCGAGGGCTGAGAAAGAGCATCCGCTCGATGACAAAGGGTGCACGGACTTCTGCTATC
This sequence comes from Planctomycetaceae bacterium, assembly GCA_041398825.1. Lineage (NCBI taxonomy): Bacteria > Pseudomonadati > Planctomycetota > Planctomycetia > Planctomycetales > Planctomycetaceae > Planctomycetaceae bacterium. Next base: position 210,843 of record JAWKTX010000009.1, on the reverse strand, counting down.
CGAACGAAGCGAAGCAGCCTTCGGCCCCACAGCTGCACCATACACAGGTCTATGCAATACACAAGTCTATGCAATGTGAAGGTCAACGCCGGTCACGAATTCTCATCAAGGTGCGTTTACCCTGGACCGCTTGATTCTGCCCGGTTCAGTGCAAGCCGAATGGCCGCGGCCAGGGTCTGAATCTCAAATGGTTTTGGAATTACGGGGATATCGTCGTGTAGAAATTCGCTGCCGGGTGGTAAGTCAGGCAGGTAGCCGGACATGAGCAGGCAGGGAAGATCCGAGCGAAATCTTCGCAGACTTGAGATCAGTTGCCTGCCGCTCATTTCCGGCATCATCATGTCAGTAATGACAAGTCGGATTTCTCCCTCATACATTTCGAATCGCCGGATTGCTTCTGTTGGTCGAGAAGCGGTGAGCACGGTGTATCCCAGTTGTTGAAGAAATATGCGTCCGATTTGCAGCACAGCCTGCTCATCTTCCACCAGCAGAACAATTCCTTTGATCTGCTTCGCTGGCAAAGATTCCTGCGGAGGCGTTTCTCTGATCGCTGTACCCTGACAGCGCGGGAAAAACACCCTGATGGAAGTCCCCGTTTTCTGGTCACTGATCGCTTCAATGACTCCTTCATTCTGCTGCACAATCCCGAAGACAGTTGCCAAACCAAGTCCGGTTCCTTCGCCGAGTGGTTTTGTCGTATAAAACGGTTCGAACAGTCTTTGCATACCTTCTTCATCGATTCCGCATCCATCGTCACTGACGGATAACAGCACCCATTCCCCGGGATTCAGTAGGGCACCGTTCTGCAGCACTCTGGGTTCACGGACAACGCAGTTCTGCGTCGCAATGGCAATCGTCCCGTTGCCGTCAATCGCATCCCTTGAATTGACAAGCAAATTGCTGAGGACCTGATCGATCTGAACGGGGTCGATATGAATATCCCAAAGCCCGGGCGACGGCTGCCAGGACAAGAGGATGCCGTCCGGAAGAAGTCGCTTCAGCATTTGCAGAATGGATGTCACGGACTGATTAAGTTTCAGAACTCTGGGCGATGCATTTTGCCTTCTGGCAAAGGTCAGTAGTTGTCGTGTCAGATCGGCGGAACGCTGTCCGGCCGACTGAATTGCGTTCAGGTGTTCGCGTAATTCGACTGAAAGGCTGTCACGAAGCAGCAGCATTTCGCAATGACCAAGCATGACAGCAAGCATGTTGTTAAAGTCATGGGCAACTCCTCCTGCAAGACGACCAACAGATTCCATTTTCTGGGCGTGCAGCAACTGCGCCTGGAGTGCAGTTTTTTCATTGGACGCAGCAACTCGTTCGGTGATATCGAGGATTGTGCCTCTCACGTAAACAACTTTGCCGTCGAAATCGGTGGATGCGACCCCTTCAATTGCGAGCCATTTGACGGGGCCGTCGGCAGGATTTGTTCGGATATCGATCTCGCAGGTCAGGCCCGGGGTCTGACATACTTTCAGATAGGTCTCGGTGATCAAATTCCTGTCTTCAGGGTGGGCGAGTTCTTCGATGAATCGTTCAAGCGTGGGTTGAAATGAATCATCACGTCGTAACATGCGATAGATTTCTTCGGACCACTCCACCTTTCCCGTCTTTACGTCCAGCAGCCAATAGCCAAGTCCCGCTCGCCGACTCGCTTCCCTCAATCGGCTCTCACTGTTCAATAGTTTTTCATTTTCCGCTGCCGCTGAAACCGCAATCGTGGCCAGCTGAATCAGTTCGTTCAGCAATTCATGGTCGAATTTACCAGCCAACAGCGAGTGAGTGCTGCAGATTGTGAAACAGCAATCTGTCGGAGCGTTCGTGGCAGACACAGGCAGCGACAGGCTGTGCGAGATGTTGTTGTCTCGTAGATAAGCAGCCATTGGTCCCCAGAGAGGGTCGCCTTCAATGCCGTCTGCCGCACTTCGGCGACCGTTGACAAAGACGTCGCCCCATATCCTGTTGTCGCAGTTTGCCGGCACATCGTTCAGTGTCTCGGCAAGTCCGTCCGGCCACCCGAAACTACTGGTGACAATCAATCTGTTTGTTACCGAGTTTCGAGTCAGAACCATCACCCAGCGTGCGAGCAATTGCTCGTGGATTGTCTTTGAAATTTCTTCAAGGATCCCCTGAGATGGCTGCCCGGAGATAATGAGCTCAAGAATACGATTCTTGCATTTAATGAACCTTTCCGCCCAGATGATTTTCGTCACTTCCTGGAAGGTGCCGTACAGACGATACGGCTTGCCTTCATGATCTTCACGTTCCCCCTGAGCTCGCACCCAGATGCGTCTTCCTTTCGCTGTGACTAACGGCAACTCCAGACAAAATGGAGTGCCTGTTACCTGCAGCATTTCCACAGCGGACGCGATTTGCCCCCTTGCCTCGACCGTGTAGAAGTCAATTGCGGTGGACAATGTCGGAACATAGTCCTCGTCGACTTCATGTATGCGCCGAGTCTGTTCGGTCCATTCAAGAAAACCGGAATCCAGATTCAGCTGCCAGCCTCCGACCCCGGCAACACGACCTGTTAATGCGAGAAACGCCTTGGCTTCTCTTAATGACGCCTCCAGCGCTTCCTGTTCGCGGCGGCGGCGGCGAGCGTCGATCAACTGAGCAATCGTTTTCAGTAGAGGTTCAATAAAGTCGACGATTTCCGCATCGTAGCCTTCGATTCGATTCGCCAGGCCCAACAGCCCCTTTACCTCGCCTCCTGTCCAGACAGGAATGCCAGCGTAGGTCAAGAGCCCGGCACTGACCTGATCCTGTTGGGGCTTCGGGAAATCCGGCGGGGCGACATTCCAGAAGCAGGCTTCGCGGTTTCTTATGCAGCAATCAAAAACTGCCGACACGTTACCGAACGGCCAGATGTTCCCGTCTCCGGAATTCGGATGCGTTCCTGCGTCAGCAGCTGCTCCTGATGCGGCGATTTCCAGTTGGTGATGTCCCGATTCATCCGCTCGGTTCAATTCTGCAATGAATCCGTGCTGGCTTTGAGTCAGTCCCAGCAGATGCTCCAGAAGATGCTCCAGAAGCGTCCTGAAAGCGTTGTCATCATGATCGCTGTCAATGAACCTGGATTGAACATCACTGATTGACTGCAGCAGCAGATGGTCGACAGACAGCTTTGACTCTGCCCTGCGCCGCACAGTGATGTCTGTTTGAATTGACAGATAGCCAACAAATCGATTCGAAGGGTCGAACACGGGCTTCGAATCTATCGCCACCCAGTATGGTTCCCCATTTTTTCGGTAGTTCAACACTTCTTCGTTGACCGGAAGGCGATGTTCTGCCTTCTGTCGAATTGCCGCAACAGCGGCCAAATCCGTTGCCGGGCCATGCAGCCGATACCAGATCGGGTGCCCAAGCAGATCCGAAGCCTCCCAGCCGCAAAGCTCCTCAAACGCGCGATTCAGCCAGACCACTCGGTCAAGTTCGTCGGTAATAATCGTTGGGAAGGTGGTCGACGTGTCAACCACCTTCAGAAACGACTGCTGAAAGAGCACCTCTACAACCTGCGAACTGGAGCACTCGGCAGGCGACAAAATCGACTCAGACTGAAATGCGATTTCTTCAGCATCCAATGCAGCCATTGGGTGGTCTGTCTGCCGCATTTGTTTGTCCCCGGAGTGGAAGGACAATTTCGACAATGGCTTGCGATCAGTCATGGTTCCAATACCGGTGTACAACAGCCCCGTGCCCGGGAGATCGTGACATGGGTCCGGGTTAGCCTAAGGTCAAAAGAGTAGCACACGTGTCCATGATGCAATAGTCCGCGGAAGGCGATGAACTGCCGACGCGGAATCACAATTCTGAAATCTGGTTTTTCAGAGCTCCTTGGTGGCGACGGAATCATGGCCGGGTACCATTCGGCACATAGAAGGTTTCCTCAACCAAACAACCACTACCGGAGAAGTAAGTCGTGGCTGAATCTGTAGTTTTGGCATATAGCGGTGGACTCGACACGTCTGTGCTGGTGGGTTGGCTGCAGGACAAAGGCTACGATGTGCACTGTCTGTACGTCGAACTTGGACAACCTTGCGAAGACCGAGCAGCAATCCTGCAGAAGGCTCTTGACATAGGGGCCAAGTCTTCAGAACTGGTCGATGCACGGGAAGAAATGTGCCGCGAAATCGCTTTTCCAACGCTTCAGTGGCAGGCAAAGTATGAGAATATCTATCTGCTGGGCACTTCAATCGCCCGCCCACTGATATCCAAGGTCTGCCTGCAGCGGGCTCGAGAAGTTGGCGCAGTGGCTTTTGTTCACGGAGCAACCGGCAAGGGAAACGATCAGTGTCGATTCCAGCTCGCCGCTGAAGCACTCGACCCAACCGTGAAAATCATTGCTCCATGGCGCATGGAAGAATTCCGCAATGCCTTCCCGGGGCGAACAGAGATGCTGCAGTACTGCGCTGCCAAAAACATCCCGGTAAAAGCGAGTGCAAGTAAGCCCTACTCCAGTGATGAAAATTGCCTGCACATCAGCTACGAAGCCGGAGATCTGGAAGATCCAACAGTTGACGGCGAGACCGTGATTGACTTTGGCATGACTGTGTCACCGCAGCAAGCCCCCGACAAAGAGGAGGCTGTGTCCATCAGCTTTGAAGCCGGAATTCCGGTCGCCGTGAATGGTGAAACACTCTCGGCTGCGAAGCTCGTCGAAGCGTTAAACACAATTGGCGGTCGAAATGGTGTGGGCCGGATCGATATCATCGAAAACAGATTTGTTGGCATGAAGAGTCGAGGTGTCTATGAGGCTCCCGGAATGACACTGCTGTACGCGGCCCATCGTGCCATTGAACAAATGACCATGGACCGTGACCTGACGCACTTGCGCGACCAGATGAGCCCCGTTGTGGCGGAAATGGTGTACTACGGGCACTGGTATTGTGCGAAGATGGATGCATTGCTGGCTTTCATTCGTGAAGCACAACAGCCAGTGACCGGCGAAGTCAGGCTCACTCTCTATAAAGGAAATATCCGCGTCAGCAGCCGAACATCGCCCAATAGCCTCTATAACGCAGAAATTGCGAGCATGGAGAAAGGCGGCGATTACAATCAGACAGACGCCGAGGGATTCCTCCGGATTATGGGTCTTCCATATCGCGTGCAGGGCTCTGTGCGACCGCGAAGCTACTAGCAATAGTCGCTGCAGGAGCCATCAGTTCCATGCAGCTCTCACAACAGGATCCGCCCGTCATTCCGTAAGGTGAACTCGAACTGCGCGGCAGATTTTAGAGAGACTTGCGGCGGCTGGCGAATTTTGTACCAATTCTGGCGGGCGTGTCCGCCGCCTCGATCGGTGAAACTCGAGACTCAGGGCGAGTCAGGGGCATTTGCGCTGAATAAGAAGAATTGGGGTTCGGCAGAAACAGGCAGCTGCGTCGGATCCCCAATCTCCTCAATCGCGTCGCAAACGATCACTCCCCGGCGAACTGGCCTTGTTGCAAAAACACTTGCTGAGTTAGAACTTACACTGCGTTTTTCTGCGGCGCGAGATGAATGTCTTTGTGAGACCCTCGTCCCTACCGGCGGCAATTCGCTGCCTCTCGACATCCAATGGATTTGGATGAGCATGGATCGGCTTTGTTTCGAAGAATGGAATCCTGACAGGCATGTGGTGTGACCGCTGCCAATCCGAAGTCACTCCCGTTTCGACCGTACATGGATCGCTGCAGCGATGTTCCAACTGCGGTGTGGTCCTGCACGCTCCTTTGGTCGACGATTCGATTCGAAAAGCGAGAGAGATACTCGATCGCTGGAAGTCCAGTGATATTCTGGATCAAATCCATTCTACCGAGGCCCTGCCTCCTCTGGTCTGGGCAAGTAAAACGTCTCGATCTGACATCGATCAACCCGTTCGAGTGGATCGTCATTCCGAATCCAGCACTCCTGAACCGGACGTTCACTCTCCGCCGGACAGAATCCCCCATACCGGAGACGGTCGCTCGAAAACTCTGATCGCCTCCCTCGATAATACAACGGCATCAGCTAAAGACCACGTCAGCCCTGCAACGTCGGGCGGAGCTGAATCATCACAGGTGACTATCGCACAAGACATTGAAACTCACTCGGGGCAGCAGCACGAGAACTGGGTTGCCCGAACTTCGAATGGTCATATGGGGCCGTCACCCGAAACCGTTTCCGATCCGCATGACGGACGACACGCAAAACTCGATCGAAAGATTCAGGAAACCAGCACATCACACGGAGATCATTCGAACCAAATTCATGGCGACGAACCCGCGATAACCCGCCAGTCCGGGGGACCCATTGCCGAGCCGATCGCGGCTCTGCACCGCAATCATCCACTCATGCCACCGCCCTGGCTGACAACGACGGTTGATGTTTCCGCGACGGATGACTACGAGTATGAAGGGGGCGATGTCTCTCCGGAAAGCAATTCAGTACCTCCGGAGAAGCAGGCCTCGGAAGTTGCCGAGGATTCATCCTGTGAAGAGCCAGTCGTTGCCTGCGAGCGGACCGACGATCGTCGAGAGCCGGAATTCGACCGAAGTGAACACAGTGTCCCCGCATTTGAAGCTGAAGGCGTTTCCGGCCCAACGGTCCTGGACAATCCCGATAGAACACCGACTTCGCAGAATTCGCATTTCGTGAGGTACGATCAGGCTGAAAAGACGACTCAGACTGCCGAGCCGGATCGATCCGAACGTTCCATAAAGGTGTCAGCAACTGCTGCTCAAGATGAATCGGTTGTCTCTGGATTCATCACCGAAGAATCACCGTTTCCGGCAGTAATCGCAGCTCCGGAATCGACGAAAAGAATTATCAAGCGTCCCGCACGCCAGCCGCAGGGAAAACGGCCCTCGGTGAAACGCCTTCCAGGACAGTTTGTCTCGTCTAATAAGTTATCAGGACCGGTGAACGTGAGCCGAAAATATCGATTAGATCAGCCCGGTGGAGATGCCGAACGCTCCGGAAGCCCCGTCAAACCGCCGTACTCATTCACCGAGCAGCCTGACGGCTCGGAGCGTCAGGAAACGGACGAGACCGCATCGCCAGTCTCAAACTCGCCGACGTCTGCGTCCGCCAGGCGATTTCGAATTGACGCGGCCGAAACGCCTCAGGACGTATTGCAGACAGATGGATCTCGAACACGAACCCACACTCGCCCGAAGCACAGATTGATCGACGAGGCACATGGCAGCATGCCGCGCGGCCCGCATTTTCAGATAACATCTCCAAAGCGCAGCAATCTGACATCGATGACAGGGCAGTTCCTCGCTTACCTGGGAGTGCTTGGGTTAACGATCGGTACGGCGATGGTCATCTACGGCCACTTTGGCGGGATTGCAGAATACACTCCCACAGGCTGGCTGGTGACAACCGTCGCTCAGATGCTGTTATTCCTGGGAGTGATCAACCTTGTCTCTGGCGGCATTGAGCAAAACAACGATGATGTCTCTCGCCGGATCAACCATCTCGGCGAACAGCTGCTTCGCATCGAACAAGTGACCGAAGAAGTGCTGCGAGGACCAAAGATTTCTCCGAAACGCTACATGAATCCTGACGAATCCTACGAGCAGACGGGCAACCGGGCTACAGTAGACTCCGAGTAACTTCCTGGGTAGCGTTGCGCGCAATCACTCACCGTTGACATAGCCACAGGGGCTGCACTGGTGAAGACAACGCCGGGAACCAGCCTTCAGGCAATGTCAGCAGGATTGATCTTCTCAACAGCGTAGGGATGTCCGCGACGGATCGAACCACAAAGTGGGCTCCGGAAGCCATGAAAGCGGATTCAACCGACTGCAGACGAGAATCGAGTTCGCCTGCGGGCAATTGAAGTACCTCATCCTCTGAAAGCCCCAGTGGCATTCCCCGTTAAAGATACGGCCACAGTAATCATCCCTGCATTTAATCCCGCCTCGATTCCGACACGAGTGTCGTCGACGACCGTGATGGCGTTCATGGGATAGACATCCAGCAGCTGGGCTGCTTTAAGATTGGACCAGGGCGCCGGCCTGCCTGCCGGGACATCGTCCGAACAAACGACAACATCGGGCGAATAATTCTGCGACGCTGCGATGGGAATGACGACCTCCATGAGCTTCGCGTGTAGCCTGTTGAGGATCCAATCCTGATACCGCTTTCCCGCAGGGACTGAATGGTATCGGCCACGCCGGTGATAACATCGGAATGGTCAGCCAGAATTTGTTTTTGCAGCGATAGAAATTCAGAATACATCACATCTACATACATCACATCCACGTCAGCATCTGTCGGCGGATGGTCATGTACCTGCTGCCATAGTTCAGAGACGCGTTCCAGATTGGCGACAAGGGAAATATGCTCCTTCCTGGCACGCGGCGTCGGACCGCGAGCTTCCGGCAATTTGAATACCGCGGCGTTTGAAGACCTCAATAAAAACCTGAGTCGGTGCGCGGCTTCCGTAATCAACCGTCGTACCAGCCCAGTCAAACAGCACGGCCTTAATTTTCTGATGGAGTATCGTCACGGGTTTATTCTCTTTGAAAATGTTTGACGATTCTGTTGCGTGGTTGAGGGGCCGATGGATGTCAGGACGTCCAGCGTTTCCATTGCTGTTCTGCGAGACCAAACGCCATCGTCATTCCTGCTCCTCCGGTGCCGGTGACAATATGCACGCCGGGCATCGGACTCGATTCGAAGACGGGGGCCTTCGAATACCTGGCGTAAATACCGTGCCAGTGTTCAGCAATCGTCCAGTCGGGAAGACGCAGAATCTTTTTCAGTTCCCGCAGGATCAGGTTATCGATCAATGTCTTGTCAAAGGCGTCGATGTTCGCATCATACTCGTGGGAATCGCCCAGTATAATTTCACCATGGTTGTTCTGTGATGCCATGACGTGGATGCCAAACAAATCCAGTTCCGGAGTTTCATCAGCAATCCGCTGCTTTAGTCCCGGAAGGCCGTCACAAACATCGAAATTTTGATAATGCCGCAACGTCAGGCCGCTGGCAAGATGTGGTCCCAACTTCCACTCTGTTTCGTAACCGCGAACACTCATCATCTGCAGTTTGCAGAGTCTCAAACCCGCTTGCTGCAGAACTTCAGGAAACAGGACCTGCAGTTCAGCACCACAACAAACGATCACCCGGTCGAATTCATTCCTAAGTCCGTTCGAAGCGACAACGGATACTGCTGACTCACTGCATTCAATGTGACGGACATACGTGTTGAAGTGAAAAGCGACATGAAGTTGTTCCCGCAGGAATTCAGGAAGGGTTCGAGTTGCTTCACGAGGATTCACGCATAACTCGGCCGGACTAAACAGGCCGCCCAGCAGTCCTTCCGGATTTGCTGCAGGTGTATTGCAGTGAACCTGCTGCGGCGTCAGCAGCTCGCATTCGATGCCCAGTGAATCTGCTTTTGAGGCGAATTCCTGCAGCACTGCCCACTCGTCATCTCGGTGCGCAAGGTGAATCGAACCGCAGGAGTTCACCCAGATACCAGCCTTCTCAGCGGCCGATAACCAGCGAGCGCGGCTGATACTTGCGGTCTCGTAACATGCTCCCGCAGGCTGCCCAATAGGCCAAACCATTCCAAAATTGCGGATCGATGCTCCGCTGGCCCGTGTGTTCCGTTCGAACACAGTGACGCGACAGCCGCGTTCTGCAGCAGACCATGCATGTGCCAGCCCGACAATTCCCGCACCTACGATTGCAACTCGCATTGGATTCCTGAACGTATCTCTATGCCCGTCCGACGACACTGCTGAATCGCCCGGGAAACTCATCGAACCTTAACGGGAACATCACTGGCAGACAGTATACTTGCAACGCGCGGCGTGCGTCGCCCGACAATGAAGAAGTTTGCGTTAATTCCAGAGTGGACGATGCTTCATGCAAGGCAGTCTGTCATCAGAACCAAATCATTCGGTCAGTGGGTTACGTGGCAGAAACCTTTGGGCGCTGTGGGCTGTCATGTCTGCGTTTGGCACCTATTTCTGCATGTATGCCTTCCGAAAACCGTTTACTTCGGCAGGATTTGAATCCACCGTGGTTTCAGGAACGTCGTTCAAATCATTGCTTGTGACTTCGCAGATTCTGGGATACACCATATCTAAGTTCATCGGCATCAAAGTGGTTTCGGAAATGGCCCCGGAACGACGAGCTCGCATGCTGTTGTTGTTGATTGGCCTTGCCGAACTTTCGCTGGTGATGTTTGCAGTAGTACCGCCACCATGGAATGCCGTCTTCATGTTCCTGAATGGAATTCCACTGGGCATGGTATTTGGACTGGTGCTAGGATTTCTGGAGGGACGCAGGATCACAGAGGCCCTGTCCGCCGGACTTTGTGCCAGTTTCATTCTGGCCGACGGCGCTACAAAGTCTGTCGGCGCATGGTTACTGGAAAAGGGAGTGAGCGAGTTCTGGATGCCAGCCGCCGCGGGAGGCTTGTTTGTGCTTCCGCTTTGCTTGTGTGTCTCCATGCTGGCCAGAACACCTGTCCCATCCTCTGCCGATATTGCGGAACGGTCCGAACGCGTACAGATGAATCGTGACGATCGCTGGCTGTTAATGCGACGTTTCGGCCCGGGACTTGCGATGTTGGTACTGATGTATTTGCTGGTGACGATTCTGCGCAGTATTCGCGCCGACTTTGCACGGGAAATCTGGGAAGGGCTCGGGGAGCCTGCGGCGCCGGCAACATTCACGACCTCAGAGATGTTTGTCGCCTTTGGCGTGATGGCCGTTAATGGCGGGCTTGTGTTTGTCCATAACAATCGCAGGGCATTCTTCATCGCTTTGGGGACCTGCCTGCTTGGCTTGATATTAATCGCCGCAGCACTGCTTGGGCGTGAGATGATGGGCGGTATGGGAGCGTTTCCATACATGGTCCTTGTTGGACTGGGACTCTACCTGCCGTATGTTGCAGTGCATACGACCATATTCGAACGCCTGCTGGCCATGACTCGAGAACGCGGCAACGTTGGGTTCCTCATGTATCTTGCGGATTCAACAGGTTACCTGGGCTACGTTGGTTGTATGCTGGCCCGTGGTGCTCTGAGCCAGCAGGGGAATTTTCTGCCGTTCTTTGAAACAGTATGCTGGTTTACTTGTGGTGTTTCTTTTGTCTGCGTGTTGCTCAGCGGTCGATACTTTGGATCGCACCAAACGATTCGCAACACTATGTTCCCGGCGAAACATTCCGGGGCTGAACAGTCAACCGTTACCACGGCATCCACAAATGACGCAGCGACTGGCTGAATGACCGCAATGATAACGACTGGCTTGCCCCCTCTTCACGACAGGATTTCAGCCGATCCATGAACACCACCTCACTGGCCGCTGTCTACGACGGAATCTCCGACAACATTTTCCTGTAGCATCTGGTCGTGCCATCTCTGAAATCCGAGGCAGGTGCTGATCAAAGTTGAAGGTTGTACTCTGTGCGGCAGCGATATTCATAGTATTGGCGGTCGTCGATCGGTCCCCGTACCGACGGTCCCTGGTCACGAGATTGTCGGACATGTCCTCGACTGGGGAGCAGACTTCGCTCCCTCTGACGTCACAGGAAGATCACTAAAGATCTGAGATCGAGTGGCATCGGCGGTTGTTGCCAATTGCGGGGAGTGCTTTGACTGCCAGCGGAACCTGCCGCAGAAATGCAGTAACGCAGTGAAATACGGCCACGAAGCATTTCGCCTCGGAATGGAATTGCTGGGGGGACTTGCCAAATACTGCCTGCTGACCACTGGAACGGCCATCGTTCGTCTGCCGGAAGATTTGCCGCTGGAAGTCATTTGCCCGGCCAGTTGCGCGATGGCCACCATCGCATCTGCTTTGGAGAACCATCAGGTCGCGGATCGGGTTGTTCTGGTCTCGGGGGCAGGTCTGTTGGGTTTGACGGCGTGAGCGATGGCGTCTATGCGCTGAGCTGCAACGATTATTGCCATTGATCCTCAAGCAGAGCGTCGGGCAAAAGCACTGGAATTTGGCGCCACGCACGCAATATCGCCTGAAGAAGCGCCCGATCTGATCCCCCCCGTCACTGATGGATACGGTGCCGATTTGGGCATTGAGCTATCCGGTGCGGCGACTGTATTTCAGTTATTGCTGGCATCCCAGCGAATGGGCGGCTGCCTGACACTTGTGGGAACTGTTTTTCCGGGAGACCCTGTTTCACTGCCGATGGAGCGTATTGTTAGAAGAAATCTGACGCTCCAGGGGATCCACAATTATGCTCCTCGACATCTTCAACAGGCTGTTGATTTCCTAACGACTGCCCGTGATCGATTCCCGTTTCGGGAAGTGGTGCGGCATTGTTACCCACTACAGGACATAAAGCAGGCCGTTGCAGCAGCAAAAATGTCCTGCAATGTCAGAGTTGGCGTGAAGCCCTGAACGTTTCAAAGCCACTCCCTGGTTTCCAAAAACAGCACCAGGGCAACGCATTCAGATATGACGACGGACTAGCCTGCGTGCCTGTCCTGGTTCTTCAACGGACAGTTAAGATTTGATTTGGACTTTCATGCCGGCTTTGATGCAGATCACTGCTGACTTCCGTCGACCGGAACATGAGGCCGATAGGTACGCTAACCACGAATCTGCTCCATCAGCGTCTTCAGCTGGGTGGAGAATTGGGTGATCTTTGCGGCATCTTTAATCGGATGACTGTCGGCAATGTCCAGAAGTAGTTGAGCCGCTTTGATAACGGATGCATCAGTGCCCGCATCTTGTTTCGACATCAACGGTTTAATTCGCCCCTGAACCGTGCCGGTAAATTCCACCCAGTCGATTTGCGCGACGGGATTGGGTAACGCATTGAACTCCATATAGCAGGCAATAACCGATGATTCAGCAGTCGGACCGGTCGAACCGCCACCAAAACTGGGCAACGACACCCAACCCATCATAAACGCCAGAATCAAGCCACTCACACCCAGCAATGCAGCACCGATGCCAAGGGTTTTGCCATCCGGAAGCTGAAAAGACGGAGCAGTTCTCCCGGGTGCAGGTGGAACCGGGATTGCAACTTCGCGCGGCATTGTCTGCGTTGGACTCAGGGCGGAGATCGCTGGCGAAGTCGGATTTGAAGCAGGTCTCGAATCGATTTCCCTTGGTGAACCTGCAGCAGTTGTTACGGGTGCGGCCGCAACCCTGGCTTCGTTCTGTCCCGGCCGTGGAGCCTTTGCGGTTGCATCCGGTGCAAAGACTTCGTCGTAGATCTCCTGCATGATGGGATCATATTTCGGCTTTGGCGGCCTCTTTGATTTCTTTCGGGAAGGTTGTGCTGATGTCCGGACTCTTGTCGGGGCCGATTCTGCGACGGCCTTTTGGGTAACCGCTTTCCTCGGGACGGCCTTGTCCCTGGGGGCATCAGCAAGCGCCGATGAAACGCCCCGGGCAACTGGCGTTGCATCCACCTGGTTTACACTTCGCGTGGGCGGCTCTGTTGGGGCCGTTGACAGATAACGCTGCAGGAGCGGCATTTTTTCAATTGGTTGCCATGCGCCGTCTTTGCCGACGCGAACCAAATCTTCTCCGCCCACCTGTTGATCGGCAATCATTTCTCCGAGATCTGGCCGGGAAACCGGACCAAGGATTTCTCCAAAGACCTGCACGTAGTACTGGATTTCTGCAGCGGATTTTGCCTGGACAGAAGTCAACTCGACTACAGAGCCCAGGTCTGCCACTGCATGAAACTGCTGCGACAGATCGTTTACAGGAATCGTTGAAGGACCCGGTTCAAGCTGAATATCGTCGAGACTCTCTGCCAGTTGCAGATCCAGCGAATGGTCGGTTGCCCTCGGCGCAGAGTTGTGATCAGCAACCTGATGGATGGTCTGCCAGTCGGTTGAATTCTCAGCACATACACGATCGGACGTAGCCAGAATACCCGTTTCGACTAACTCCTGAACTTGCGCCCAGTCTACGGGACCGAAGGATTCGCCCATCAAATTATAGAACCAGCGCGATGTCATGAATCTTCGCCTTCGATGACAGCTTCCGGGGCTGGCAGCACGTCGGTCGGCTGCATCCAGGGCAGCACCGCCTGCTCGAGTGCGCCTGTCTGCAAGTGTCAGAGACGCATGTGAAGAAAATGCAAAATTCGTGTTAATTCTTGCATCAACTCAAAGCAAGGCGGATGTTTGGTCGGCCGGTCAGGGTCCGGGAATGAACGGCTGTGTCATCGCATGTATTTCGCTATCAGAGCACGATAGTGGCTCAGATCCGCGGTTTGCATTTCGGGTACTTTTGCCATGTCGTCGTAGCGACGAACCCGGACAGCCTGCTGATAGTGCGGCAAACGTTCGAATTCTGTTGCTTCCAGGTTTGACATGGGACCTCCCTGCAAATTCAGACTGAGCTTTGATGACGGAGACAATCCTTCTGAGTAACCAGGATCCTGCCAGCACAGATAACGCTTGGCGGCAACGTGAAGGCGAATGGGGTCGACAATCTCCTTCGGAAAATGACTCTCAAGCAGGGTTGCTCCCAGCTCTTCATGTCGCGCATCAACTCCCTGACCGGCAATTTCCTCGCCCAGATCGTGCAGCATATGACCAAAGTCGTGCAGCAGGCAGGAGAGCACCACGCCTTCCGGCTCACCAAACTGCCCGGCAAATTCAGCGGCCTGAAGGGCGTGTTGCAGTTCAGACACCTCTTCGCCATAGTGGCGATTCCCTCGCTCGTGAAAAACTCTCAGAATGTCATCGACGTCAGTAATCTGAAACATGTCTTTCTCAGCCAGTGAGTAGGTGTGGAAATCCTCTGTCATTCTGACGAAACGCACCTTCAAGAGCCACCGCTTTGGTTGATTTGATAGTCTGTTAAAGAATGGGACTGGCTCGAGCAGGAGACCTGAGAACACGACGGTTGCATCCGTCCAGCGTGCCTGTCCCAATTTTTCATCGGACTGTTAGCGTTAAGTTAAGTTGAGGACGCTTTAGAATCCGGATTCCCCCCTCGACAGGTGCTGTCGAAGGCAAGCGCCTTGCCGGCAACGATTTCGGGAACGCATGGGATAGGCGTGACGAACTGCACAATGGGAATTTTGCAGGGAAATTGCGTGCCTGGATGAGCTGAAATCCTTCGACAATGCGTTTCAGAATCTCTCAAATTCCGTCGATTCTTCCCCACTTTCTCTGGCTATGAAAACGGTCTACAATGCGTCGCCGCATCATGTCTGCGACGCATGAATTTGAACGAATCTTCCGCATTTCGCGGAAAGCTTGTGTCTATCGAAGGAATATCTCGTTGAGTTCGGATGACTCTTCTAATGGGTTTTGCCTGACAGAGCTCTCACGTACCAGTGGTGAATGGCTTCGCGGGGATGGTCCAGAATCAGATATCGTAATTTCGTGCCGCGTTCGACTGGCAAGAAACATAGCGGGGTTTCCATTTATCAACCGGATGTCTCCGGATGCGCGAAATCAGGTGGTGGAACTTGTCCGCGGGATTGCCAAAACGTCACCAGACGGGCAGCCAATGCGGTTTCTGAACGTAGAAACCATGTCGACCCTTGATTGCCAGCTGTTGATGGAACGGCAGTTGATCAGTCGCGAGTTGTCCCGGGGTGATGGTGCGCGAGGTGTTATTATTTCGCCGGGCGAACGCCACAGCATCATGATCAACGAAGAGGACCATCTGAGGATCCAGGTACTGCAAAGTGGCCTTGCGCTGGAGGAGTGCTGGCAGGAATGTGACGCCCTCGACGATCAGATTGAAGCGGGACTGTCGTATGCCTTTCACGAGCAATTCGGTTACCTGACAGCCTGTCCGACGAACGTGGGAACGGGCATCCGCGTCAGCGTGATGCTTCATCTTCCGGCATTACGGTTGACGCGTGAAATTCAGAAAGTCAATCAGGCTGCCCAGAAGATCAATCTTGCGGTGAGAGGTTTGTATGGAGAAGGCAGCCAGGCGATGGGCGACTTCTATCAGATTTCCAATCAGATCACTCTGGGCCGCAGTGAAAATGAACTGATGGACAACGTCATGGAGGTCGTCAATCACATTATCAGCTGGGAACGCCGCGTTCGGGATTTGCTTCTGAAGGATAACCGCGGCAGCTTGCACGATCAGGTGGCAAGAGCCTTTGGCGTTTTAACGAGTGCTCGTTCCATCAGTTCGGAAGAAACAATGCATCTGCTTTCGAGCATTCGCATGGGGTTGCGTCTGGGACTGATTGACAATCTGGACATGGCCACGGTGAATGAGCTTTTTGTTCACACACAACCGGCACATCTTCAGAAACTGCACGGCGAAACGCTGGAATCGAATGAACGCAATCTCGCCCGGGCAACGTGCCTTCGCCGAAGACTGATCGATTCGTCGCTTGGATCATGAGTTGTTCCACTGTCCGACTTCCGGCGAATGAAGTCGACGCTCGATGGCGGGCGCGCCGGATGGATGGAAAGTCGCATTTCGATTGCATTGATTGTTGGCTAATACACCGCAATTTCGCACATTATTAGTTTCTCATGTTGAACCTGTCCGGACTGAATGCCCCGCAGAGGGAAGCCGTTTCGATCGTTTCCGGCCCGTTGCTGGTACTGGCGGGTGCGGGTACCGGTAAGACGCGTGTCATCACCTACCGGATGGCAAACCTTATCCAGCATGGCATCCGACCGGATCGGATACTGTCGGTGACGTTCACCAACAAAGCCGCAAAGGAAATGCGTGAACGCGCGCTGAAACTGCTGAACCGCGGCTCAAAGCAACGTCCGGTAGTTTCTACGTTTCACTCATACTGCGTTCGTGTTCTGCGTGAAGAAATTGAAGCGCTGGGTTATCCCAAGGGATTTGTCATCTACGACCGTGGGGATCAGGAATCTGCTGCACGAACCGCGTTAAGGGACATTCGGGTTGGCGACGGTGCGATGCGACCAGGCGACCTGCTGAATCGCATCAGTCGATGGAAAATGATGGGGGTTGTCGAATCCGAGGCCAGCAATCATGTGGAAGCGGACTTCGACTTTCTGGCGGCGATGGCCTATCGTCGCTATCAGAAACAACTTCGCGCGAGCGGTGCAGTGGACTTCGACGACCTGCTGCTCCTGACCGTTCGACTTTTTGAAGAACATCCGGGTGTCCTTCGCCGCCAGCAGGCGAAATTCGACCATGTGCAGATCGACGAATACCAGGACACGAACGGCGTGCAGTTTAAGCTGGTCGAGAACCTGGTCAGTGGCCACCGGAATATCTGTGTTGTCGGTGATGATGACCAGTCCATCTATGGATGGCGCGGGGCCGAAGTCGAGCACATCATCAATTTTTCGAATCACTTTCCCGGGACACGCACTGTACGGCTGGAGAATAATTATCGGTGCACGGATCAGATCCTGAACTGCGCGAATCGACTGGTGAAACACAATCGGCAGCGTCACGACAAGACTCTGATTCCTCACAAGAAGTCAGGGACTCCCGTAAGAATCATGGTTTTTGATGACGAAACTGCGGAAGCTGAAAACGTCGTGCGCGAAATCGCATACCTCACCACCGAACTGGGCGTGATGCCGCGACAGGTGGCCATACTGTTCCGCACCAACGAACAGCCCCGCATCTTCGAGCAGGAACTGCGCAGGTTGAAAGTTCCCTACATGCTGGTGGGGGGCCAGTCATTTTTTGATCGTCGGGAGATTCGAGATCTGCTCGCGTATTTGAAAGCCATCTGTTACCCACGGGACGAAGTCTCGCTGCTGCGCATTATCAACACACCGACGCGTGGTATCGGTGCGGGAACCGTTGAGAAGATCATTCAGATGGCCGTCAAAAAAGGAGTGCCGTTCTGGGAGGTACTTCCGGAGGCCCAGGCGGCCGGCATTATTCCGACGAAGACAATGACGGCACTACATGGATTCCGCAATCTGCTGCAGCGGTACGCCCAGCAAATGGCGATGCAGCCGAAGGACGCGGCTGACATCATTCGGCGTCTGTTGAAAGAGATTAATTACGAAGCCGAGATCGCAAAACAGTACAAAGAGGAAACGCAACAGGAAACACGCAGGAATATTCTGGAAGAATTCATCAACAGTATCGGGCAATACGTTGAGAAAGAACCGGATCCCACACTTGGGGGGTTTCTGGAAACAACCGCTTTGATGGACCGCGATGAGCAGAATGACAAAGACGAAAAACTTTCGGACAATTCCGTCCGTCTCATGACGCTGCATTCCGCAAAGGGTTTGGAGTTCCCCCGGGTCTACCTCGTGGGTATGGAAGAGGGCATTCTGCCTCACAAGCGAAGTATTGAAAGTGATCTCGAGAAAGACATTGCCGAAGAACGACGTCTCGCTTATGTGGGTGTTACCCGGGCCATGGACCACCTGACGCTCACACGCGCGGGATCGCGCATGAAATGGGGCAAGCGGCGCGAATCTGTGTGTTCACGCTTCCTGTTTGAGATGCAAAAGGATCCGGGGGCTGAGCTTCAGGAAGAGCGAATTGGGGAAGATGAGCAGCGGCCCAGTCTGGTTCCGATGAAACCAGCTGTTCCAGGAACTGCAACGGCACCGGGTTTCGCACAGAACCCGCGTTCTCAGCCCTCGTCAAACGAATTTGACGCGCCGCCATTTTGATGTCTGCGGATCCCCTGCCGTTACCCGTTGCTGAAAGAAGGCCCACGACGCCCCAGCGAATCGATCGTCCCGTGGCAGCCTGAGATAATGACCCTGGTGAACGGATCTTTATCGCTTTCATCCTGCTTTCAACCGGCTGTCGAAGGCGTTTTGCGCGAATCCTGGCAATTTGCAGGGTTTCGACAGTACACACTGTCCATGACTTGCGGCAGTACGTAAGGTATCCCATTCGTTCGGGGCCACGATCGCGATGCAACTGTGCTGGACTCCAAGGGCCGTAGATAAAGTTGAATATTCACCTCCGGAACTGTCGCTGAAAAACTTGCGCTATCGTCATGAAAAGGTTTGCCAATGTTGTTGAATACGTTTCTGTCACGTTTTCGAAATCGCCCCGTCAATCGTCGTCGCCGTTCGTCAATGGCAGCATTAAACGAGGCTCTGGAGACGCGAGCATTGCTCGCTGCTTCCTTTGGATTCGACTACACAACCGTCGCGAGTGACCTGCACCCAACGGAACGTTTTTTTGGTGACACCGATCCAAACAACGCACCGTTCACCATCATTCGATATGGTTTTGGTGAAGTCACTTCGCTGGTCGGGCTTCCGGCAACTTCTGCTGTGACCGGCATCCCGGGCAATCTGACCTTCGATTTTGGAAGTTCCGATGTGAACAATCCAGTCGAAGTGCTGACGCTGTCCACGTTTGACAATGGATTAAGCGACGGCATCGCCAACGAGATCTATACGCCTGACGGCGTGAATGATGACCCGACAATCACCGTTTACAACAATGGCACGGCCATCGCAACGGGTAGTCTGCTGCGGGTTTATCTGGACATTGACACGAACGGTACTTCCACGTCAACTGCTGCCAATCCCAGCCGTTTTCAGCTCACGGCTCCCGTCGGCCCTGATTCAACAATTTATGACGAATTGTTAGCAGCGACGAACGGGACGGGCATTGTTGATTTCACCTTGTCTGCGTTTAACTACACGGGGCCCTGGGCCGGTGTCGGTGATGCAGAGATCTTCAGCTCCACTGGATCAACAACAAATCTGATTGACCCGCCAGCTGTGACGGATGATCACGGCAACGATACGGGCAGCGCAACTTTCTGGGACCGAACCGGTGCCGTTTCCGGAGAGTTCGAAGCAGCCCTGTCAGATAGTGAAGACTATTTTGCTGTCGAACTGGAGACCGGTCGGCAGTATACGTTTCAGGCGGATGACGGGGATGAGCAATCCGACAATCTGACCATCATTTATGTTCTTGATTCCTCAGGAGACATCCTGGCCGAGGGGGATTGGCTTGCGGATACGTGGTCGACTCAGGTCACGGTATCGACGTCTTATACAGGCACCTATTACATCCAGGCGTTCAACGCCAGTTCGACCTTTGGAAGCTATTCCATCACACAGATTGCTGACGTCGCGGTCACCGGTGATGATCACGGAAACGGGTTGTCATCGAGCGACGCGACAGAATGGGATCGCACATCCCCCATTGCCGGCAACATCGAAGTCACCGAGGACCAGGATTGGTTCGCAGTAGATCTTTCGCAGAGTAAGGAGTACACGTTTCGGACGAATGCCGGGACGCTGCTCGATACGATTCTGTCGGTTTACGACAGTAGTTTCTCACTGCTTGACGATAATGACGACGCCAATAACGGTGAGAACGGCGAACTGTATTCTGAGTTGGTGTTTACACCGCCCGCATCAGGAAGGTACTACCTGGTGGTCGAAGGATATGGCAATAGTGAGCCGCTATTTGAAGAAACATTTCGCGTTGGCAGCTACACACTTGAGCAGGTCAGCCAGACCAATCTGGTGCCGGATCGTCCGGTGCTGACCGGAGCAAACCCGACAACGACGACGAATTTGCGTCCCACGATCACATGGGACTCTGCTCTGAATGCGGCAGAATACGACGTCTTTATCTCAAATACGCTGACGCCGCAAACGCCCGTCTTTCGAATGCGAACCAGTGAAACGAGTCTGACCCCGAATATCGATCTTGGGATTGGACGTTTCAGAGTCTGGGTTCAGGGGATTTCGGATGCCAACGTTCGCGGACCCTGGAGTATTCCACAAGGGTTGCGAATCAATACCGCGGCGTCCATTTCAAACACGCCCGAGCAGTACTATGCCAGCAGCTCAATGCCAACCTTCACGTGGGACGAACTGCCGGGGGCGTTGAACTACGAAATCTGGGTAAATAATCAAACGTCCGGCACGCCCGAAGTCATCCACACAACCACCGGGACAAACAGCTTCACTCCTGGATCCAATTTGGAAGTCGGTGTTTACCGATACTGGGTTCGAGGCATCAGCAGCGACGGTTTTTACGGCGGCTGGTCCTCATTTGCTCAGATTTATGTGGGTCCGGCTGCGGTCAGTCCCATTTACCCCACATTCGAAGTTGCACCAACATTTGAATGGACGTCCGTTGCTGGTGTAAGTTCCTACGACTTCTGGCTCCAGCGAAATTCTTCGGTCATCGCAAATCCGACGGAACTCTCCGGCACAACGTGGTCACCCGTTTCTGACCTCGGTCCCGGGACCTATCACTGGTGGGTCCGTCCAAATCTGACAGCTGGTGGCAAAGGGCTCTGGAGCAATCGGCAGACATTTAACGTCGGCGGCATCCCCCAAATCGACACTCCCATTCCGTTGCAGAATCTAACGACCGTCACGTGGACACCGGTCACGGGTGCTGCCAGCTACGACTTCTATTACCGATCAGATGTCAACGGCGAGACATTGATCAGTCAATTCAACACCGCAGCCACAAGTGCGCTCTTTACTACGAGCGACATTGGGATTTATACATTCTGGGTGCGGGCTAAAGACGGAAATGGAGTCAACAGTGGCTGGAGTCATGCGGCAAGTCTCACCGTTCCGAACCTCATACCAGTCATCAATACGCCGATTCAGGTCAATTCCCAGACGACCATTTCATGGGCGCCGGTGGCCGGGGTGGCAGAGTATGAGTTCCGGGTCCGCAGGCAATTTGAGGGGGGAACCTTCGATGACGAATGGCGAACGACTGAAACCTCAGTGGTGATACCCACAACATTACCTGGCGCATATCGAGTTTGGGTACGTTCGATTACTTCGGAAGGATTTGTAACCGCTTATAGTACTCACGAATCTTTCGACGTAGCCGCAGTTTCGAAGACTGTTGAGCTTGAAGAATTACTCGTCAGTTTGTCGCCCAATCTCCGCGAACAAAGTCGACTCATTCGGGAGGAGGCTAAGGAATTGGCATCGTTGAATTCCCCCGAACCCACCGATGCTGCCGACCGTCCTGATCCGGAATCTGGCACAACCACTGGCAATCCCCTGGCCAGGTTACAAGCTGACCAGGCTGAGCCGGACGAAGTGATTCAGGACTGCTTTGCCGCCAGCATCCATCAGTTGCTGGAGATGCTGGACTAGTCATAGGCCTCTTTTCGGGAATCCATCATCGGTCCTTTCCGGTGTTCCGAGAATGGACAGGCTGATTGTGGTGCTCACACTTAACGACGGCGTTCCCCGCCTGAAATCGGGGGACGCCGTTTTTCTTTTTGTTGCGGTCTTCGCAATCCGACAGTTGCGATTCGGCGGCTGGCGAACGTCATTCCGCCGGCACTCGCTGAGAACACTGCCGTCTGCAGGGCAACGGTTCGGCGGCAGCCTGCCAAAATGACTGGCACGTGCATTGCTACATTGTGGCAGCACCGGTTTTCGGTTCGTCCGGGCTCACGCCGGGGATCTACCAAATCTCGAACAAAGTCAGGTGTTTGGAAATGACGGAACAAGCGGAGAAGACGCAGTACTCGTTTCAGGCAGAGATCAAACAACTTCTGCATTTGCTCTCACATTCGCTGTATCAGAATCGTGAGATCACAATTCGTGAACTTGTCAGCAATGCTTCGGACGCTCTGGACAAGTTTCGATATTTGACACTTACGTCCGACGTCACGGGTGACGCATCTGACCTTCGAGTTGTACTGGACCCGGACAAAGAGGCCCGAGTACTGACGATCCGTGACAACGGTGTCGGTATGACACGCGACGAACTGACACAAAACCTCGGGACAATTGCTCGCAGCGGATCACTCGACTTCCTGAGGAACGCACAACAGACGGAATCGAAAGATTCCAGTCTGCATTTGATTGGTCAGTTCGGCGTTGGTTTCTACTCGGCGTTCATGCTGGCAGATCGCGTGGAAGTCATTACACGCAGTCACAAGGAGGAGAATGGCTGGGTCTGGGAATCTACCGGCGACGGAAGTTACACAATCACCGAAGCAACAGAACCTGTCGAACGCGGGACTTCGATCCGACTTCATTTGAAGAAGGATCTCGATGAGTACACCGATCCGATTCGCCTGAAGTACATCCTCCGGAAGTACTCAACATTCGTGCCGCATGCCATCTATGTGCAGGACGAACATATCAACAACCAGCCACCGATCTGGGTGGAGCCCAGGAACAGCCTTACGGAAGAGCAGTATCAGAATTTTTATGAATATCTGACGCACTTTCCGGGTCAAAAACCGCTTTGGCACCTGCATCTGTCGGCGGATTCGCCATTTCAGTTCCACAGCATTCTTTACAGCCCGGAAACCAATCTCGAAAAGATGGGTTTTGGTCGTTCCGATCATGGGCTCCATTTGTGCGCGAAGCGAATTCTGGTTCAGAATGACAACCGTGATTTGCTTCCGGACTATCTGCGATTCCTCCGGGGAATTGTAGATTCGGCCGATTTGCCGTTGAATGTTTCTCGCGAAGCGCTGCAGGACAATACGGTCTTCCGCAAGATGCAGAAGGTCATCACAAAGAAGGTTCTGGACCACCTCGACTCTTTCGCCGAAGAGGATGCCGACAAATATCAGACGTTCTATCGAGAATTCGGAATGATTCTCCGGGAGGGTGTCGGATCGGACTTTGACAACCGGGACCGACTGGCAAAACTGCTTCGATTTGCATCCACGCATTCGACAGATTCCGGCAAGCTTGTTTCACTGCAGGAATACTGCGATCGAGCTCCGGAAGAACAAAAGCAGATCTATTTCGTGACCGGGACAGATGCGACGAGTGTCCTTCGGGATCCGAACCTGGAAATCTTCCGCTCCAGAAATCTTGAGGTACTTCTGCTCACAGATCCAGCGGATGAATACATTCTGTCCACATTGAATTCATTCGCGGAACGAGATCTGGTGTCCGTCGATTCGGCCGATCTGAAACTTCCGGAAAAGAAGGCGGCGGACGGCGAAGATCAGTCGGAGGAAGGAAGCAAAGAAAGCACCGAGGTGCCTTCCGGGTTTGACCGTCTGATTGAAATCCTGAAGGAATCGCTTGGTGAACAGGTACAGGATGTTCGAAAATCCGAACGGCTCACCGAAAGTGACTGCTGCCTGGTTAATGCTCAGGGATCGATGAGCACCACAATGCAGCGAGTGCTTCGGATGAACACACCCGAATTTGAGATGGCCAAAATGATCCTGGAAGTGAATCCAAATTCCTCCCTGATCAGGCGTTTGTCTGAAATTGCAGTGAACTCTGATAATGCTGAATTCATCAGGGAATGTGGCCGCCAGCTGCACGCCAACGCAATGATCATGGCGGGACTGGCTCCTAACGGCAACGAGATGGCTTCACGGCTGCAATCATTCATGTTGCAATTGGCGCAGAGTCGCAGTTCGATTACCACATGATGTACACAGCATCAACATGACGCATCAGCCCATTGATCTGCCTGGCTCTTGCAAAACGCCTCGTAAACTACGAGGCGTTTTTTGTTCCTTTCGGGGAGCCTGCGAACGCTTAAATTTCGGGCATTATCACCATCGCTCCGTTGATGTCCCGGGGGCTTTCGTCCGTGCTTTGATGCATCCCCCCGGATGTATTGGCTGAAATGAGCCTGGCCGCCCGAATATTGACCGGCTCGGCTTGACCGACGGGCGTCGTATTGTTCGGATTCGCACTTGTTCTTCGGATTGACGCTCCGGGCCAACCGAGCAAATTGCGATTCGATCACAGAATTACCCCAGGATCATTGACACGGGAGCAAATCCTACATGAGTTCCACCAGTCGACGAGGTTTTCTGGCAAGCGCAGCAGCTTCTGCCGCGGCGTTTTCGTTTCCTTCCGCGGCACGGGCTGTGTCCGCTGTTGATGAAATCAACATCGGGTTCATCAGCTGCGGAGGCCGCGCGAATGAACATATGGGAGCGTTCTCAAGCATTGCCGGAATCACCGTCGGAGGGCTCTGCGATCCGGATGAAGGACGCGTTGGAAAGGCGGGGGAACGATTCCCCAGGGCTCGGCTCTATCAGGATCTCAGGAAATTGCTTGACGACGATTCGGTAGATGCAGTTGTCATTGCAACTTGCAATCACTGGCATTGTCTGGCGGCGATCTGGGCGATGCAGGCCGGTAAGGATGTGTATGTGGAAAAACCACTTTCGCACAGCCAGTGGGAAGGGCAGCAGACGGTTAATGCCGCTCGCAAGTATAATCGGGTCTGTCAGGTCGGAACGCAGCAGCGTTCGGATCCAATGCAGGCGCAGATTAAGGCGTTCCTTCATGAGGAGAAAGCTCTGGGGAATCTTGTATCTGCCCGAGTGAATCGATACGGAGTGCGCGGGCCCATCGGAAAGAGAGATACGCCGCTGCCAATTGACAAATCGGTCGATTATGACCTGTGGCTCGGCCCCGCCCAGGACCGTCCAATCTTCCGAGACAAGCTTCAGTACGACTGGCACTGGGACTGGAATACCGGTTCCGGTGAAATGGGGAACTGGGGCGTGCATGTTCTTGATGATGTTCGTAATAACGTCTTTCTGGACAAAGTCACGGTGCCGAAGCGAATTCTCGGCGGTGGCGGACGTATGGTCTGGAACGATGCCGGCGAGTCGCCGAATGTGCATTTCGTCTATTTTGACACCGGAGTAATACCTGTCGTCATCGGGCTGACGAACCTTCCCGCAGGGCCAAAAGAGCGGAAGTCTCCGAAATGTCCCGGGCCGGGCAGTGGCTATGTCGTGTACTGCGAAGGTGGCCGTTTCGAGGGACAACGCGGGGCAGGCGTAGCGTTCGATCAGAATGGCAAAGAGATCCGCCGATTCAAAGGCAACAGCGGGAATGGAATTCACCAGCAGAATTTCATTGATTCTGTGCGCAGTCGGGATACTTCATCGCTGAATACGGATGTTCAAATTGGTCACCATTCGACTGGGTGGTGTAATCTTGCAAACATCGCATTCCAGACAGGTTCTGCCTGGAATGCGGAAAACGCGGCGTCGGTGACGGGCGACCACGGCGTTTGGGGAAGTTTGCTGGAGGAAATGAAAGAGCATCTCGGGGCCTACAACCTGAGTTTTGCTGACAAGGGAATTCGGCTCAGTCCAATGCTGAATCTGGATATCGCGTCAGAACGGTTCGTGGGTGAACACGCCGAAGCAGCCAACGCGCTTCTGAAGCGACAGTACCGTGAGCCGTATGTCGTCCCTGAAATCACGGTTTGATTGAGCGAAATACGGGAATTCCGGCACCAGCAGTGTTTCGTATCCAGGACACTGTTGTTGCCGGTTTCCGGCTGCTCTAGACTTCGCGGCTTGTATGGCATTGGGTCCACGAGGATGCGGTGCCGTACAAGCTAAGTTCATCGCGAATTTGCTGTCAAACCGGCGGTCGTGGAAGATGATGCACGCACGGTGCGAGTATCCGTTTTGTCAGACTCTCATTTCAGTCAGGTCAGGTGCTTCGGAAGATGGCCAACTACTTCTTCACTAGTGAATCCGTCAGTATGGGACATCCGGACAAGGTCTCCGATCAGGTATCGGACGGCATTCTGGATGCTTTGCTCGAACAGGATCCGATGTCTCGCGTCGCCTGTGAGACCCTTTGCACGACGGATCTGGTTGTCCTGGCCGGCGAAATCACCACGCAGGCGAAAGTCGATTACGTGGGTGTTGCCCGCAAGGTCATTCGCGAAATCGGTTATACGAGTGACGATATTGGCTTCAATGCAGATACCTGTCGTGTCTTTCTGGCACTCCACAGCCAAAGCGGTGACATCGCACAGGGCGTGGACCGAGACGGAGCGGGCGACCAGGGACTGATGTTTGGCTATGCCTGCAATCAGACTGAAGAGTTAATGCCGCTTCCGATTGCCTATTCGCACCGCATCATCAATAAGCTGGCGCAGGTCAGACTTGATGGTGAAGTAAACTGGTTGCGTCCGGACAGCAAGAGTCAGGTGACCGTGGAATATGACGGCGCAAAACCTGTTCGAATCGATGCCATTGTTGTCAGTACACAGCACACGGACGACGTGACTCAGGAACAAATTGCCGAATACATCAGGAACAGCATCATTGGCCAGTGCATTCCGGCGGAACTCATCGACGCAAACACAAAGTATCACATCAATCCTACCGGCCGATTTGTGATTGGTGGACCTCATGGCGATACAGGACTGACCGGCCGAAAGATCATCGTTGATACCTACGGTGGCTGGGGGCGTCACGGTGGCGGTGCCTTCTCCGGTAAGGACGCAACCAAGGTGGATCGCTCTGCGGCATACATGGGGCGATACGTTGCAAAGAATATTGTTGCCGCAGGACTTGCCGACGAATGTGAAGTTCAGCTCGCTTACGCGATTGGCGTTGCTGCTCCCGTGAGCGTTCGCGTTGACACCTTCGGTACAGCAAAGGTTTGCGAACAAAAGCTCGGAGAGGTGGTTCAGCAGATCTTCCCATTGAATCCACAGGGAATTATTAATCACCTGCAGCTGCGTCGTCCGATTTTCCGACACACGGCCCATGGCGGTCATTTCGGACGCAGCGAGCCAGAATTTACCTGGGAAGCAACCGATAAAGCAGATGAGTTGAAGAAGGCATTTGCTTAGCAGCCTGTTGAAAGACGGGACTGGCTCGAGCAGGAAACCTGAAAACACGATGGTTTCCATTCCGCCTGCATGCCTGTCCCGGACTTTTCAACGGACAGATAACAGCCTGATCCAGTGGATGACTCGGCCACCAAAAAAGTGGCCGAGTTTTTTGTGCACCCAGCGGGCCGTGTTCACTCGGGATGATGATTCCCGCCGACCGAAATTCAGGGTCGAGGAAATGTCCCACACCATGGACCTCTGGCGACACACCAGCAATCGCCGTCGGTCTACCAGGGAGGTTCGCTGCGGCCCGGACTGAAACCTTCTGTTGAAAGGCTTCCCGCCTCAAGTATCCGTTCGCCAGAACCATCGCCTGTTTTGGGGGGGGCGCTGGCAATATGCCGGAGTCTACAATTGGGGGCCGCCGATGAACTTCAGCGTGCCGTTGACTGTCACAGTGAAGCGGCGTTCGCAATAATCCACTATCAGATAATTCTGTCTCTGTAGAAGGTCATTTTCCGCTATGGCTCCGGCAACTCAACCCTCACCCATCCATTTCGAAAACGAACCCGTTTCCAACGAAGTCCGCGACCATATTGCCGCCGGTGAGCCGCATTCTCTTCGCACCTACACGCCCACACAGGCGGTGCTCGCCAAATCGGCTGGAATCTTTCACTGGACACCCGAAGGACGCCGTTTGTACGACTTCACCAGTGGTGTGCTGGTTGCAAATCTCGGCCATAACCCAAAGCGATGGCTGAAGCGATTTGTAGAGTATCTTGGCTGGACGCCGGACATGTTGTCTTCTGATGAAGATGGCTTCGCTCAGGCAGTCTCAATGACGGCATACAACGCAATTACTCAATTGGAGTCTGAAGCCACGCAGCGTCTTCTGGCAAATCTGCAGGCAAGTTGCGGCGGCAATCGATTGCAGTCGGTGATATGGGCTGCATCCGGTTCAGAAGCGGTCCAGAAAGCTCTGTGGGCATGCATGAAGAATGATCCATCCCGTGATGGGATACTTGCCACACGTTATGGATTTCACGGAAAAAAGGGACTCTCAGGAGCTGTGACCGGCTGCGAAACAGATCCGGATCGGGACCCTCGAGTGCGTTTCATCACTTTTCCGCGTGACGAATGTTCCGACATCGAATCACCAGCGAAGCCTTTCGATCCAGCGCCGTATCGAGAGGAACTGGAGCGTATCTGGAAGGAATCAAACGGGACAATCGGTTGTTTGATCACCGAGCCGTATCTTGGCGGCGGCGGAAGCTTTCACCCGCCGGCCGCGTACCTGCAGTTGCTGCAGTCCTTTTGTCGCGAACATGACATCCTGTTTATCCTGGATGAGGTTCAGGCCAACTTTGGTCGGACAGGTCGCATGTACGCCTTCGAAGCTTATGGACTGGAACCAGATTTCGTGTGCCTTGGAAAAGGTTTGGGAAATGGTGTGCCAGTCAGCGCGGCTGTCGGCCGTCGCGACGTCTGCGAGAAGATGGGTTACGGAGCGACCTCGGACACGTGGAGCGCGAACCCGATTTCTTCAGCCGCTGTTATCGCAACTCTGGACGAATTTGAATCCAGCACGATCCTCGAACGCACTCGTCATCTCCATACCATTTTCCGGGATGGACTGTGCCAGTTGAAAAAGACCGGAGCCATTGTCAACGTGCGTGGCGAAGGTATGGTGTTCGGCATTGAATGTGGGGCGGTCGGTAAACTCAGTCCCGGCGAAGTTGCCAATGCCATTGTGGAAAGAGCCTACCGTGGCGTAGAGAATGGCGACGGCATCCATTTGCTTGGCCCATTGGCCGGTTGTGTTCTTCGAGTCAGTCCA
Organism: Planctomycetaceae bacterium; assembly: GCA_041398825.1. Lineage (NCBI taxonomy): Bacteria > Pseudomonadati > Planctomycetota > Planctomycetia > Planctomycetales > Planctomycetaceae > Planctomycetaceae bacterium. The sequence goes on along the minus strand of JAWKTX010000009.1, from coordinate 181,592 downwards.
CCGATGTGCATGTCAGATGAAGATGCGGGGCAATCCTTATCATTGCTCCATCAGTTCGTGCAGGACGTGGCAAATAGTCACCAATAGACTGCCCGCAGCCCGCACATTTATTTGATCTCCTCCCTCTGGAAGGCTGTTGTTCTATGAATTGTCCTGAGAGTCCTTATCCCTCAAAACAAACACGACAAACTTCCACAGTGGCTGCTGCTGTGTTACTGGCCACGGTGACGCTGCAGGTATCGATCGCTGCTCAGGAGATTTCCGGTTCTCCTCAGACACCTGGATCACTCAGCGCAGTGACATCCAGCGCCGTGGCACCTGTTGCGAACCTCACAGTAGCCGCAGTCACGCCCGAAGAGGCCGCCGCATCAGCCATCCACAATTATGTTCAGCGCGATGAACCAGAGTTTGCATGGAAGATCGCACGCACTCACCAGAAAAACGGTGCGACCATCACTGAACTGCGAGTGACATCACAACGCTGGCAGGACATTCTCTGGGAACACGCGGTCGAAGTCTATCAGCCAGCAAAGCTTGAATACCCCGAACATGTGTTGCTGTTTGTGACCGGGGGAAGTCAGCCGCCGAAGGATCTTTCGGAGAAAGACGCAGAAATGGGTCTGCAGATGGCTGCGGTTTCCGGAATGCGGGTGGCCGTGTTGCATCAGGTGCCCAATCAACCTTTGCTTGGGAATCGTGTTGAAGACGACCTGATCACTGAGACTTGGCTGAGGTACCTGAAAACAGGCGACGAATCATGGCCGTTACTTTTCGCGATGGTGAAGAGTGCCGTAAAGACAATGGACGCCGTTCAGGAGTTCACAGCGCAGGATGGCAAGAAACCTGTTTCTTCATTCATCATTACCGGGGCCTCAAAACGCGGCTGGACGAGTTGGTTGACGCCCGTCGCAGATAAACGCGTCGTTGCTACTGCTCCGATTGTCATTGACGTGCTGAACTTTCGAGCACAGATGAAACACCAGATTGACACCTGGGGCAAGTACAGCGAACAGATCATCGACTACACGAGCAAGGGCTTAATTGTAGAGGGGGAAGAGAACGATCGCGAGAGACAACTTCGCCTGATGATGGATCCGTATAGTTACCGGGAAACACTAACCCTGCCAAAGCTGCTTGTTAATGGCACAAATGATCCCTACTGGGTTGTGGATGCGATGAAGCTGTACTGGGATGACCTGAAAGGTCCCCGCTATGCTTTGTTTCTGCCGAATGATGGACACGGACTGGAGAATGGCCGCCGCAAGGCTCTGACGACCATTTCAATTTACGCTCGAATGAACGCCGCAAAGATGACGCTGCCTGAGCTCGATTGGGAATTCGGACGAGATGGCGAGACCCGATCCGTTCGCGTTCATTCTTCACAGCCCCCCACGTCGGCACATCTGTGGTCTGCACAGTCGGCAGATCTTGACTTTCGCGATGAAAAATGGAGCGAGGTCAAGATGTCAGAAAGTGACGGGGCCATCGTGGGTTCTGTTATCGGCAAGGAAGGCAAGCACGTCGCGATGTATGCCGAATTGATCTTTGAAGTCGCAGGCGTGCCATACTCCCTGTGCACCCTTGTCGAACGCAACTGATCACCAGCAACTGAGGAGCCAGCTGGTCCGGACAGTCATGACAAACGCCCCGAAAGGTTGCCGTTGTAAGCGGCATCCTGCGGGGCGTTTTCGTTGAACTGTTCTGTCGAGACGTTTCTTGACGGAAAACTTCTATTAGGTCCTTACAGGCTGACGGTCACGGTTTTAAGTTCTGTGTAATTCGCCAGACCTGCTTCACCGAGCTCCCGGCCGATGCCGCTCATCTTAAACCCTCCGAACGGAGCGGCTGCATCAAACACATCGTAGCAGTTGACCCAGACGGTGCCGGCACGCAGGCTGGCAGCGACGCGGTGTGCCTTCTGAACGTCTTTTGTCCAGACGGCAGCGGCAAGTCCGAAATTGGTATCGTTGGCTCGACTGACCACTTCAGGAAGGTCGCTGAACTTCAGGATACTCATCACTGGCCCAAAGATTTCTTCCCGCGCGATGGCCATGCTGTCCTGGACATTTGTAAAGATCGTCGGCCGAACGAAATAGCCGCGTTTGCCGTACCGTTCGCCACCGGTAACGCAGTCCGCTCCCTCACTTTGTCCCTTCTGAATGTAGCTCATGATTTTATCAAACTGCGCCTGATCCACCTGAGGGCCCTGAGTTGTTTCACTGTCGAACGGATTTCCCAGCACCCGGCTGCCTGCACGAGCCACCATCTTTTCCACAAATTCATCGTGAACAGAATCTTCCACATAGAGTCGGCTGCCAGCGCAGCAGCACTGTCCCTGGTTGAAGAATAAGCCGAACTCTGCACCGGCAATCGCTGCATCCAGATCGGCATCCGCGAAGACAATATTCGGACTCTTCCCGCCAAGTTCGAAAGTGATTCTCTTGAGCGTGTCAGCCGCATTCTTCATGATGATTTTTGCCGTGGTACCTTCACCGGTAAACGCAATCTTGTCGACCTCCGGATGGGCAACAAGTGCTGCGCCCGCGGTAGGACCATATCCCGGAACCACGTTGATGACACCCGGCGGAAAACCGGCTGCCAGGGCCAGTTCCGCAAGACGCAGGCAGGTGAGCGGTGTCTGTTCGGCGGGTTTCATCACGATGGTATTGCCCGCTGCCAGCGCTGGCCCCCATTTCCAGGCGGTCATCAGCAGAGGGAAATTCCAGGGAATAATCTGACCGCAAACCCCAATCGGCTCTCGACGCGTATAGCAGAAATAGTCACCTCGAACGGGGATTGTGCTGCCGTGAATCTTGTCTGCCCATCCGGCGTAATATCTCAGACAGTCAATAACCAATGGCAGATCCGCCGTTCGCGAATCATTGATGGGCTTCCCGTTGTCAAGTGTTTCGAGAGCCGCCAGTTCGTCGATATGTCGTTCGGCCAGATCGGCCAGTTTGTGTAACAACTGCCCGCGATCCCGTGCATCCATTCGTGACCATGGGCCATTTTCAAATGCTGATCTTGCGGCGTGCACTGCCAGATTCACATCAGCGGCGTCACCTTCGGCAACTTCGCAGATGACCTCTTCGGTCGCCGGATTCACCGTGGGGAACGTCTTGCCGCTGACGGAGGGTCGAAATTCATCTCCAATCAGGATGCCAGTCTGGCGAATGGCCGGTGGCGTAACAGAGACGGTAGTCGATGTCATTGAAGGCTCCTTTGTTGTCGGCTGAATCAGAAACAGATGCACACTGTGGAATTATGTCACGCAGAGTTTCGATTTACGATTCAATCGGGTTGAAACCACGCTTCCGCAAGGGTTCGCAGGGCAGGTTTTTGCTCGCGAAAATGCGGTTGGCTGGTCACCTGAAAATCAATGATCATCCGATCGCAGTACTTTGACTGCGTTTTGCTCCATCTCCTGATGAAGTCGATTGGCAAGCAGAGTTCGACCTTCATCAGACAGATGGATCGCGTCTGCCAGGAACAGATCCTGCTTGTCGAGTTCATCAAACATAGCTGCTGCATCAATCAGAGTTGCGTTGCATTCAATTGCGGTCGCTCGAACGATCTCATTGTACGATTCATGCAGTGGTTGCACTTCCGACAAGTCGCTCACTTCGCCGGCATCTAACAGGTACTCCGGTACAAGAATGTCCAGCGCGTGGGGAGCTGTAATCATCCAGCAGTCTGCACCACAACGGCGACACGCTTCGCTGATGGCAATCAGATTGCGTCGATATTGTTCCGGGGGCACGCGGGCAGGACGAACGGCCGAACGCAGGTCGTCGGCTGCACCGGATCTTTGGCTGAAAATCGATGCTGCCAGTTGATACACGCGAGATTCGTTCGCCAGCTTCAGCAGTTGATTGATGCTCTCGGAATGACTGGATTGTAAATGATCCGGAACACCCCTCGAAAGCCAGTGATCATTCCAGCCAAAATAAGCAGTCACGATGTCAGGAGACCACTGATGAACCACCGTTTCCATCAGCGCACGCCCCTGCCACGACGAATACCCCAGACAGGACGCGTTAATAATCTCCACATGATCTTCGGATGAATCAGCGGTTGTCTCCCCGTCAATTCGGGACGAATCGGACACATTTCTTTGTGCGGCATCCTGGAGTTTCTGCCAGCGTTCCGGGTACGGTTCCGGACCGAAATGTGTGCACGAATCCCCCAGGCAAACCACACGAACACTGTTTTCAGGTTTGATGACGTCAAAGTCCGGACCAGGGAAACCCAACGAATTATGCCCCTCCGTGGATGGCCGAGGCTTCCAAAACAGGATCGGGTCACGGATCAGGAATGGCTCTTCCGAATGATTGTTGAATTCATCAATCGGGAATGTAAACGTCATCCTTTCCAGATCGGTTTCGTATCGAAAATCCATGAATCGCAAACAGGACTCCATGACCGAAAAGAAAAACGCGACGGTTGCGGCGGAGTAAAGGATTTTGCGCCGCGTCGAGAGTCTTGCCACGGATCGCTGTGTCCCCCGTGGCGTGTTGTAAGATGCAGTCATTTCGAAACCGATTTCCGTTTCCGAAGGGATGTGTTGAACTGGCGAACACATTGCTTTTTCGCGAACGATTGCTGCCAGACACAGGCTGCGAGTCTGCGGTCAATAAAGTTTTACGGCATCCCTGCCATATGGCCAGTGTATGACCGGCTGTGGCTGCCATCGGCGCGGATATTTGGCAAGAATCCATCTGCCGCAGGGGTCGCCTGTTCAAATGCCAATCCGCAAGTGTCCAGAACTTCAAGTGATATCCAGGAACATGCAATCACGTATAACTGATTTTGACTGCGAACGGATGCTGGACGAGCTGAGTACTTGCCAGGCACCATTTCTGATCGGTGTGCGTCACCATTCCGCGGCCATGGCTCGAATCATTCCGCAGCTGCTTGATGAATTCCAGCCGGAGCGGATTCTGCTGGAACTGCCGGGCGAGTTTTCTGAATGGCTTCCCTGGCTTTCTCACAAGGAGACTCAGGGCCCCGTTGCGCTAGCTGGATGCCGCGACGATGGGGGAGATTTATTCTTCTATCCGTTTGTTGATTTCTCTCCTGAAATGGCGGCGATCCGATGGGCTTCCGCCCATGGAGTGCCAGTGGACGCCTTTGATCTACCCATTGATGAACGTGTTCCCGGCCTGTCACGCAATCACGAGGAACAACCGGGAGAAGTCGATTCGCCGTCCGAAGACGCCGGCCCCGATCGTTACCACGAAGCAACGTTTTCGGGAGCCGCCCCGAATTCCGACAGAGACTTACTTCAAAAGTTGATGGATCGACATGAAGTCACGGACACCGGACAGCTCTGGGATCGGCTGGTTGAATCACCAGCTGTCACGTCGGCCCCCGAACAAATTCGTCGGGCCGGACTGTTGTTTGGGTGGGCCACCCGTTGGAGCAATGGCCCGCCTTCCGAATATGACCGGCTGCGTGAAGCGTGGATGCGAAGCTGTATTCAGATGGCAGGCGAACAACGTTGCGCGGCAGTCATCGGGGCCTTTCATGCAGCGGCATTGCTGCCAGTACCAAAGCTCTGGACATCGCGCGCGGGAGACCCTTCGATAAACTCGAAGACCGACCAATCGACGTCCGATCGGAAAGGAAAGATTGCAACCTCGCTGATTCCCTACACGTTCGAGCAGCTCGATGAACGTTCCGGATATCCGGCTGGAATTCGTGATCCGATGTGGCATCAGCGTGTATTTGAAGCCGGAAGCATAGAAGACATCGACCATGCGGCGGTCGATCTGATTGTCGGCGTTTGCCGCGAGTTGCGCAACAGCGGACATCCAATGAACGCCGCAGACGCGAAAGAAGTCGTCCGAATCAGCCGCGATCTGGCGCGGGTTCGGAGGTTGAAAACACCCGGACGCCAGGAGGTCGTGGAAGCGATGCAACTGTGCCTGACACAGGGTCAGCTCTACGGAGCAGGGCGTGCAGTGGCAGCCGCCTTGCAAGCGGTCTTTGTAGGAAGCCGAATGGGTCAGTTGCCGGCCGACATGCCGCGTTGTGGCCTTGCTCCGCATATCGAACAGATCCTCAAGACACTCAATCTGCCGGGCCCCGAATCGATCACGCAGGAAAAACGAATGCGTCTGGATCCGCTTCGAAGTGCTCTGGATCGTGCGCGAGAGGTCGTTTTTCGCCAGTTGCTGGTGTGCCGGATTCCCTATGCCGAACCTGAAGATGACGGTGGATTTGGAGACCGGGAAAGTCTGACAACGGTTTGGACACTGAAGTGGCAGAATTCGACGGCCGCGATGATTTCCCTGTCGTCAGCTCGAGGAACAACATTGCGACAGGCAGCCGAAGGAATCCTCCGTCAATCGCTGCTGGAACCACAGTCTGAATGGGGGATGACGCAACTGGAGACGTTTAGTCAGGCTGCCACATGCGGCCTGGGCGAATTGGTTCGAACGGGGCTTGACTGGATTCACGGCAGTTTCTCCGATTCAGCGACGTTACCTGAACTCACGAAAGCCATGTCTCTGATCGATCGCATTCGAAGCGGACACATTCCCGGACTTCCTCATCCAAACGCGGCGTTCAGGACGGATTTTTGTCAGGCCTTCGCGGTGCCGCAATCCGTAACGACCAGTGCATTACTGCAGGCCGCTCTGACGCGACTGGATGGATTGATCGGAAGCGAACAGGTCGAAGACGCTCGTGCGTTACTGGATCTTGTGCTCTGGTTTCAACAACAGGACGCTGTTGTTTCGACATCTCTGGAGGCGTCACGGCTGCTCTGGACTCTCAGGCAGTTCATGGATGCTGGCTCTGGTCTGATGCACGGAACCAGCGCGGCAGCGCTCCTGATACTGAATCAGTTGAAGAAAGAGCAGTTCCAGTCACTCACGGCAAGTTGGCTGGACGCCGCAACCAGCTCTGAAAGTCGCAGACTTCTTTCGATGCGTCTGACGGGAATGCTGCCCGTTGCGTTGCCCCGAATTCAAAGCGACATCGAATGTCTTGCAGGAATTGACGAGAGAATTGACTCCTTCGATGACAATGAATTTCTGCAGCGCACACCCGCATTGCGACGCGGCTTCCAGGTGCTGAGTCCCGCCGCGCGCAGGGGAGTACTCCGCCAGATCCAGGATCTGCATCCAGAATGCGATTCACGTACGATTTCATCGTCCGGGTCGTCTGAGGTGTTGGATCCGGCGACGCAGCAAATGTGGTTTGAAGCAGATCAGGCCGCCGGGCAGATGTTGCTGAGCCTCATGCCGGATTTGGAGTTGTCGGATGATTTGACACAAATGGAATCCCAGTCCGACCTCTCAGTGATCGCGCGGCAGAGCCACTCTCAGCTGAATACTCTCGAACGCTGGAAACTGATTCTTGGAACCCCGCCAGATCCTCAGAATCGAGCCGCATGTTCGGCCGCGCGTGCTTTGGATGAAATCTATGGGCAAGGCTCCGGCGAAGGCGCGCGGGGAGGACTTAGTGATCGCGGCGGCAACGAAGATGCTTATCCGGGGGTGCGGGAATGGGCTGAAGAGCTGGAGGAACTTTTTGGCAGCGATATTCGTGAAGAAGTCCTGGGAGAAGCCATAGAAGGTGGCCGCACAGCTGCCATCACCGTACTGAATGAAGAAAACGTCCGTCCATCGATTGAGCTTCTTCAAACTGTCCTGTCGATGAAAGGCGGCCTTCCGGATTCGCAAACCGAAAAACTGCGCCGGATCGCCAGGAAGATCACTGACCAGCTTGCCAGAGCGCTGGCGAACCGAATGGCACCGGCATTGACAGGGCTTTCCACACCGAGGCCAACGCGGCGGCCGTCGCCTCGCCTTGATCTGCGTCGCACGATTCTTGCGAATCTGCATACAGCTCGCATTTCGGACGACGGCAGGGCACAGCTTGCACCTGAGAAATTCTACTTCCGAACCCCGGTCCGAAAGTCGATGGATTGGCACATTGTCTTCGTGGTGGACGTATCAGGTTCGATGGAGCAGTCCGTCATCTACAGCGCTTTGACTGCCGCCATCTTTTCAGCATTGCCGGCGGTCAGTGTCAGCTTTCTTGCGTTCAGCACCCAGGTCATTGATTTCACGGACCATGTGGAGGATCCGTTAGGGATGCTTCTGGAAGTTCAGATCGGGGGAGGCACGCATATCTGGAAGGGACTGCGCGCTGCACGAGAGAAGATACGTGTGCCAAAACGGACGTTGGTTCTGTTGGTGACCGACTTCGAAGAAGGTGGTTCAGTCGGAGCATTGCTCAACGAAGTGCGAGCTTTGGTTGATACCGGGGCGATACCACTGGGACTTGCCGCATTGTCCGACGAAGGAAAACCGCGGTATCACACCGGCATTGCCGCACAAATTGTTTCGTGTGGAATGCCGGTCGCGGCACTCAGTCCCACTGAGCTCGCCAGGTGGGTGGGAGAAAAGATACGATGACTGATCGCCCTTCTATTTTGCCCGGAATACTCGCCGAGTTCATCGCGGCTGCTCCGTCACGGCTGCAGAAGCGAATCGACGCCAACCCGGAGGCCGCCAATGACTTTGCCTGGACGAGGACCGATGACATCTGGTTCGTTGCAGCCGGGGAAGAAAAGGTTCAACTGAAGTCGCAGTTGATCCAATCACTGGATGACGTGGAATGCACCTGCCTGCTGGGCCCCCGTTGTTTCCATGTCCTTGCGTCGCTCAGCCTTCTGAGGATAAGTGATACCGTAGACGTTCCGGATGTGGAAAACGCTTCGCAGGAACCTGAATTCGGCATTGTGAAAGAGGTATCCACGGATTCGTTGGAGGGGCCGCCTGAGGCGGAAAGTCTCTCCGAATCACAGTCGTTTGCTGCACGGGATATGATGAAACAATGCAGCGATATCCTGGCAGCCGGGTTGAGAGCCGCAGGGAGTGTCCTGCAGTCGCGTTTGCTGCGATGTATTCACGAATGCCGTGCCGAAGGGCTGCACCGGTTGGCTGCTGCCGGCCTGCGTGTGATGCATAACATTCGGCAGGTTCGCACAAATGCCGATACCTTTGATTCAAATCTGGCAGCCCAGGACCTGACCGAAGCACTGGAAGTGGCATGGCTGCTGATCCAGAATCCCGCAGATCCGCCTTCATCGACACTGGGTGTTGCCCGCCGTCGATATACGCCCGTTACCAGCCTGAAACTACATGGTCTGTGTTGCGAAGCTGTGATAACTCGCAGTGGATATGCTGGTGTCGTTACATGGATGATGGCTGACGATGGATGGATCTGCACCGTGAGCGATGTTCAGCCGGGTGACGTATCCCGAATTCCTCAGGCATGGCGATCGGGCGTTTCTGTCGCCGGACTCGCGATGTCACATCGGGAATTATCCCAGCGCTGCCTGCTGGTATCGAAGGCGACGAGATCTTCGGATGGTCGACTCGGCGGTGCAGATTCCGCACGGGCAGTAGCGATTGAAGGGCAGGGATGGGAAGCTGCTCCTGTCAGGAGAGCCTTCGAAGTTCCTCTCACGCAGCAAATTCAACGTTGCTTCTCTTGTCTGACGGTTCCCGAGCTGGAACGAAAAGCGGGATATGACCTTCTATTCGTGCAGGGCGTTGTGGCAGGTGCTGCCGATGCCTCGCTGCTACTTGAGCTGCATGGTCAACCTCGCAGCCTCCTACAATTGGATATCCCGATCGAGAGTGACAGCATGCCAGGGCGAAGCAATCTTACTCTGCTGGCCCGAGCTCCGGGTCTGGCCCTGAGATGCATCGCTCGGCTGAATCCTGCCCATCCTGGGCACGCGACATTACTGGCGATTGCTCCTGCACCCATGGAGTCCACGGTTGCGGAAATGCCGCAGGCTCAGGCGCCCGCCTTATGCCTGCCCGAAGAGTTTCGCTTCTGCGCATCAACGGGCCTCGATCAACTTTCACGAAGTCATCTTTCGTCAGCAGAACGACACCCGGTTGAGGTTCAAACGCCGACAGCACGAATGCAGGATCCTGAGGATGTACTTCAGCGATGGCTGAATGCGATTGCACTGGGGGGCCGTCATGCGATTCCCACAGGCACCGTCACTTCTGTCGTCAGAGATGCTGCGGCCCTCCGCCGCCAGTTCCGGCCAACTGCCGCTTTGCTGTTGCATTCTCTGGCAAAGACGGCCATCAGTTCGTCAACGGACCTGAATGGTATACGTTTCCCCGACAATGCGGAAAATCTGGGGCAATACTGGCTGGCAGCATCTGTTGCCGCAAGAACCACAAGTCAGCACATCCAACAGGCACAATGGCTGGTAATTGCCGACGGATAAAACAGAAACGGTCTCCTCCGTAATCCACGAAGGAGACCGCTTCAAGTAAATGCTCGCCAATAAATAACGGCAGGAGAACGGACAAACATCTCCATATGAATAACGCGAGCACTTGTCCGGAACCTCCGGACGGGATGAAAACCGTCTGTCCCACCGAAGCGAAACAAACGAATTAACCACAGATGGGGCACAGAAAGGGGGAAGCAGATCAGAAAGAGATCCGCGTCCGTGAGACAGAAGTCTGAATTTGCAAGGTATGTGCCAGAACGGCCTCCCAAAGCAATTTTCCGTCGTTCGGCTTGAAAATACACGATTTCTTCACAATTACAAGGCGAATCGATGTTCCGAAGAAACACAAAAAAAATTTGACCGGGCAGTTTCTGTGGCCTGACTGATGAATTCTGCAGGCCTGTGTACTGATCTGCAGCACCAGACATATTCAGATGACTTGCGTTCTTGTGGGTCATTTCATCAGCCGCTGAGCGAGAAACGCCTTTGGCATCCGGAAGTGAATTGGCTATTCTTCTCACATGATCAGTCACCGAAGGAACGCAGACTGGGGTTTGCCGTGAAAGTTCGAAATCGCTTCCTGAATATTGCTTTGTCTTACGTCGCGACATTTCTGTTGCGGTTGCTGTTTCTGACAGTGCGAGTTGACCACCGGGCCGTGGATCCGGACGCGACTCCCTACATTCGTCCTCCCGGCAAAACACGGTTCACTTTTTGCCTTTGGCATGATGTGATCGCCGTCGCAGTCTTCGCAAGACGCACATGGAACCTGAGCGGACTGATCAGTCGCCACACCGATGGTAGCTATCTTGCGGATTCGTGTCGCATCGCCGGCATTCATCCGGTGCGGGGGTCTGCGAGTCGTGGGGGAGCAGAAGCAGTTGCAGAGTTGCTGGAACTGACACACCTACATGTGGCGATGACGCCGGATGGACCACGGGGGCCGAGAAGAAAGCTCAAGGAAGGGATCATTTTTATCGGGTCGCGATCCAGGCGTCCCGTCGTCCCCACCGCAATTGCCGGCACAAATGCCTGGTCAGTCAAGGGAAGCTGGACAGATCTCCTGATCCCGAAACCGTTTTCGACAGTGTATTTGTTCGCCGGGAAGCCCATCAACATTCCTCACGACCTGGATCGATCAGAATTCGGAACATACACTGAGATGCTGCAATTGGAAATGGAACGAATGGATTCCATCGCAAAGCGGGTCATTGCAGGCGACATGGCAGCCGCAGATGAATTGCCGGATCGTCCACTGTTTCCGCATGAGACGGCCGAATGGTCCGGACCGTTTCAAAACGCAGCATAAGATCCTGGATAGTGAAGCTGGCGCCCCAACAATGTCCAGGCCACAGCCGCGCTGCCTGCCCGCCATATACGCACAGGCTCAGTGAGCGCAACCGGCCAGTGTTTCATGACTTTAGCTGGTTAAATTCCTTGCGTCTCTCGTCGAAATTGCGGATCAATCGACTCACCGATTTGAACTCTGAAGCGGCCGCAGTACGACACCATTCAAACACGACGGACTCTGTCGTTGTTACGATGCACCCCGCCGACCGCATGCGCTGCAGAGCCATTGCATGGTCGGCTTCATTACGACTGGCGGTGGCGTCCGCAACAACGAAAACAATTGAGCCCTTCGTTCGAAGTTCGATGGCCGTCTGGAGAACACAAATGTGGGTTTCGATACCACACAGGATGAACTGAAATTCGCTGGAGTGTCCATGGATGGAAGGTAATCCAGAGACAGCATTCGCTCCGCTGAATTCAACCTTGTCAACGTATTCTGCGCCAACTGCCGCCTCTTGAATCACATCGACCGTTGCACCCAACCCTTTGGGATATTGTTGCGTGACAATTCTGGGGATGTTCATCAGAGATGCAGCGGAAAGGAGCGTCTCTGTTGCATTGAGAATTCCGGGTACCGCGGGGATCGCCGGAATCAATTTTTGCTGGAGGTCAATCACGATCAGGCAGCTGCTGTTTCGCTCCATAAGAATGCTGTTTTTCACCGGTTTTCCTTCAGTTTTCAGAGAAAACGTGTTCGCAATCGTGACGAAATCTCAGGTTGTCTGCTGGCTGTTGGAGTGAATTTGTCGGCGAGGTCGACAGATCAGAGAGAGGTCACTTTGGAGAATCTTCCCTGCACGGATTCAGAATGTGCGGATCCTTGCTGTGGGCGGGCGAGTTTAACAGTTGAGCTGGCAGCCGGTGGGAGTGTTCCAAAACTGGACTCTCACTTGTCATGATAGAAAATTAACGATAGGCTGTTCGGTTGTGCAGTAAACGAGTCGGCAGGCCTATCCTTCCTTTGGTCCGCCTATCCTTCCTTTGGTCCGAGGAGATGCACCGTGGGTGATGAACTCTTCCGTGTCGTCTTGCCGACGGGTGATACCTCGAAACCTTATTCGAGGCAACAGATCGCGAACGCCTATAACGGCCGCAGGATTCCGGAATCGTCCAGCGTCAAGACGAAGGACGGTATGGTTGCCATTACCGAGTTCCTCGGAGAATTGATTGATCCTGTTGCAACAGAACAGCAACGAGCGTTCGCCAAAAGCCTTGGCATTGATGTCACCGACGACATTACCAGATCACAGATCAGCCTTCTGATCGGTCAGGCGATCGCGAAGCGGGAGCGCGACGAAGCCAAAGCGGAATGCTCGAACGATACGGTCGAAATTCCTTCGATGACTCCCACGGCGCATGACTTTCCTTCGATCAGCGAGTCCACGCGAGAACAGATTCGACAAGAGCTTCTGGCAGAAATGCGTCTGAAGGGGGAGATTCCGCTTTCCGAAGCCAGTATCGAGGATGTTGCCCGCCACTTTAACGACGTCAAGTGTCGTAACACCGTGATCATCACTTCGGAGAACAATGCTTTTGAGCAGCTGATCGCCGCAGCCGATTCCGGTGAACCAAAGGATTGTATCGGTGCCATGGTTTCGTTTGGGTTGCCCGTCGGAATGCCAAAACGCGACTTACGTGATCTGCTGATCGCAGTCATGTGGGGCCTGGATCTGGAACGCGCGGCTTCCTGAACGGGCACGCGTGCAGTTCAATTCTCCAGCAGCCTGCTGTCTTTCATCCATTCCACCAGGCGCATCGGCCAGTCTCCGGCCGCAGTGGTGGAATCTGGACGGTAGCCGAATCCATGGCCCGCATTCGAATAGATGTGAAGTTCGAAGGGAACGTTGGCCGCCTTGTATCTGAGGTAGAGTTCGGCCATCCCAATCGCGATGTCGTCGCGGTCTTTGGCACCAAACGCGACAAACGCTGGCGGCATTCCGGTGGCAACTGTAAATCGGCTGGAACTGCCAGGATAAATCAACGCCTGAAAATCGGGGCGCGACCCGGATCGTTCGATTGGATCCGAGGCAGAATGATCTCCATCATCTGATTCCATAGCAGCCAGCGCCGCCAGTTCTCCGCCCGCAGAGAAACCAAGAACGCCAATTCGATCCTTGCGAATCGACCAGCCTTCGGCATTGTGTCGTACGTAGCGAATGGCTCGACGGATATCAGCCATCGCGTGCTCGTCCACGCTGTAAGACGATCCTTCCTCACGGGCCAGTCGGTAACGAAGGACAAACGCCGCGATGCCTTTGTCGGCGAACCATTCGGCAAGGCTATCGCCTTCGTGCCCAAGACAAAGAACGCGGTGCCCGCCTCCGGGAGCAATAATAATCGCGGTGCCGGTGGCCTTCCCGGCGGCGGGTAAGAACGGAGTGATTGACGGATGATGCACGTTTGAAACATTGCATCGTCCATCTGCGCGGTCTTCCTTTTCAGGTTCTGCCATTCGCTGCAGCGATCCCGCAGCCCCCTGCGGCCACAAGTAGATTCGGCTGGATTCGTGCGTAAACGCAGCGTTCTTTTGGAATCCTGCGGCATGCGGGAGGGCCATTATCAGGCAGACGATTGTCGAAAGGCGTAAGAAGAATGCGGAGGTATGACGCATCGCGTGACCTTTGCTGCAGCAGAATTTGTTTTTGTCGGGAACCTGTAAACGCGGGAATCGAGCGATTGATTGCAATACAAACATGCCTGATACTGCGTCCGGCGCACCTGGCCAGTTGCCGGACGCGCTCATACGGCTGCTCAGCAGACAATGTCGAAGAGCGTTCGTCAAGGAGACGGAGAAACTCCGCAAACGAAGTAGGGGCATTTTTCGCCCTCGTATTTTTCAACAACTCTAATTCTGTAATCAACATTCAATGAATACCCCGACACCACCGTCGTCCACCCGTCCAATTCAGGATGCCAACATCGTTGGAACTCAGCCATTGATCGCCCCTGAAGAGCTGGAACGGGAGTTTCCCCTGACGAGCGAAGTTCGGGATCATGTGGTCCGCAGCCGGGCTCGCATTGAAGACATCCTGCGAGGAAACGACCGACGGGTGATTGCAATTGTTGGTCCCTGCTCAATTCACAATACAGCGCAGGCTCTCGAATACGCCAGAAAACTGAAAACGCTTGCGGATGAGGTTCAGGATCGCATCGTTGTAGTGATGCGAGTCTACTTTGAGAAACCTCGCACCACTGTTGGCTGGAAGGGGCTGATCAACGATCCACATTTGAACGATACGTTCGATATCGACACCGGATTGCGGCGCGCCCGGCAGATTCTTCTGGACATCAATGCGGTAGGACTGCCAACCGCCACTGAGATGCTTGAACCGATTACGCCGCAGTACATTGCAGACCTGATCACGCTGGCATCCATTGGCGCCCGGACTACAGAATCGCCGACCCATCGCCAAATGGCCAGCGGACTTTCCATGCCTGTCGGATTCAAAAACAGTACGGAAGGAAGTCTCGAGGTTGCAATAAACGCCATGAAAGCTGCTCGTGCGCCGCATTCTTTTCTGGGTATCAATCATGATGGAAAGACATGCATCATGAGTACCCGCGGGAACGAACTGGGGCACCTGATTCTGCGAGGCGGGCGAACAGGACCGAATTATTCGGCAGAGCATCTGGCAGAAGCGAGTCGTCTGCTTCAGAAGGCCAGCCTGCCTCCTCGTTTCGTTGTTGACTGCAGTCACGCAAACAGCAACAAGGACTACCGGCGCCAACCAGTGGTTTGGGACGAAGTTATTCAGCAGCGAGCTGAAGGAAACGACGAAATTGTTGGGTTGATGGTGGAAAGCAATCTGGTCGAAGGGCAACAGTCTCTTGGAGATGACCCGACACAATTGCAGTACGGTGTCAGCATCACAGACGGATGTATCAGCATCGAACGCACCGGTGAAATGCTTCGTTCAGCCTGGCAGAAACTAGCCAATGCGGTTCAGACCAGGGTGGTCTGAGAATCGGTCCATTGCTTTTTCAGGGTCCGGGATATGGCGCACGGGAATAGATCGACTGGTTCGGTGGCGACGTTTGCAGTTGGGATGAATGAGACGTCAATTTGTCGCGTTCTGATTTTGATGACCCTGGCAACTCCCTGGATGAGCTTGTTTGCCGATGAACAGGCCGTGAGGTTCCCTGTACCGATCAATACGCAGGCTCCCGGAGAACACCCCCCTTCCCCCCGAGAAATGCTGAAGCTGTTCGAGGTCCCCGAAGGTTTCGTTGTCAAGCTGTTTGCCGGTGAACCTGATGTTCAGCAACCGGTGAGCTTTGATTTTGACGACAAAGGCCGAATCTGGGTCGCAGAAAACTACACCTACAGTGCCCATGGAAAAATCGATCCAACGCTCCGGGATCGAATTGTTATCCTTCATGACACTGACAGTGATGGAGAGCACGATCAGAGGAAGGTCTTCTGGGATCGCGGCTCCATGCTCACGAGTCTGACATGGGGATTCGGTGGACTCTGGATTCTGAATGATGGCACATTGTCCTTCATCCCCGACAGGAACGGCGACGACATTCCGGACAGCGAACCTGTCGTGATGCTGAATGGCTGGACGAAAAATGCAGGGCACAATTTTGTCAGTGGATTAATGTGGGGGCCGGATGGATGGCTGTACGGTCGACACGGAATCACAGACTCATCCTCTCCCGGCACTCCGGATACACCCGAATCGGAACGCCAGGTAATCAATTGCGGTATTTGGCGGTTTCACCCGCAAAGGCACACGTTCGAAGTCGTCTGTAACGGGACAACCAATCCGTGGGGGCTGGACTACAACGTCGACGGACAATTCTTCTTCACAAACAATGTCATTGGCCATCTTTGGCATGTGGTCCCCGGCGCACACTATGAACGCATGTTTGGACAGGACTTCAATCCCCACCTCTACGAGTTAATGGGACAAACCGCTGATCATTACCACTGGGATCATTCCGGAAACTGGACAGAAAGTCGGGATGGTAAGGCAGATGATCTGGGCGGCGGACACAGCCATTGCGGTGGCCTGATCTATCAGGGAGAGAACCTGCCGGAACGATTCCGTGGGTGCATGTTCATGTGCAATACGCATGGACGCTGCATCAATGCCGATTCGCTCGAACGCCAAGGCAGTGGATACGTGGCCCACCACACACCGAATCTACTAAAGGTGAATTCGCCATGGTTCCGTGGAGTCGAGCTGAGATCGGGGCCGGATGGTTGTCTCTATGTCAGTGACTGGTCGGATAATGGAGAGTGTCATGATCATGATGGTGTGCACCGAACCAGCGGTCGAATCTATCGCATTTCATTTGGGGATGTACGAGTAAAAGCTCCATCAGACCTTTCAGGTGCCGATCTGCAGCAGCTGACAAACGAAGCTATCCATGGGACGCACTGGATGAGCCGAAGAGCCCGTCGGCATTTGCAGGAACGCAATATCCTGCACGATGCTCGCCCCGGATCAGAACATCGCGGCGACATGATCACAGTTCATCGCGCGGCAGAAGCAGTACTTGCATCAAACGCTGAGTCGCGAGATGCGAAACTACGCTCGCTCTGGCTGCTGGAATCTCTGGACGGCTTGTCGTTGCGAGTCCTTGCGAAGGTTCTGGAATCCAACGATGAGGCCTTGATTGCATGGACAATACCGCGCGCCGTGGAACATCGCCATCTTCAGTCGCCTCCCGTTGATCCGTCCCGGGCCTTTGATTCGACAGATCCTGGACAGGCGGCTCCACTGCTGGAGTTATGCAGAAACACCAATTCCGGCCTGGTGCTGCTCAGTATCGCTTCTTCATTACAGAAGCTTGACGGTCGCACTCGCCTCATGGTGGCTAAGGAACTCATCCAACGACTGCATGAATTCGGTGACCAGAACCTGCTGTTGATGACCTGGTACGGGTTGGTCAATGAAGTATCACCAGCCGCGTTACTTTATGTCCTGTCTGGCCAGAACGCACCCCCGAAACTGCTGCAGTTCGTCGCACGGCGAGTTGTGCAGTTGCCCGGTCAGTCGGGTGCAGTCACATCACAATTGCTGGCGCCATATGGCCCGGCACAGACAGACGCAGGCCGCATTGCGGTCCTGACCGGAATGCTGGAAGGTTTGCGAGGTCAGCATAAGCCGACGGCTCCTCCGACATGGGCTTCGGACCAGAAGCAGCTGCAGCTTTCTGCCAACCCTGCTGTCGTGCAGCTCGCGAAACAACTCGCCGTTTTATACGGGGACGGCGCTGCTATTGCGGACCTGCGACACCTGATTGCTGATCGTAATGGAGATCACGCGGCTCGCTCGCAGGCGATTAAGGCCCTTGCAGAATCGTCGGACGCCCAGTCGTTGCCAGTGCTTATCGGTCTGTTGAACGACCGTGCGGTCTACGTTGACGTCGCAAAGGCACTCGCGGCGTTTGACGACGAACGAGTCCCCGTGGCGTTGCTCCGACATTGGAAGAATCTTCGTCACGGAGCCAGGGAAGCCGCGATGGATACACTCTGTAGTCGAAAGTCCTACGCGCTGCGACTGGGGCAGGCTTTGACTCGCGGCGAGGTGTCTTCAGAAGATCTTACGGCCGCGCATGTGCGACAGCTGAATACATTTCAGGACGACGCACTGGCGGCCATCCTGGCAGAAAAGTGGGGAGTGATTAACGAGTCATCCGAAGCAAAAGCAGCGGCGATCGCGAACTGGAAGGCTCGGCTCACTCCCGATTTCCTGGCAGATGCCAGCTACGACGAAGGCGCGGCCTTGTTCCGAAAGACCTGCGCAGCATGCCACCGGCTCTATGGTGAAGGAGGCCAGATTGGCCCGGACCTGACAGGTTCCAATCGAGGCAATCTCGATTACCTTCTGGGCAACATCGTCGACCCAAGTGCTGAGGTACCGAAGCAATTCACGGTATCTGTCATTGCTTTGACATCCGGACGCGTGCTCACGGGGGTCGTTGTCGCAGAGACGGAGCAGTCCATCGGTGTTCAGACCGACAAAGAACTGATGATGATCCCCCGCAAGGATATCGAAGAACGCAACACAACGACCAAATCACTTATGCCAGATGGGCTGCTCGATACGCTGAGCGAGCAGCAGGTGCGTGATCTTGTTGCATTCATTAGGCAAAAGCGTTGAGTGGAAGAACGGAAGATCGCGAAAGCTCTTCGCATCGGGTGTCTGATGAAATGCAACGACTCGATGGCGCCGAAGACACCATCGAGTCGAAGGGAGAAGGGATCTGCTGCCTCAAAGTGTGACAACAGGTCTTGTCAGGCGTTGCATTTTCTGGCAGAGTTGAAGGAGGGCTCTGCCCGTCTTGCAACAGCAGGTGAGTCCGGCGGGCATTCGCTGATCATCGAACGCCGAACGACGGCTTGGTACTTTGTCAACATTCCGATTGGGAACTGTCGGATGCAGAATCCACAAGGAGCATCCTGCCGTCTCACTGATCAATCGAAACTGCCGGTGATGACCGCTCTGTCAGCTCTCATGCAGACGATTAGTCGAACAGTTCCGTCAATGAACTCAGGCGGAACCATTTCCGTGCACCATTGTCTGCCACCTGTGGACGAACGATCTGTGGGCGGCTGACCTGCGGCTGGAAAGCCACTTGAGGTTGGTGGACAACATGCTGAGGCTGCCAGCTGACGGCGTGAACGTTGTGTCCGCTCGCATAGTGATGGCAGGCCCCTGTGGGACATACGCCGCTCTGGCATCCACCGGAAGGGCATACGCGAGCATGGTAATGAGACGGAATCGGAGTCGCAGGAATCATCCCCGGCCGAGTCTGCCAGGTGGGCACGATTCCGTAGGAGTACCCCAGTTGCGTGGTGTCCGTCGGCTGATAAACCTGTGGATAACCACCGACAAATCCACCGCCCGGGCTCCCGTAGAAAGCCTGTGGATAGTAGCTGCCGTACCATGTTCGATCGCGATTGACCGGCATGCGGGCTGGTGGTGCCCATCCGGCGTCAGGAAAGGCCTTCGTCCCGCAGCACCTTGCAATGCAGGAGCTGCCCAGGCATCCAAAGCCATGACCCGAACGACATCCACCCAGCTGGCAGTTGCCAGAGAGGCAGTTTCCATTGAACATGCCGTTGCATGCTCCTGTGTTACAGCCACCCCAGTGACCGCTGTATCCGATGCAATTGTCGTTGCATGTCGCTCCGCAGGCATTCAGCCCGCAGCCTTCGCCGCAGGTATCACCGCAACCGTTGAAGGTGACGGCAGGGGCAGCACATTCCGGTGCGCCGCATTCTGTGTGGCTCACCTGCTGAATCTGGGCATTGGCGACTGAACCGACGGCCAGTCCGGCCAGGGCCAGTAGTGATAATGACAATCGTTTCATGAGTTCCTTCTCCGACGAAGCGAGGGTTTTATGCTTCGGAACGTGGACCAATTTGTTGATGGATGCGATGCAGGTGCGGCTGCATCACTTCCTCGCTCCGGTGCGGCGGAGCCAGACTGAGAACAGGTAGTTTGAATGAGTTCGGTGGTAAGCCGAACTCAATTCATCACAATTCGAACCAACTCAAAGAACGTCAGTTGGAATCAGAAGTTACCGGGATGAAGATATTCATGAGCACGTCGAAGCGTCTCACCCGGCGTATGCAGGTGGCGAGCGGCCGGAGCAACTGCCCCCGATGGCCACGTCTGATGGTGTAGTGGTTGAGCAGAAGTTGCGGGGTTATAGTTTGAAATCTGTGTCAGACGGCTTGAAGGTACCCCCCAGCTGTAGTTGTATTGCTGGTGAACGTTTGGAGCGAGAGGCACCGTCATCGGAATTCCGTAGCCCTGAGCCGCATACATCTGACCGTCGCGAGAGTCTGCGTAGCCGGGCTGATCGGCGTAAGTAATGTTGTACTTGCCAACCGGTGGACACCCCTTGCCACAACATCCGGATGGAATCATCCATCCGAACAGATGATCCGCAAGACGTGCATTCTTGTTACGGAAGCTCATGGCATGTCCACGCCACACATCCCGTACTGCACTTCCTGTACTGGGGCATGCTTTCTTTGGAAACAGCGTAATCATACGCTGCTGGTAACCGGGGCCGTAGTAGCACTGGCCACCATCGCAGCTGCAGGCACTGCCGCAGAATTCTCCGCAGCCATCACCGCAACCTCCACAGGGATCGCATGGCTGATAGCCGCAGCTATCACCGCACGCCCCCATCATACCGCAGGACATTTCCGGCAGGGCGCAGCCCGGGCCGGGAGTGACACATCCTGCATACTGTCCGTACTCAGGCACGGGAGTCAGGTCCGGTGCGTAAGCGGCCTGCTGGAATCCAGCAGGCACGTGGTCTGATTGTCGAATCATTCCGGCACTGCCACGATCAGAGAGTCGGACAACGCCATCTTCAGCGTGGGCAAATCCGGAAACGATCAGCACGCAGACAGCCGCTGTGCTCCGGATCAGATTGCAGCTTATAGGTTTCATTTCAATGGTACCTGCAACTGTTGAGGATCAACGAAAAACGGTAAAGCGACCCGGCTGACGTTCAGCCATCCGGCCTCGCGATCGCAGCTGTTCGAAGCAGCAATCAATGAGGCGTCCTGTCGCTCCGAAGTGACAGCAACGTCGTTTAGCGTCGTGGCGGTCGCTTGTAGAAGGAGAACGGACTGATAGATGACTTGTAGTTGACTTCTACGGTCGTGCCCTGAAGCTTCCAGTCCTCGTGTGACCAGACTCCAAAAGGCGTAACCATCCAACCGCCATTAACTTTGTAGTAATAGGGGGGATACATCGCGCGGTACTTGTGTTCGTACAGCATCTCGTGTGGGTGGAACGCCTGATTAGGAATCAGCGTTCCGCCGATCTGGTGCGGAATCCCTGGCACAGGTGCCGGGTAGAGCGACGCGCCCGTCATTGGGTACTGACCACTTGGCACATTGCCACTGACCATGCCCTGGTTCATGATTACCGGGCCAGCCATTCCGGAGTTGGAAATCGGGGTGAAGGGCGCGGCCGACGTTGCATACACAGGAACCGGAGCATTGAATTGCTGCCAGTTGTCAGATGGATGCACTGGTACCGGACTCGTTACTGTCGTGCTTGCCGAAGCAGTCGCACTAAAGTACTGAGGGCCACTGACGGCATCCATATTGGGAACAACCGGAGCCTGTTCGATTGGAACCGGTCGCGGCGATGCGTCTTCGGCAGCGACGACTTCTTCATCGGGCTGATTCGATGTCTGCCGAATCTGCACCTGAGCCGCCTGACGTTCTGCATCCTCAACTACGGCGTGCGTGATGCCTGCCGGAGCTGAATTCATAGTTGCCTTACCTGTTGACGCAACTGGTTTCTGACGAAGCCAGTTGAGTATACCGGGCCGATGTGCGCTGTCCTGATTGCGCGCTGCATCGTCGGCTGTTACGCTGCCGGCGCAAACGACGCCCATCATCAGCGCTGCAAATCCCCTGCGTAGCATTTGAGCCCCCTCCATGAGATTCGCGATCGCTTAAACGACCGCGACTGGCGATGCCCCACTTCGGTGCGGGACATCCAGACATTCAAAAAAACTGAGTCAGCCGAAATCACAAACCGATTGCGGCCTGTTTCCCATCGCCTGCCAGAATTCTTCGTTGCTGTTCACAACCCCAGCCACATTGAGCCGCGTGTGCCACATGTGGCTGTTGTTCCGATTAGAACGGTAGTTCCTGACACTCTTGTTGTTCGACCAATAACAATCAGAGGGATGAATCAATCACTACCAGTATCACCACCGAAACCCTTGGCAGCACTGTTGCCTCCCTTCAATCTTTGCTGACCATAAAAGTCGCACATAAACTACCCATACTAACATTCAGCCGCCGCTGCGATGGTTTGGTTGGGAGGTCGAGAGCGAAGCGGGCCGTTTCAGACGCAGCAGATCGCTCGTCGGGTGCGGGCAATTGTCAGCGGATCCTCAGTCTTTGCAGACGGTGCGAGAAATTACCGGGCATCCCACGACCCACGTCAATAATGTCGTGATGTTGTGCTTCGTTGAAAGGAGGCTGAACATCACCCGGAATGACGGGTCCGCAAGTTCCTGAACGACCTTCGCCCAAATGGACGCCAACAATGATGGAGTTCCTGATCGCAGGGAAGCTTGACTGCCCAGCGAAATCAGTTCTGGTGATTTGATACCGATGGTGACCAGCGTGCCTCGTCCGCAAGCCGGGCACTCGTCCCTGAGAATGCAACGATTCTCTCCGCTGCCGAATCGTCTCCCATTCTGGCTGAGACCCGCTATCCTGCTGCAAACGCAAGTAAGCCCGGCGTCTGCTGACACGGCGTTGCAGGTGGTGCTGGCACGAGGGTTTCAGATGTCGATTGTTATCAGTGCGGATAAAAATCCGGTAGGAACGCCGATTCCAAAGGTCTTCCTTGGCATTCTGTTTTGCTCAATTGCCTCGTATCAACCAGAAGGCGTCGCAGGAGGATCCCAGCGGTTGCCGAATATCGTCATCATTTATGCGGACGATCTCGGCTATGGCGATGTTTCGATCTACAACCCGCAAGCGGCATATTCAACGCCGCGTCTTGATCAGATGGCGCGTGAAGGGATGCGATTTGTCGACGCTCACAGCCCCTCTACAATCTGTTCGCCTTCACGCTATGGACTGTTTTCAGGCAATCTGGTCTGTCGCACCGGGAGACGGTCAACGGCCTTTGAAGGGCCCGGAGGACCCAGCTATCTCGCTCCCGATCAGTTAACGCTTGGTCAGATGCTGCAGAACCAGGGATACCGGACAGGAGTGTTTGGCAAGTGGCATCTGGGCCTGACGTGGCTTGACGAAAACGGGCGGCAGCTGGGAGGTGGTTTCGAGAACTCTCTGCTGATTGATTACGAACGCAGCACGCCGCTGATCGATGGCCCCAACAATCGAGGGTTTGACGAATCATTTGTTACTCCCAACTGCCCGACAACCGACCCATTGTATGTCTACATCGAAAATGGACAGGTCCCGGTCCCGGCCACATTTCGTCACAAGCGTGACCGGCTACCGAACCCCGGAGGCAAGTGGCGATGGGATAATGACGAAGGATGGATGGCGGACGGCTACCAATTTGTGGACGCGGATTTGTTGTTCTATGAAAAGGTAGTTACTTTCATTCGCGAACATCGGCGTCGATATGCCGATCAGCCATTCTTTGCGGTTTTGTCCACTCAGATCTCCCATGCTCCTGTGTTGCCGGCTGCTGAGTTCGCTGGCGCAACTCAGGCGGGCCCCAGGGGCGATTTCATTCGTGAACTGGACACTCTGACGGGGCGACTACTGGATGAAATTGCTCGCCAGGGCATCGATGAAGACACGCTGATCATTTTCAATTCGGACAATGGCCCGGAGACGATGCATACCGTATGGATGCGAAAAGACCATCAACATGACGCGGCCGGTGGATTTCGCGGCATGAAACGCGA
This sequence comes from Planctomycetaceae bacterium, assembly GCA_041398825.1. Lineage (NCBI taxonomy): Bacteria > Pseudomonadati > Planctomycetota > Planctomycetia > Planctomycetales > Planctomycetaceae > Planctomycetaceae bacterium. The sequence goes on along the minus strand of JAWKTX010000009.1, from coordinate 157,570 downwards.
CGGTTGGGAGGGCGGACACCGCGTTCCACTCATCGTTCGATGGCCGGGCCGGATTCCGGCAAACCGCGTCTCGCAGCAACTCATCAACACCACAGACATTTTTGCCACGCTGGCATCTGTCGTCGGTTTTGCACTACCGGACGAGGTGGCGGTGGACAGCTTCGATATGCTGCCCGTCCTGCTGGGCATTCATAGCGAAGAGGTTTCAATTCGGTCTCACATGTTGACCCAGAGTTTTCGTGGGGAATTTCAGCTACGTCAGGGAGCCTGGAAATATCTGGATCACAAAGGCTCGGGTGGCAATGATTATTCGCAGGGCCTGCTGAAGGAATTCGCACTTGTCGAATCTGAACCTGATGCGGACGGTCAATTGTACAACCTGTCGCACGACGCTGGCGAAACGACAAACCTTTATTTCAAAGAGTCTGCCCAGCGCCAGCAGATGCAGTTGCTGCTTCAACAACTGATCTCTGAGACCGGCCGCTCAGCGCCCAGGAATCGCCAACCCTTGAAACTCCCTGGCGACAGCAAAAACAGAAAGGGGATCGACTAATTCCTTGTTCGGTTTTCCACGGGACATACACATCAATGGCATCTGCTGGCCAACAGGGTCACTTAACCACGAACAGTGCATTCAGCTGTTGAGTCGTGGCCCGCACGAAAAAACGGCTCTCTCGCAACCAATTAGGATCGACGGGTGCGACAATTGAGAACATCATTCACACCCCGACGATCGCGTGAGTTGGCGGCGTGAGTCAGCAACCCGTTGAAGATCCGCATGAAACGTAACCCGAAGCGTCAGTAAGGTACGTTATCACAGGAATTTGCAGTAAGGCGATCCGTCGCTGTCGCATTGTGTACCGCTATTCAAAGGGTCGCTGGCTGCTGAAACTCTCCTGCCTGTTAAGCCATCAGATCCTGCAGCTGTCGCAAATAAACCGGGATTGTTTCATGGGGCGGTTCTGACTCTTCGTATTCGAACGCAACGTAACCTCGGTATCCCGACTTCTTGAGGATGTCGACGATCCGAGGCAAATCAGCAGGCTGTTTTGGGCCACCGTCGGGAGCAATCGCAACCTTGATTTGTGCATTCACTGCCCACGGTGCAATTTTTTCGAGATCTCGATAAGGATCATCTGTCCGGAAGTTGCCGCTGTCAAAGTTCACACCAAACCAGGGGCTGTCCTTCACTTTGTCGATAATCTTCATCATCTGATCGGGAGTCGATGTAATACCACCATGGTTTTCCATCGCGAGAAAGACGCCTTTGGCAGCCGCATACTCCAGTGACTCATTGATTCCCGCGGCACACCTTTCGATGGCTGCGTCTTCAGAATCACCTTTGGGGACTTTTCCGGCGAAAATGCGAATGCACGGTGCCCCCATGATGGCGGCATAGTCGATCCATTCGCGGCATTCTGCCAATTGATTCTGTCGGGCTTCACCTTCGGGCAGACAGAAGTCATTTCCGATCGCTGTGCCGGAAATTGCCAGACCCAGTCGATGCGTTAGTTGTCTGACGCTCAGTAGATACTCCGACGTGACATCCTTCGGAAAATAGTAGCCTGTCAGTTCCGTCGCCCCCAGCCCCTGTTCAGCGCAGTAATGAATAAAGTCTTCCAGCTTCATTTTCGCCGCAGCGATCTGATCAGCCGTACCTCGTCGCGGCAGCAGTTTGTTGAAAGAGTACGCAGCCAGACTCAGTTTGAGCAGTGGCGCTCCGGTTCGAACGGGTGGCTCTGCAGCCGAGATCCCCCTGGAATTGATTCCGGACTGCACGGCGGTGGCTGCAATGGCGGCTGCCAGAAATTCTCTGCGGTTAAAAGTCATTGTGAGGGCTCTCTGTCGAAGGTGGGTTTGGGGAATCGCTTCTCGGTTGGTCTCTGTCCAAAGTTTCCACGAATACACGTGCCGGCGGCTGCCTGATTCTGAAGGCCCGAACCGTATTCCATCAGCCGGTTATCTGAGGCCATCCAGACGGGTTCAGTAATGTGCCTCGATCCACCCGAGGACGTTGTCGCGTCAGAATGTGCTCGGCAATGATAAGCCGCATTTTGAGATTCCGCCACTGCCCGGATGCAGTAAGAGATGCACAACGTTCTGGCGGTTGTTCCTCCCTGTCGGTCTGATAACATCCCGGGCATCTTCGGGCGGGCCAATCTTCAAAGACGGTCGCCCCCTGTTCAATCTCTGTCGAGGGTTCTTCGTGACCATATTTACCAAGATCATCAACCGAAGACATTCCCGCGGATATCGTCTACGAAGACGAACACTGTCTCGCTTTTCGTGACGTAAATCCTCAGGCTCCCGTCCACGTGCTTTTGATCCCCAGGGAGCCTGTCGAATCACTGGACGGATTGCAGGAGAAGCACCGGGAGCTGGCAGGGCATTTGCTCCTGAAAGTTCCTGAAATTGCGGCTCACCTGGGATTATCGGGAGGGTACCGCACTGTCATCAACACAGGTGCCCATGGTGGCCAGACTGTCTTTCATCTGCATATTCACATCCTCGGCGGACGTGACCTTGCATGGCCACCTGGCTAGACTCCGGCTTGGTCGTTAACAGCTGAAACCGACGTGAAACTCCGATTTGCCTTCGTCGCACTGCGGAAACAATTCGCAGATTCAGGCAACGGCGTTCCATCCCGCTCTTTCCACCCCGCGTTCACTTCAGTCTTGATCGGAATTCCATGATTTCATCCCGCCAGATTCGTTTCGCTCTTTCCTTGATGGCAGCCTTCGCAGTTGCCTCCGCATCCACGAACGTCTACGCAGAAGAATCGCCTGCGAACACTGCTCCTGGCATTGCCATGCAAGAAGCGGCGACGCGACTGTTGGAGTCGCTGGATTACAGCCAGAAGGCAAAGATTCAGTACAGTTACGATTCTGAAGAACGCCTGAACTGGCATTTCATTCCGCGTGAAAGAAACGGGGTTAGTCTGCGTGAATTGAACGGAGCAACGAGGTCAGCGGCGGACAGCCTTGTCAGTTCGGGACTGTCGGCAGCAGGTTACGCGAAGACCCTTCAGGTTCGAAGTCTGGAGGAAGTTCTGTATCTGTTCGAAGGTGGAGAGGAAGACTACCGCCGTGAACGCCGACACCCCCACAAATACTTCATCACGATTTTTGGTACCCCAACCAGCAAAGGTATCTGGGGATGGCGTTTCGAAGGACACCACCTTTCGCTGAACTTCAGCATCAGAGAAGGGCAAATTGTCAGCAGCACCCCCGAGTTTTTCGGAGCAAACCCGGGCCTGATCGATGCCGGACCGGGGCGCAGTCTCCGAGTACTCGGTCGGCGGGAAGACATTGCAAGAGAAATCCTGAAGGCGTGCACCAGTGAACAGCATAAATTGATGTTCATCGATGCGAAAGCTCCTGACGATATTCGCGGTGGTGGGGTCGCTCAGCCGGTTGTCACCGAAGCTGTCGGGCTTCGATTCGCAGACATGTCCGTTGAACAACAGGGCCTACTCAAACAGTTGATAGGTGAATACCTCACGGCGATGCCGGCGACTGTCGTCCGTGAGCGTATGAAAGCGATCAACGATCATGGTATGGATGACATTACAATTGCATGGTGGGGTGGATCCGAACTGAATCAACCGCACCATTATGTTGTCCAGGGGGCCAGCTTCATCATTGAATACAACAACACGCAAAATGAAGCAAACCACGTGCATGCCATTTGGCGCAATACGGGCGGTGACTTCAATTTGCCAGCCAGCGGTAAATGACGCCAACTGATCCGGCGGTTGATTTTGCAGTCGCCGGCTATTCTTTATGTCCCCCGCCCGTCTGCGAGCTATGCAATGATTTCAAGAATTTCAGCACTCCTGTTGTGCTCGCTCTTTGTCGGTTGCTCTGGCGGTTCAACGGGCAACTCCGGTGAAACCGGCACCCGTTCAGAAACGGTGAAGCCTCGCATTGCTCTGATTATGAAATCACTGGCCAACGAGTTCTTTTCGACGATGTCCAGAGGCGCCGTCGATCATCAGAAGGACTCCGGCGAATACGAATTGATCGTCAACGGCATCAACGACGAAACGGATTTGAGTGGTCAGGTTTCGCTCGTTGAACAAATGATGGCTCAGCAGGTAGACGCCATCGTCATCGCTCCGGCAGACTCCAAAGCGCTGGTGCCAGTGCTGAAGAGAGCCCTGGACGAAGGTATTGTGGTGATCAATATCGATAACAAGCTCGACGCCGATGTACTTGAACAATCGGGAATCCAGATTCCATTCGTTGGTCCAAACAACAGGGCTGGCGCGAAACAGGTGGGCGATTTCCTCGCCACCCAGCTTCAGTCTGGTGATGAAGTTGCCATCCTGGAGGGAATCACGACCAGCTTCAATGGACAGCAACGGAAACTGGGATTTCAGGATGCGATGACTGAGGCGGGGATGAAAATTGTCGATTCACAATCCGCGCAGTGGGAGATGACTGTTGCCGATCAGGTGACATCGTCCATTCTTACGGCTCATCCACAAATCAAAGCCATTCTTGCCTGCAACGACAGCATGGCCGTTGGTGCGATGGCGGCCATTCGCAGCGCGGGCAGGGATGATGTCAAGGTGGTTGGGTTCGACAATATTTCCGCTGTAAAATCATCGCTGGCTAACGGCAACATGACCGCCACCGCTGATCAGCACGGTGATCAGTTGGCGGTATTCGGTATCGAATATGCCCTGCAGGCCTTGATGGATGGCACGACTGAATTGATCGATCGAGAAACACCCGTCGATCTGATCACCGTAAACGCCATTCACTAAACGAACATGATCCAACGCACGCATGCCAACGAGTAACAACAATAGTCAAGCCGGCAATTCGCTGGATTCTCAGCACTTGACGCCTGCGCAACCAGCAGGCGTACCTTCCGCGCGATGGCACGCCAGTTCCACCCGTGACGTCGTGAAGATCGTGCAGTCTGCAATAGCAAACCGTCAACGAATTATCGTTCTCGGTAATGCTTCTGAGGCTCGGGATTGCGACAGCACCGGCGGACGGCAGGATCCGGGAAGTGTTGGCACCAGCGGCGTTTTATGTCTCGACAGTATGAATAAGGTGATCGATTATCCGGCCCGGGACATGACGATTACCGTCGAGGCAGGTATGACGGCCGGTCAGCTGCAGCAGATCCTTTCAACAGAAAATCAGCAGCTGCCTGTTGAGTTTGCATCAAGCGAGCAGACAATTGGCTCTCTGGTTTCGTCTGACACCTCCGGCCCAAGTCGTTTCGGCTATGGCACCCTGCGGGATTATGTCATCGGCATCGAAGCCGTCGATGGACAGGGACGGACGTTTCAAGCCGGTGGACGTGTTGTCAAGAACGTTGCGGGGTATGATTTTTGCCGATTGATGACGGGCTCTCGTGGTCAGCTTGGAATCCTGACACACGTGACCTTCAAGCTCAAACCACTTCCTGAACATTCACGCATTCTGGTCTTTGGATTCAATCGTCTGACCGATGTGGAATCGAGCCTGAATCGTTTGAACCTGTCAGCCGCCACTCCCGTCATTCTGGATGTTATGAATCGCCGTGCGTCCACTGCATTACTGAGACGCAGCCTCTTCGATGGAAAATTGCCAACGGACGCCGTCGACTGCAACTTCTTTATCGTCTGCTGTGTCGAAGGCTCCATTCCGGTCTGTGAGTTTCAGATTGAATCTCTCTGCGATGAATTGCACGATGATGCTTCGTGGAAATGGATCGAGCCACCGTATTCCGGTCGGTCTCAGATCGCAGGGGCGTATTGTCAGACTTCCATGTCACTTCAACAGCCGACACCGAATACAGAATGGCAATTCAAACTTACGACGCTTCCATCTCGTGTCGTCTCGTCGATCAGCATGCTTGAGAATCACGCCTGTATGGTGTTCGGACGGGCCGGGAACGGTGTCTTGTACTTCCGACGAGACAGACTAACCGCGCATCAGTCCCAGGATGCTGACGTTGCCAATTTTGAGTCGCCGGAAAACGCGGTGGCACAGTCCTGGTCCACTATTGAGCACACGGATCCCGGACTCCCGGAACCGGACATCGTTGCAGCGTTGTCTGCTGTTGTTGAGGATGAAATTGGTTCTGTCACAGCTCTGAAAGCCGCGAATTCACCGCGGAGCGTCAAAGGCGCGCAATCAAAGCGGGTGTCCGAATTACTGCGAAAGACGTTCGATCCACATGGTCTTTTTGTCCAGCCAGCAGCAGAAAGTGCTTCATGACAGCCACGTCCCGAACAGATTCCCCGCTGCCTGTCATCGGCCAGTCTATACCCTATGAACGTTTTCTGGATTGCGTGCATTGTGGTTTGTGTACGTCCGCGTGTCCCACGTACGTTGAAACGGGAGATGAGAATAACAGTCCACGAGGTCGAATCTATCTGATGCGGTCAGTTGTCGATGGACGGCTTCCACTAACCGAAAAGGTACAACATCATCTCGACCTTTGTCTCGATTGCCGCAGTTGCGAAACGGCATGTCCATCGGGGGTTCAGTACGGACGTTTGATCGAACCATTCCGAGTTGAAACGCTTCAGAAGGAAGAAAGCCAGGGCACGGCATCCACCGGTGACTGGTTTCATCGCTACATTCTGCATGGAATTTTTCCCGATCGAAAAAAGACCGCCAGAGCACTCGCTCCGGCTCGCTGGATGCAGAAACTGGGTGTCGATCGATTCGCGAGGGCGACAGGTCTGACCCGTCTGTTGCCGGAACGTCTTCGAACGATGCAGGAACAACTGCCGGTTCTTAAGACTCCTTTGCCGGAATTACCAACATTCCTGCCGGCGATTGGCAGGAAGAGGGCGGATGTGGCATTGTTTCTTGGTTGTGTTGCGGATGCCATGTTCAGGCACGTGCACTGGGCAACTGCGAGAGTACTGCAGCACAATGGATGCGATGTTTTTATACCGGAACAGCAAACCTGCTGCGGTGCGATTCATTATCACAGCGGGGCCGCAGAGCCCGCCCTTGAGCGGATGACTCAGAACCGAGCCTCGTTCAAGCTTTCCATGATTGATGCCATCATTGTTAATGTGGCTGGCTGTGGTGCAATGTTGAAGGACTACGATCACATTGCTCAGGAGATGTCCGGGCATGCTGGTGAGCATCCGGAATCGTCCGAATTCTGTTCAAAAGTAAAGGATATCAGCGAATTCCTGATGGAGCTTGGCCCTGTCCATCCGGCTGGTGAGATTGATGCGGTAGTTGCAATGCAGGACGCCTGCCATCTGCAGCATGCTCAGCGTATCGTCAAACAGCCTGCGGACCTGCTGCGAATGATTCCGGGGATTCGACTGAGGTCAATCGCAGAAGCCGAACTCTGTTGTGGCGCTGCAGGAACCTACAACCTGACGCAGCCGGAAATGGCCGATCGGCTTGGTCGACGTAAGGTAGAGCATCTGCTGGAAGTGCAGCCCGATGTCATTGCTTCTGCCAACGCTGGCTGCTCACTGCAGTTACAGGCAAAACTGCGACAGGCCGGTAAAGAAGTCCCGGTGCTGCACCCCATTGAGTTGCTCGACTTGAGCTATCGATCCCTCCCTTTGTCGGCAGCTCATTGACGGTCGCTACAACGCCGCTGCGATTCACCCGATCACAACATCAGGAGACGGATGACTTTGGCAAGAATTTGCGTATTTTGTGGTTCTCGTTCAGGCGCGATTCCCGATTACGCTCTGGCCGCGCATGCTGTCGGACGTCATCTTGCAGAACAACAGCATACTCTTGTTTACGGCGGCGGAAGCACGGGCATCATGGGAGCTATCGCCGACAGTGTGCTGGAGAACCATGGGCAGATCATCGGAGTGATCCCTGAACATCTGGCACGCGTCGAATTGATGCATGCGCGCGTTGCGGATATGCGAGTCACTCGGGATATGCACGAACGCAAGGCCATCATGCATCAGTTGGCCGATGCCTACATTACTTTGCCCGGTGGTTACGGCACCCTGGAAGAATTATTCGAAACGGTCACCTGGGCTCAATTGGAACTTCATCAACGTCCGGTCGCCCTCATCAATCTCAACGGCGTCTATGACGGACTACTAACACAGCTGAACCGTATGATTCATGATGGATTTCTTTCGACGCAATGTCTCGAACTTCTCACCGTGACGACCAGCGTCGAAGAACTCATTGCATGGATCGATGCATTACCATGTCAGTAAAGAAGCGGACGACGGATACGACCTGAGCTGAAGAAATGAACTTCGAATGGCTCTGCTCGTTCCAGCCCGGGTAGTTTCTCAATTCATTGTTGGCCGAGTTTCCAACCTATTTCTCCGAGAGCGCGAGATCTACGACCTGTTCGATGGTCTTATCGCCGGTCGCTCCCTGCCAGTTGAGTTCGCCCTGCCACCAGTGTCGGATGTAACCTCGCTTGTCGACCACATAAACCGTTGGCCACATGGTGTTGCCCCAGGCTTTCCAGTTCTCCGACTCCAGGTCGACCATGATTGGAAACTCCAGGCCTTTCTCCTTCGCAGCCCTGGCAACAGAATTTGGATCCCGTTCTGCAGTTGTCTCAGGCGTTTGAATTCCGATAAGCACGACACCTTTTTGCTGAAGGTCTTTGTGCCAGCGTTTGTAGATCTCGAAATTTGCGTGGCAGTTGTGGCACTGGAACGCGTAGAAATGCACCAACACCACTTTGCCACGCAGACTCTTCAGCGTCTGCGGCGATGAATTAATCCAGTCCGACACAGAATGAAATTCCGGGGCGATCGGGAAAATGCGTTTCAGAGAACTCGTGTTGAATGGTTCTCCCAAAAGGATCCACAGTTGATTGTTCTGCTCCTTTGTGAGGACGGTTTCCAGTGCCTTTTGCTCAGCTCTCATTGCCGATTCCAGGTTCCTGGTCAAATCTTCAGCCAGCACCCCGGAGGATGATCGCTGGGCAGCTTGCGCATCGATGGTTGCTTGCGCAAGCTTCACAAGTTTCTGCACCTGAGAATCCTTGATGGCAAGCTTCTTTCGAACATCATTCCGAAGCAGCATTCGCACACTCTGGGCCTGCATTTCCAGTTGGCTGATCCTCTTTATCTGCTCAGAATCGACGTTTTGCCGGAGCCATGCTACGGCCTGAATTTCGAGACGGTCGACAATCGGGATCATTTGATCGTCCGGCAACAACCTTGCAGGAAACCAGACTTTATCGAGTTCCTCCAACTTTGCTTCAAGAGCAGAAACCTGAGATTTACTCAGCTTTAGTTCGTCCTGCACTTCCTGAGCATGCAGCAGCGGAAGCAAACGGCGAGGGATCATGGCTGAGTATTCGCCGTAGTGATCTGCCTCAGAAGAAGGCCCGTCAGACGGCTGTGGCTGTGCGGAAGCCTCTGGACACATCAGCACAATCATGATGAAGGCAAAAACGATACATCGCAGCGAGGTGACTATTTGATTTCGCACGTATCAGCTCCTCAAAACCCCGGGGACGGACGGCAGGACTGGGTTTATTGTAGAATCCGAACTGCCAGCTTCTACCCGTTGCATCCGACAATTTCGCGCCGAATGGTCAAGTGGAATCCCCGACGTTCCGTGTGCCCGCGCCTCGTCGCAGCGAATGTGTGAGACTGCTGGTGCACTGGCTATCGAGGAACTTCGTAAACACCCCATTCGCCGGCAGCGAATACAGGCTGCTGTTCGAACGGCCCAAAGGTCCGCGTGACGACATAATCACAATCGGTCTGAGATCGCAGGGACTGCATGTCCTGATGATCGTAAAGTCCATCGAGCGAACTTCGGTATGTCCACCCATTCAGATACCAAAGTCGACGATTCCATTCCAGAATCCCTGACGCATCCTGAGGGCAGTCTTTGTAGGTGACAAACTCTGCCCGTTGCGCGAGCCACTTAAAGGCAAACGATTCCCGTGGCGTGAGGATCAGGCTTTCCGGCGGCGTATGTTCGCGTATCCAGAAACAGACGTCTCTCCAGTCCAGGTATTGTCGAATGGTGTACCCCGCCGGAGCGACAGATCGTAAATTGAAAAGCACGGCAATCGAGATGATTCCGGCAATTGCGCGACCAGCCTTCAGTCGGTTCAGTCGCTGCAACCTTGCCGTTGCTTCCGCCGAACTCAATTGCAGCGTAAATCGATTTTGCAGCCAAACCGAGATGCTGAGTGCAACCAGAATTGGCATCATTCCGTCGAAGAGTCGAAATGGGTAAAACTTAAGCAGGGCGGCACGCCATTCCCATCCGTCGAGTTCTTTCGCGGGAACGGTATGCCAGCCTATGGCGATGCCAGCCAGGGCGATCATTCCCGAAGCCACCAATAATCTCTCCAGAATCTGCATGCTGGCTTCGCAGGTGGGTCTCGTCGTCACTGTTGTTGTAGCGGGCGTTGTTTCTGCGCGACGACGTTGCACTTGCCGCAGCCATCGCAGATACACCAATGCACTACAGACCAGAGCTGCAAAGGCCCATTGTGAAACAGAAAATGCGCTGGGGTCCATATGGTGGCTCAGTCGCCAGAAAACCTGAATGAACTCCGCAATTGCTTTGTCGTCAGGATCGACGTTGGTCTCTATCAACAGCCTCAGAGCCGGTACAACTCCGGCCAGGCTGATGACGGAGTATGGGAGCAGCATTAGAGTCGAATCCGCCGCGAATGCAGATACACGGCTTGAAAATGCTGTCTGCGGCACGCTGGCTGGGAGGACAAGCCACGGTCGAGATTCTGTCGGCACGCATTTTTCGACGTCCTGTGTGGAGTCGTTCAGGCCGCGGACAGGCAGAAAGCAACCTGTGAACTGCACCATTCCGAATGCCGTGACTCCCCAAATCCCGACCACCGGATGTAAAGCCGTCGCCAGCCCTGCATAGATTCCGGCAAAGACTGCATCCCGGTAACTGCCTTTCTGAAGGCACGTCATCCATCGCGCTGCTGCCAGAAGAAATAGTCCCCATGCCGGGACTTTGGATTCAAATCCGCCGAGTATCCATTCACCGGAAAAACTGCCCAGGCTCGCAACAACCGCATAAAGAGCGCTGGATCCAAACACGAACGCAGCTCGCAGGCGAAGTGTTTGAGCCAGTCTGCACCATCCCCATGCAACCAATGCAAGAGAGACGAAACGGCCGAACAAGGCCACCAGCCAGAACGGCATCACTTTGGTCAGAGGCCCAACGATCACGTAGAAACAAAAGTGACTGTTGTGGGATGCCAGAAAGAAATCGCGTTCGCACCATGAAGGATCGGCGAAGGATCTTGCCTTGCAAAGATAGTGAGGTTCATTGACGCCGGGGATAAATGACTGGGCCAGTGAACAGAAAACGAACAACAGCCAGACCAAAAAAACCTGATGTCCGCCGAGCACTCTCAGCCAACCCGGTCTAGTCGTCGATTCGGACATCACTTAAGTCTTCAGCGATCGGATATTGCGGATTCATGTCTCGCAGCGTGTCGACAATGATCTTTGTCACCGCCCAGTTTCTATACCAGTTCTGATCGGCGGGAATAACATACCACGGAGATTTCTCCGTTGAGCATTTTTCAAGCATGTCTTCGAATGCTTTCCGGTAGTCATCCCAGTGTGCCCGCTTAGCCAGATCTTCGCGGTCGAATTTCCAGTTTTTTCCAGGATCGTCCAGCCGCTCCTGAAATCGCTGCTTCTGTTCCTTCTTTGCAATGTGCAGGAAGAACTTGATGACTCTCGTCCCGGTGTCATTCAGGTGTTTTTCGAACTGATTGATGATCTCATACCGCGGTTCCCATACGGATTCGGGCACAATATCATGAACCCGAACGACGAGAACATCTTCGTAGTGAGACCGATTGAAGATCCCGATATGTCCCCTGGACGGAACTGCCTTGTGAACCCGCCACAGAAAATCGCGTGACAATTCTTCGTCGGTCGGTTTCTTAAACGAAGTCACCACGACACCCTGCGGATTCACCCCGCGCGTTACCGCGCGGATGGTGCCGTCCTTGCCTCCTGCATCCATAGCCTGAAAAACAATCAGCAGTTTTTGTCTGGATTCAGCGTAGAGTCGCTCCTGCAACTCCACAAACTCCTCACGCAAAACCTCAAACTCCTGCTCGCATGTTTCACGATCATCGCAAACATCTTTGCCGTCCGTCTCTGTTTTTTTCAGGTCGACTTTCTGTCCTGGCCTGATGCGATGTTGTTCTGGACTATCCATTGCCATCCTGCACCCGTGATCCATGCGATAAAGGTCTGACTGAGAACGTTCACTGAGCCCGTGCTTAACGATGCACCCGAACCAGCTTCATAATTCGGCCCGACACGTTCCAGTCCTGAACGTACAAATTGCCATCTTTGTCCCAGAACGAACCATGAGTTCCACTGAAGATTCCTTCAATCCACTGGTCCTGTGGTACGTTAAAACTTCCCCCCAGCTTTGCATCGGGATTGTGGCCAAGTACGGCAATGATGGTGTTCCTGCCATTCAGGATTACAACACGTCCATGCAGGTCGGGGACTGAAACAAATTCGCCCTGAATTGCCACAGAAGTCGGCATTCCAAGACCGGTGATCACCTCTTCGATATAGTTGCCGTCAAGATCATAGTGGAGCAATCGACCTTTTGGCTGATGATTTCGGTCGCATATCAGGAGCCGTGCTGGTTCATAACGTGTGTCCAGTGTCATGCCGTGTGCCGTATTAAACTGCTTCAGATCATTACCTTTTTCACCGAAGTGCATCAGGTATTTTCCTGACTTATCAAACTTGAACACATGGTTACTTGCGTAACCGTCCGAAAGAAAAATGTCACCATTCGGTGCAACCGTGATTGCAGTCGGATTGAATTTTTTAAGATTCAAACCAGATTCTTCGGGAAACGGTAGTTTCAGAACAATGTCGCCGGTTTCTGCACTGAACTTGATCCCTTCAGCGTTTGCGTTACGGGCTCCGTAGATGAATTCCCCGTCTTCCTCGGCTCGAATTTCCATGTCGTGGATATTGGAATACTCGTTCCCCACGAACCGCCGAACTAACTGCCCATCCGGTGAAAATACGAAGACTCCCAGTTGTGAACTGGTGTAGATGTTGCTCGCTTTGTCGATAACGACACTACCGTGAGTTGGGCCGATCTGAGACTTTCCATTTTCATCAAGCCCCCATCCCGGGACTGTGTCGAAAGTCATGTCACCCGCCCCCATACGGACCGCCGCAGCCGGTTCCGCAGCGTGAAGAGCTGTGGCCACATTCAGGAGGACGACGCCTGCTATCGCAAGAGATTTCATTGTTGGTTCTCGATTCAGGAAACGATCAAACAGCCATCAGAGTCGTCAACGAAAGCGACGGACTCAGCGCATGAGACTTCGAATGGTGACCAGATCATCGTGAATTGCAACACTGCACACGCTTCAATGCCTGGTGAGGAGGGCAAAGAGGCCCGTCCATCGCTGCTGACATCCAAATGGGTTTACGGAGATTTGGTGGCTGAGCCCACAGATCAATCATGTCGCCGTTATGGCTGTCCGTCGTCGGCATTCTCATCTCATTGCCGGTTTGCGGTGAACAGGCTGTTCGATCCGGCGGAATTATCAGAGTTCTTCGCCGCCAGACACGTGAAGGATTTCGCCGGTAATGAATTGCGAATCCAGCAGGAAGTTGATTGCGGCACAAAGGTCGCCCGGAGAACCGGTCTTCCGGAGTGGAATTGAGCCGATCGCGCGCTGTTGGTGCCAATTCGTGCGATCCTCTGGCGGAAGAATGGCACCGGGAGCGATCGCATTCACATATACACGCGGTGCCAGCTGAAGCGCCAGAGATTTTGTAATACTCACCATGGCAGCTTTGGTGGCAGTATAGATCAGGTGACTCTGCTCCGGCCTCAATGCTCTCCAGTCCAGAATGTTGATGATGTGGCCGGTTTCGCCTTCACCCAGATGCTTCATGAACTGCTGGATCAGAAACACCGGGGCGAGCATGTTGACGTTCACGTGAAGGTTACAGTGATACACATCAAGCCATGGCAGTGCACGATCCTGAAAGACGGCGGCACTGTTGATGAGTACCGACGCAGGTCCAAGTTTGTCCGCGGCTTCCATCACGGCGATGGCCGCCTTTCGTGGCTCACGCAGATCGGCGGCGACGGCGATTGCCTGTCCACCATCATTCTTGATGCGATTGACCAGAGAATCCGCTTCAACCTTCGAAGTGCCATGGTGAACCACCACTCCGAGACCGCGGTTGGCCATGGCCAGTGCAATTTCCCGCCCCACGCGGCGAGCGGCTCCGGTCACAATGGCAACAGAAGGCTGTTCACCTGGAACAGATTCTTCTACTGGTCCATTCGGAGTTTCGTCTTTCATGAGTGATCTCGACTTCGCAACTCTGATTACCGGCAGATAACGTGACCGACAGGCAACGATGGTACGCCATCCGGCGCGTGAAAAAGCCCGACCGTATTGGGCCGGGCTGAGATCATCGCTGCAGAGGACTGCAGGAAACCAGTTTTGCCGGCGATTTTACATTTCGCCGCTCAGGCTTCGATAAAGCTTGCGAAGAGCTTCACTTTCGATCTGACGAACTCGTTCTCGCGTCAGTCCCAGTGATTCGCCAATTTCCTTCAGCGTTCGAGGCTCACTGTCATCCAGACCAAATCGCATCCGCAGAATCGTCGCTTCGCGGGGATCCATTTCGTCCAGTAGTCGAAAGACATGAATGAGATTGTCTGAATTGATGAGTTCATCTTCGGGACCGCGAACGCGATCGTCCGGGACGATTTCACCCAGAGACAGTCCACCTTCATCCTGCTCCGACTGTGGAGAAGCGTTGTACAGGGTAATTGCCTTCTTGACAATTCGCAGCTTCTTTTTCGGAATCCCCATTTCACGGGCGATGTCTTCTGCTGTCGGTGTACGGTTCATTTCTTCAGCCAGCTTGGCCGATGCGCGACGCCACTTCGACAGCAATTCGACCATATAAGCCGGAATGCGGATCGTCTTGGCCGAGTTGACCAGCGCGCGTTTGATGGATTGTTTAATCCAGTAGCTGGCGTACGTACTGAAACGTGTGTTCATGTTGGGGTCAAAGCCCTCAACAGCACGCAGCAATCCAAGGTTGCCCTCTTCGATCAGATCCTGCAGAGGTAACCCTTTACCGGCATAACCACGAGCAATGTTCACGACGAGTCGAAGGTTGGCCCGAACCATTCGATCACGTGCCGCCGCGTCACCCGCTGAAATGCGATTCGAGAGTTCTTTCTCGTCGTCAGCAGTTAGTAATGCGGTTTCGTTGATTTCGCGGAGATATGTCTCCAGTGGCGTCTGTAGTCGCGAACTGCTGCGTTTCTTTCGAGTCGTTTGTGTCATGAAAAATCGGCCTGATTGAGTAATCTGCTAAAGAAACAAGCGGCTGCGATAGTTATCGACGGCCCGTCAAATCAGATTCAGACTCAAATCGGCAGAAGATGCCGATGCGCATTGTTGGCACAGAATGGCCCGACGATTCGCAAACAACCCGAGAACCGGACTATCCCCGCGGTTCAGCATGACCGGGGAAAGTCATGTATTGATGACGCCCCAAACCAGGAAGGAACGGTTTGCCTCCGAAATACAGGCAAGTTGTCCCGTTTTTGCCCACATGTGGCCCAAAAAAGAAAGCCTCGACGTTTCTCGACGCCGAGGCTTCCAGTGATGCAGCAGATCCGCTGTTATCGGTCGTACCGATTAGTACATGTCATCGGCCACTGCGGACTTCTTCTTGTCATCCTTTGGCTTTTCAGCAATCAGAGCATCGCTGGTCAGCAGCAGGGTCGAAACACTCGCAGCGTTCTGCAGGGCCGTTCGCGTGACCTTGGTTGGGTCAATGACCCCAGCCTTGACCATGTCTTCGAACTTGTCCGTTGCTGCGTTATAGCCGAAATTGCCTTCGCCGTTGGCAACCTTCTCACAAATTACTCCACCGTCAACGCCAGCGTTGTTTGCAATCTGGGTCAGCGGTGCTCGGCAGGCTCGCAGGATAATGTCATAGCCAACCTTTTCATCATGGCTGAGCTTTCCTGGTTTGACTGCAGTTGAGGCACGCAGAATTGCTACTCCGCCGCCCGGAAGAATTCCTTCTTCCACAGCAGCACGAGTCGCATGCAATGCATCTTCAACGCGAGCCTTCTTTTCCTTCATTTCGCTTTCAGTGGCGGCACCGACATTGACCTGAGCCACACCACCAGCCAGCTTCGCGATTCGCTCTTCCAGCTTTTCGCGATCGTAGTCACTGGTGCTGTTTTCCAGTTCTCGTCGGATCTGCTCAATACGAGCCTTGATGTCAGCCTTCTTGCCGCCACCTTCGATGATCGTGGTGTTGTCTTTGTCCACTACGATCTTGCGAGCTGTTCCGAGGTCGGTCAGTTCGATGTTCTCGAGCTTCACGCCAAGGTCTTCGAAGATCGCCGTTCCGCCGACCATGATCGCGATGTCCTGCAACATGGCTTTGCGACGGTCGCCATAGCCCGGTGCCTTCACGGCGGCGATCTTGAACGTCCCTCGCAACTTGTTGATGACAAGAGTCGCCAGAGCTTCCCCTTCGACGTCCTCAGCGATGATCAGCAGAGGCTTGCCGGAATTAACGACCTTTTCCAGCACTGGAACAAGGTCTTTAATGTTGGAAACCTTCTTCTCGTGGATCAGTACGTAGGCATCTTCCAGGACGCATTCCATACCTTCGGAGTCTGTCACGAAGTAAGGTGACAGGTAACCGCGATCGAATTGCAAACCTTCGACAACCTCGAAGGTTGTGTGCAGGCTCTTACCTTCTTCAACGGTGATAACACCGTCTTTGCCAACCTGTGCCATCGCATCTGAAAGGATCTGGCCGATTTCAGAGTCGCCGTTGGCTGCCACAGTCCCAACCTGAGCAATCGACTTCGGGCTTCGGCATTCCACAGCCATACCACGAAGCTGATCGATAATGTCGCTGACAGCTTTTTCCATTCCCCGCTTCATTTCCAGCGGACTGACGCCTGCAACAACGGCTTTCAGACCTTCGTTGTAGATCGCTTCAGCCATCACGGTCGCGGTTGTCGTTCCGTCCCCCGCAACATCGCTGGTCTTGCTCGCAACTTCGCGAACCATTCGAGCGCCCATATCTTCGAACTTGTCAGCAAGTTCGACTTCACGAGCAACAGTTACACCGTCCTTGGTGACCGTCGGTGAACCAAAGCTCTTTTCGATAATGACGTTTCGTCCACGAGGGCCGAGTGTAACCTTGACAGCGCGGGCCAGCTTGCTGACACCGCGACGCATGGCTTCCTGAGCTTCCTGATCAAAGGCAATCATCTTTGCCATATTCGTTGTCTCCAGAAATCCGAATTCAAATGCAGATTCAAATGTTTATGTGAGTGTTCAGATAGTCGCCAGAATGTCGCTTTCGCGCATCAGGAGAAACGTCTGGTCGCCGAGAATGATTTCGTCTCCGGCGTAGGAACTAAAGATAACGCGATCGCCTTCTTTGACGGCCAAAGCGACACGTTCACCCTTGTCGTTCACATGACCATCGCCGACAGCAACGACTTCACCACGCTGAGGTTTACCCTGAGCAGAATCCGGCAGGACGATCCCGCCAGCGGTCTTTGCTTCCGCCTCGGCTCGCTTCAGCACCACGCGGTCACCTAAAGGCACGATGCGGGTGCCGCCTGAAGAAGCCTTCTTCGCCATGATTTTCTCCTGACCTGTACAACAACTGAAAAGTTTGTTTCAAACCGTCGGCTGCGTCCGAAAAACGCATATCAGCCAACTTTGCAGAGTTAGAACCACAGCGGACCGCGGGTAGCTAATTACGTGCCACAATACTCAATTACCGCGTAAATCGATTCCAGCAAGGAAGTTACGGCGATGCACATTTGCGTGATTGCAACGCCAGCCCTGAGAATAACCCTTCCACCTGCCGTTTTGACAACTTGCCGACGCTGACCATCGGTTTGCGGTATTGATAACGCCTGCAGGACAGGCTACGGATCTCGGACAGGCGTAGTAACGTGACCGGGTTTACTTATTCAAACCAGGCACAGAGATCTCGTACAGGGTTGGCCAGTGTTTGCCGGTGATGAACAGGCGGCGGGCATTCGAATCCCAGGCAATGCCGTTCAATACGGCTTCCCGGTTAAAGCGAATCGACTTCGGCTTGAACCCGGACAGGTCCAGCCAACCAACGACATTGCCACTCTGAGGATCAATCCGGGCGATCTGATCCTGATACCAGATATTGGCAAAGATCTGACCGTCGACAAACTCCAGTTCGTTCAGGTTCCTGACTGATCGCCGACCATTTCTGACCGTAATTTTTCGGGTCATCCTGAATGTGACAGGATCGACAAACCTCAATTCTGCACTGCCATCACTGATAATCAGGTGCCTGCCATCCTGAGTGATTCCCCAGCCTTCGCGTAGAGTTGGGTCGATATCGGAGTACTTGAGATAGGCCTTGCGTTCAAGCGTTTTAGCGTCATACAGCAGCAGGTACCCGTTTTGCCATGTCAGTTGAATGACCTTATCCTGCCAGACGGTCACCCCTTCACCGAAAATCTCGTTCTCCATTGCCACGTCGATATCGGCAATTCCACTTTCAACGGAGACGGACCGCAAACGCGAATGTTTGTACTGGCCGGTACCTTCAATCAACTTCCCATCGTAAAAGACCAGTCCCTGACAAAATGACTGAGAGTCATGCGGGAACGACTTCACAACGCCTGGACGCACCGTAGGGACGGATTGCGCAGCGTGGGGCGAAGGAAGAGGTTGCAGGAAAACGAAGCCTGCCGCTGTAACAACGACCAGAAGAACAGCGGCGGGCATATGTTTCTTCCCTGAAACAAACACGTTTGCTGGCGAGACAAAACTGCCACCAGCTGAAGTCGGTAACTCTCGTTTATCGCGACTACTTTTTGTCATCACCATGGTCGTGGTCATGGTCGTCCCCATGAGCCGCTTCGCCTTCTTTGTGGTCATGCTCGTCGTGATCATGGTCGTGGCCGTCGTGATCATGCTCGTCATGAGAATGAGCGTGGAACGATGGAGCGTACTCCTGACCACCAATTGTCACATGGAGGTGGCCGTCCAGCTGTTCCTCCGAAGTGATTTCTTTGGGAAGAGTTGTCCCCGATACGACGTATCGCGACGCGGATTCTTCAGTTTCTCCTTCAAGAGGCGATGCTTTCACCTCTAAACTGACCTCCTCGCCACCAACTTCAATTTCGAACTCTACGCCCGATGCAGCCACGGCCTGTCCCACCTCTGCACCGTAGAAGTACAGACTAATGTCTCGGGTTTCCTTGTCGAAAACCATTTCCAGATGGGCCGCATGAGCGTCCCCGATCTCAATGATGTGGCCACCATGCACGCCAGCGTGTTCGCCATGATCATGCATGTCCGTCGCAGCGCTCAACGGAGCCTCGGTGTACTCCTGAAACTCGTCAGAAGTCCCACCACATCCAACGGCAGCAACCAAAAATCCCACTTTGAAAAGCTGGGCAATCTTCACGTTTCTCATCCTTCGGGGCCAAACTTGCATCCTCGGTTCTACGACCTCCCCAATGGGAGTGTTCCCTGGATTGTAGGCATGGAAGTCACGGCGGGGAACTCAAGATGTCAAATCTTCCAGGGTTGCTCAGGACAACTGAAAGACAACACGCTGCAAACCACGATCGCACGGGAACAACAACAAGCTGGTCTGTATTACAAACTTGTCGAATTTCCTGGAGAGTTCTGAGTTCTACCGGAGCCCGCAAATGTCGGGCAAATCTGCTTGTGGCATTCCCGGACTCCCGGGACAACTGCGACGAATGAATTCGGTTCAGCCAGTTCAGAGTCGCCGGAAACGAACTTACGCGGAAGTCAGCGTGACAATTCCGCTCCGGGAGTCAGGTACGAAGGATGAAACCCTCGTCCCAGAGAAGTCAGATCCCGTTGAAAGATGATTCTGGGCGGGCTTTGGGTGGCGTCAATCATCGCTTCGAGTCGCGTATTCGGGCCGCCCTGATCATAGTGCCCAACCGCCTGAAATCGATAGATCCCGCCGCCGGTCGTCAACCACGGGCCCAATAACTGAAGCGTCTCAAGATCAACGATGCCTTCCGCCAGAATCCAGGCGGGCGTTGTTCGAACGGCCATCACATTTCTTGAAAATCCATCAGCTGAAATTTGCGGTCGCGCTGCAATGATGGCATCAGCGATTGATTCTGTCATACCCGGAATCGCCATCAGCACATGATGGGGTGCCGTGTTAATGTTCACGCGGCCATCGAAGTAAGCGTCGTCCACCCAGGTAAAGATCTGCTCCAGTTCTGCCATATCGATCAATACATTCTCAGACGTCCATGGGCTGATCAGTGTCGTCATTCCCCCATTGACAGTTGCCGGAATTTCCGCGTCGATCAGGTCGTAAATGGAGCGAAATGAGAAGCCTGCCACCTGCGTAAGATCGAGCCCCGCGCGAGTCACGCTTCCTTCCACTCCTCCGGTAACAGCCTTACCAACGGCGGTCGCCGCATCCTTCTGAGCAACGGTGAGGCTTGCCTGTGTCGCAGCACTGGCATTTTCATTCCCGAACAATCGATACGCAACAACGAACTGAGCCGCCTCTTCACCATAATCCGGCTCAATGGCATCGAACAATTCCGTCATTAATCCCTGATTCAGATTAATCCGTTCGGCTCCGTCCGGCATTGTGTTCAGTTCCCGACTGGAAACGGTGAAGTATTCTCGCCATCCAATATCCAGTTCGTCATCCTGGTCGTCGAGTGGAAGTGATGCCGCGCCGTCGTTTTCATTTGGGTCAAGCACTCCGTTTCTGTTGGCATCTTCACCGTAGAATAAGGCCGGGGTAACGCCCTGGATCTTTAGTAGCTCATCGATGGATTCCATTGGGCCGTTTCGGGCCGAATACGGGATCGCCAGCAATTCGTAGTCGGCGGATTCCGCGCCGCCCAGGCTTCGTTCGTCGTCGCTATCAATCCAGTCCACGATCGCTGCCGCAATATCTTCCGTCATTCCCGGAACATAGGATAACGCCAGATAGGGGTCCGTCGTTTCGTCCTCGTCGTCGACAAATTCGAGCAATCGGTTCAGATTGAATCGTGAGTTCTCGCTCAGCACGCCAAATCTCATGTTGGTACTGAGATTCGAACTGTCATTCGGTACAACAACAGAGAACCTTACCTGCCCCCTGGGCACAGGAGATTCTTCGAGCATAACGCCCTGAAACGTCTGCGGATCGTGGAACAAATCGACGGAGGAGGGATCAGCCTGATGCTCTGCAATTCTCATCGCGGCAAACTCGATCGCAGACTCAGCCATCATGCGAGCTTCGACATCGCGTCCGAACATCATCGACGCCTGATTTTCGACAAGCATAGTGCCAGTGAAGGTATAGGCCGCCAGCGTCAGCAATGAAACGACCACCGTCACAACGAGCAGAATAAACGCCCGCCGCGAGACCATGCGATTCCCACAGGAATAATCACTTCGCATCATAATCCTGCCTCCGCAACAAATGGCTCTGCAACGGGAACGGCCACCACCATCCTGTGAGTTGTTGGACCAGCGGCATACGGGTCGTCGGGCTTGCTGGCTACGTCGTCCTGATCGTTGGCGGTGATCAAAGTCAATGTAATTTCAATGGCGATGGGCATGCTGTTCAGTTGATTGCTGTCCCACTCTGTCTGCCACGTCAAACCATCAAAGTACTGGAACCGGATCGCGCTGGCTTCCGGTGCCAAAAGCTTTGCAGCGGAAATCTGACCGTTTTCATCGCCTTCCTGAATCGCAGTGCTCAGCCCGTAAAGGTCACCGGCCATACGAACCAGCCCCACTGGATCTGAACTGTTACCAGTGGAATACTGATCAGCAATCTGAGATGAAATCCCCCCCATTCCGCTTTGTGCGATAAAGTAGCGCACAATCATCAGGTCGCTGCTGCGATCAGAAAATGAAACCAGTTCCTGTGAGGAGACGTAATTCAATTCACGATCCGGACGGTTGATATACAACAACAAATCGGTCTCAGTGCCGACCAGGCCATTGGTATAACTTGTCATGGAGGATTCGAGATCGACAACTGTGGCTTCCTCAGATTCGTCCAGTGACTCCTCCTCACTTATTGAATCCTGCTCTTCAAAGACCACAGACTGGATATCTCTGGTGATTTGTCGAAGCAGGACGCGTGCAATCTGAACACGTTCGATATCGTCATGACTGTCGACCTGAAGGCGATAGTAGATCTGCATGGCGGAATAAATGCCCGCCATCAAAAGGGACACCAATCCAATCGCGATAATTGTTTCCAGCAAAGTGAACGCTTTTCGCGGTGCGAGGTGCAGATTCCTGTCCGGGTCGCATCTGCCCGACAAGGTTGCTGGCTTCGTCGGTGTCTTCATCCATCAGACTCCGAAGTTGAGAGAGCGGCGTCGATAAAGATCTGTGGATCTCGCATGTAGCGATGCAGACGAAACGAAGCCACAGCATCATCTCCGACAACGTACTTCACCTGCACTGTCACCTGCAGCAGGCCGGTCGTGCTGGTTGGCAGACTCTCAAGACTCCATTTCCAGGTACCCGATGCTTCATTATCCGGAAAAGTCTCGTCGGTGGCTGACGTCAACTCCTGTGCCCCGCAGAGGACTTCGGCCATCTTGGCTTCGCATCGCATAATGGCTTCAGCCTGAAGCCGCGACATCAATTCCGAATCCTGTCCAACCTTCAGCAACTGGAGAATAACGGCCAGAGAACTCATGAAAATCACGGTCGCGATCAAGACTTCGAGCAAAGTGATTCCACCGCGGCGTCCCACGTCACGACGTTTTTCAGTGGGCGTTTCAGGCGTGACCCATACTTCGCCACGAGGTCGCGTTTGGTATGCTGGACGGGTTAATCGCATCATTGCTGTGCCTCCTGATAAACAGGAGTCATTCGCACTGCACCGGTGAGTCCACGGACAGACAATTCGGATGTTCTGCCATCCGGATCCGTCACGCGAAACCTGCGATCTGTGGCACTGCCATCGAAACGAAAATAGATCGGCGATGACCAGCTTTTAGTTGCAAGAGTTCCAGCATCCGGAAGTCCGCCAAACCAAAGTGGCTCCAGTCGTTCTATGGTGTCCGATTCGTCCGGCATCGGCTGGATCAGGAGATCCTCGTCCAGCTGTCCCGACAGACGCATATACTCCGACGTTTCCGATCCCGTGCTCACTGAATTGGACGTCGAGGGTTCCTGCTCGGTGGGAAGAATGACGAAGAACTGCCCCTGAGGCTCGTAGCGAAACTGATAGTCGATGCCGGAATCGATGGCGTAAGTTCGAGCTTCGGAAAGAACTTCGCGAACCTGATCCGCCGCACTGTAGACTCGGTTGCCTTTCATGCGTTCGATCAGGTTTGGTGCAGCGAGGCCGGCAACAATCACAATCAACGCCATCACAATCATCAGCTCCATCAGGGAGAAGCCGGACGGCTGCAGAACGACGAGTTGGGATGCTTTTCTTTTCATTCCGCTGTGTCGATTGATGCTCTGATGGCCGCAGTTTCGATGGCACGTCCCGAGACATACGGAACCCGTGGCCACTTTGCCAGCGTTGGCAAATGTCACCACGGGTTCAGTCAGATCAGGCTGGCCAGATTCCGGCCGATTGAATCTTACTGGGCGGCACTTGTCGTCCAGTTGTTAATGTCGTCGCCACTGCCACCATCGTCCTGCTTATTCGGACCGAACGACCAGATCGCCGGCTTTGCAGCATTGGAGACTTTGCTGTGCCCTGTTCCGTCCCATTCATACCCGTAAAGATTACCCCATGGATCCAGAGGGATGTCTTCAAAATATGGCTTCAGTTGACGATCCCGATAAGGCTGTGGGGCCATAAACTCGTTCCACGCGTCCTGTCCGCTGCCAATATAATAGCTGGCGTCATGGTCAACTGCGTATCGCTTGGCAACATCTTCGAGAGACTTGATGTTGGCCTTTGCAACCTTGATCATGGCTTCGCCCTGACTGGTGACGAGGTTGGGAACAACCATGGCGGCAATGACCAGAATGATCGCCAGTACAATCAGCAGTTCTAAAAGCGTGAAGGCGCTGCGGCTTCTTTGCGGAGCCGCTGCACTTCGAATCGATGACTTCTTCATGACTCTCTAATCCGTTGTTTCCGAAGAAAATTGTTATTGGGCTCAGTCACGACGCGAATACAGAAATCCGACTCGACACTGAACGACTGAGGTAGGTTAGCCGGGGTGGGTAGGAGGTGAAATAACTTGTCCGGAGTGATAGCACTCTTTTTCAAACCCCGGACGCTACCGGGGATATCGTTCAGATCGCCAAATTCTTCGATTTTGTCTGTGATTTGTCGGAGTTACAGAACGAGATGCACCAAAAACCGGGTCATCTTTTCGACGCAGTGAATCAGCAAAAGGGAGGTGGCTTCACTCGAACGCGACACCTCAATCAGGCATTCTGGGACATGTTCAGAACCGGAAGAAGCAAAGCGGCAATTACGAAGGTCACGACAGCCGCCATGATCAGCAGGAGAATCGGTTCCAGCATACGAACAACCATATCAATCCTGCGGCTGGTACGTTTTTCCATGTTGTCCGCGACGCCAATCAGCACGTTCTCCAGATTGTTGGACTCTTCACCGACAGCGATCATCTCTACCAGTTCCCGCGAAAATTGCCCACTGGCTCGCAGCGGCACGGCCAGCGACTGACCACTACTTACATTGTCAGCGGCATTTCCAATCGCCTCCGCCAGAACAATGTTGCCGCTGGCATCTTTCGCAATGCGAAGTGACTGCAAAATTGGGACGCCATTTTTCAGAAGGGTTCCGAGCATGCGGCAGAAACGGGCAACGGCCAAACTCTGAAGAATCCCCCCCAGCCCGGGGAGCTTCAATTTCCAGCGATCCATATTGCGGCTGCCTTCTTCCGTCCCGCTGTAGACAATCAGCCCTGCAACGCTGCCGATCAGCACGATGGCCATTAGGATCCACCATTGCTGCAGGAAGTCGCTGATGGAAAGTAACGCCGTCGTAGCCCCTGGCAGCGTCCCTTTTTCTCGCATGGTCTTAAATATTTCAGCGAACTGCGGCACAAACCAAATCATCATGACGGAAACGATGGCCGAGCCAATTGTCATCAGGAATACCGGGTAGATCATCGCACCTGTGACCCGTCCGCGAAGCTCTTCCTGATGATCATTGAACATGGCAATTCGAGCGAGCACCTCCTCCAGGAATCCACCCTCTTCGCCAGCTTTTACCATACTGACTGTCAGATAGTTGAACGCTTTGGGATGACGCCGCATCGCGTCATTCAGCCGTGTTCCGTCCGCAACCTGCTCCCGAACATCCTGAATGACATATCGAAGCGATGGATTGGAAGTCTGGTCTTCCAGCAACTGCAGAGACCGCAGCAGGGGTACGCCGGAACGCAGCAGATCGGCCAGCTGGTTGTAAAAAACGGTCAGATGTCGAAGTCCGACGCGTTTACTTCCTGTCGCCGCCTGCTTCTTTGAACCTTCGGACAAACTGACTCGCACCGGAAACAGACTTCGGCCTGCCAGTGCAGTCAAAGCATCCTGTTCCGTTGAAGCCGACAGGGTCCCTGTTACCTGCTTCCCGGAGAGTTCTCGAGCGATATATTCAAAATCGGGCATGATTGTTCAGCAGAAACGCGTTTCGTCAGTTGATGTCCATCAATCCCACGTCCGAGTCCGGCCGCAGGTTAACCTGACCGGATGCAAGTCAGGCCACGATGTCCCCACGGGTAATTCGAACGACTTCATCAACGCTGGTGACGCCAGCCATGACTTGTTCCCATCCACTTGACCGAAGCGTCGTCATACCTGCAGTCAGGGCGTAGTCACGAATGTCAGTGCTACTGCGTTGTTCTGCACACATTCGCTGAATGGTGGGGTCAGTTCGAAGCAGTTCAAATACTCCAATTCGTCCGCTGTACCCTGTGTCACGACATTCCCGACACCCTGCAGGCTCGTAGACGAAGTCAGGTCGCGGCTCCGGGAAATCGACAGGGATGTCAACTTTGTCAATCGGAGTTTGTTTTCTGCAATGCGGACAGAGACGGCGCACGAGTCGCTGGGCCAGAACTCCTTCGACAGTGCTTGCCACCAGGTACGGTTCGACACCCATGTCCACAAGTCGAGTGAAAGCGCTGGGGGCATCGTTCGTATGCAGCGTACTGAAAACCAGATGCCCGGTGAGCGACGCCTGAATCGCACTCTGGGCTGTTTCGCCGTCTCGAATTTCCCCGATAAGCACCACGTCCGGGTCGTGTCGCAGTATGCTCCGGAGTGCAGCGGCAAACGTCAGCCCGATTCGGCTGTGCACCTGAATCTGGCTGATCCCATCCATGTGATATTCAACAGGATCTTCGACGGTAATAATTTTGGTCGCCGGGTCCTTGATCTCATTCAGAGCGCTGTAAAGCGTTGTTGACTTACCACTGCCGGTGGGTCCTGTTACCAGCACGATCCCGTGAGGCATATCGATCAGCTGCCGAAAAATCCCCATGCAGGTCGGCGGCATACCGACATTCTTGAGGTCGAATTTCATGCGAGCTTTGTCAAGCAGACGCATCACCACGCCTTCGCCGTGCAGCATAGGAATGATGGAAACACGCACATCCACTTCACGTCCGGCGACGCGAAGTTTGATTCGTCCGTCCTGAGGCAGGCGTTTCTCAGCGATGTTCAGGTGCGACATAATTTTGAGTCGCGTAACGATGGCCGAATAGAAATGAAAGATCTCCTGAGGGACAGGCTGGACCCGAAGCAGACCATCCATTCGGTAACGTACCCGGAGACCGTTTTCCTGCGGCTCGATATGGATATCGCTCGTCTGCTGTTTGACGGCTTCCATCAGCAGTTCATTGACCAGCCGTATGACAGACGGCGCCTGAGCACCTTCGGCCAGCTCGCCGAAATCTTCTTCGATTTCTTCGAGCAGTTCGATCCCTTCTTCGCTTCGTCGGCGCACCAGCTGGTTGATCGTATCTCCGCCGACCCCCAACAGTTCGTTGATCCGGTTGCCAAGTTCCCCGCTCCGCGTCAGCACAGGTTCCAGACGTAAACCTGTCACGGTGCTGAGCTCGTCGAGCCCCTCCAGACTCAGCGGATCCCCCGTTGCGACCACCACGTGGCCATTCTCTCTGTAAAGAGGCAGCAACGAATGTCGGTAGATTGAGGACGTCGGAAATGTGGCGAGCAACTCCGTGTCGATCTCCACATCTTTCAGGTCCACATATTCCATCCCGAATTCTTCCGCGGCGGCGCGAAGCACGGCATCTTCCGTTACCACACCCATCTTGATCAGCGCCTGATCAATGCGCACACCCGCCTGAGTTTCGCGAGCCAGACTAACCTGCTCCGGGGTGACCAGACCTTCTCGAATTAACAGCTGACCGAGATCCATGGTGATTTTTCAGATGGATTGTTGAAACGTTCGGAGAGTCATATTCGACAGACGAATATCGTGAATGCAACGGACTGTGGATCATCGACCTCCACGACCGCCAAAGCTAGGGAATCCGCCTCGCCCGCTGCTGCCACCAAAAGAGGGCCGTCCGCCCGTGCTTCCCCCCGATGGGCGACCGCTGGTGCCGCCACCGAATTGCTGCCGCATTCTCTCCTGCATCATCTGCTGAAAAGCATCCTGCTGGTTTGAGCTTCCGGGCGGACGTTCGCCATTGCCCGGTGAGCCCGAACTGGATGACGATCCACCGCTGGTGGAAGACGTTGTGCTGGCCGAGACGCGCGGAAAGAGGGAACTCAGTGACTGCTGAACAACAGCAGGGTCTGCGTTTTTCAGCGGCACGATTCGAATACTTCGGTTCGCGGCGTAGGCGGACTCATCCAGTCCATCCACGACTTGTTTCACCTGATTAAAAATCGATTCGCTGGAGGAGACAATCAATGTGCTCGTTTGCCGATCAACTCCGATGGTCATTCGCACTTGTGCGGCAGCCTCATTGCCTCGACCTCCGCCCCCACCCATTAACGCCGCAAACGGATTGTTCTGCTGCTGGCGACCAGCCGGGGCCTCTGTGTAGGTCTTGAAGACGTCATTTACAATTTTTGCGACTTCGTCGATATCGGCGTACTGGACGATGATTGAGCGTGGCTGCATGTCCCGAAGCGACTCTGGAATTTCATTGGAATCAAGCACTCGCAGCACTTGTTCCATTTCCTGAATGACCATTTCGGGGCCCGTAACAAAAAGGGAGTTGGAACGGATATCAGGAATGATACGCAGTGCCTGGGGAGAATTGCTCAACCCGGACAGCCCTGTCATGTTCGATACGGCATCGGTCACCGGCTGAAACATGGCTCCGAAGCTGAATCCGGAACTGGATGATGTGCTGGAGACGGACGTGTTCGGGAAGAGTTGCTCCAGCATCGCTGCTGTCTCTGTTGCGTCCGAAGCCTGCAAATAGAACACCGTCCAGGTGGTTCGATACGGGAGTGTCTGCTGCAGAATATCCATCATCGATTCCACACGATCCAGAGCCGCTTCATCGTTGGACATCAGAATCAACTCGTCACCGTTGACCAGAATCCGGATGTCTTCCCCAACGTATGGATTTGTCGTCTCCGGCTGAATTTCTCCCGCACTTGCGTTGTTCTGTACCTGTCCCGCATCCGTCTGCTGCAGTCCGGTGGCTACCCAGCCAGAACGTGGAGACCGGGACTGCATCGTCGTGGCATCCCCGTCCGGAGCAGCGTTGTTTGCCGGCGGTTCAGAGCCGGGGAGCGGGCCTGATGGAGTTTTCAGTTCCCGAATCGGTCCTGACTGTCGTGGGATCACAACACGAATTGTATTGGGTTCCGACGACTTCCATTGATTCTGCAGGAAGTCAAGAAACTCCTTCGGATCACGTCCCATCAGGCTATAGCGTCTGATCGGTCCACCGTCGCCCGCATTCCGCTGACCTGTACCGTCTTCGCCAAGCTGAGCAAGTACAGTTTTGATCTGTGTCACCTGCTCTGCTGAACCGCGAATAATCAAAACGCGAGTATAGAGGTCGGTTTCAATCGTTGGAGCGTCCGCTCCGTCACTGAGAAACAATGATCGCAGCGTCGCGGCCGCGGACAATGGGTCCATCTTCAACAACGGAATCACAGCGACCGATCCGGAACCACCACCCCCATCGAATTGTCGGATCCACTCTTCAATCTGTTCATGCTGCTTCGCGGTGGCCCAAATGTGAATGCGGCCCGCTCGACCGTCTTCGTTCACGACCACACCCGGCATCATGGCATCCAGACTCTTTGTGATCTCTCGGGCATCAACACCCGTCACGGAGTAGACTCGAAGATACGGTCCCGATGACCGAAACTGGGCCATCTCCGGATTCTCAGGAACGTCGATCGCCTTGATAATTTCTTCCACCAGCTTTTGCTGCTTTGCTGTACCGGTCACCATCAGACTGTTGGTCCGCGTGTCGGAATAGACCTGCAAAGCCAGTGTCGGGGCCGGTGTGCTCGAGGAGCGCGAGCGGCTTCGATCATCATTCGAAGCGCTGACATTCACGGCCCCCTGACGCATCCCGAACTGAGCCAGTAACATGAACTCCGCTTCTTCCGCTGGCAGATTTCGCAGCGAATACACCTTGAACAGGGCATCGTCGGGCCGGTCTTTCTCCATTGCATTCCGGATGAAACGCGTGATCCGACGCAAGTTGTCGCCAGCATCTGTAATGAACAACGTGCCTGTTTGAGTGAAAGCGGACATCTTGCCGATTGGCCCCAGCAAAGTTTCCACTTCCTGCGCCATGACTCCGACATCAACGTTGGAAACAGGTACTTCAATCCTGACGATCTCGTGATCTCCAACCTTTTCCAGTTCTTCCAGCGTCACATCCGGAACCAGCGTCGGAGGAATGCCACCTTTTCTTGCATCCAGACAGACCAGAAAACCATCCTTCAGGACGAGGGCGAATCCTTTACGCAGTAGGTATCCGTTCATGATATCCAGAGTCTCTCTGGCCGAATAAACGTTGTCGTCCTGATGGCTGAGCGTCCCAGGGGGAGTCACATTCAAATCGAGCGTGTACCCGGCCGCAGCAGCAAAGTCTTTCAGTACCTGTTCCCAGGGTGCGTAAGCGAAATTGAACCGGAATTTGTCCACAACGGTTCGCCCGTCGGACATTTCAACATCGGCACCAAAGCTCGACACCACCTGAGCTCCCTCCGGAGGTACATCGCCGACAACCGTGCCCGAAGTACCGGTTCCGCCAGCCCCCGGCGCAATCGTGCCCGGCGCAGAAGCAAGATTCGTCGAGGGCTTCGACTGATTCTCCCACTGGGTCTTCTGTTCCGGCGTCAATCCTGCAAGTATTTTAGTGGCCCAGTCCTGCTCGAACTTGTCTCGCTCTTCGTCGGTCGAACCCGAATTTCGAGAGGCCACCCGGCGTTCTTCAAGAAGTGTTGTGATCTGCGTTTTCTGTTCGTCGCTCAAACCAAGATCCTGAGCAACCCGCGAATCGCCCAGAGCCCGTATTCCAGCGCGGCTGATATAGGCGGCCCTCAGTGCTTTCCGCTGTGGATCCGTCAGCACGTCAGCAGCGCGTTCCTGAAACTTCACGCGTTCCACCGCCACCGCGGCATTCAGCTCTTCTCTGATTTTCGCCGCTTCCTCGGGAGGCTTGCCTTTCATGCGTTCCAGGTATGGAGCGAAGAACTCGGTACCGGGAGTTGCCCCCTTCTGTATCTCGGTCAGTTTCTCGACCTGCAATTCGGAAAGCCCCAGCTCCTGCCGCACTTCGTCGTTGCGAAGCAAATCAAGTTCCCCGGACGGTGTCCGCTGTGCAAATGATTCTGCCCCGGCGATGACTGTCGCGAGGAACACAAAAGCGGGTAGAAGACGGTAAGGGGTCATGTGTGCACTTCCGAGTCGATTTTGTCGTTGAAGACAAGTCTGGACCTGAATTTATGTTCAGATAACCATCAGATGAGAGGTCCGGCGGTCAATTATGACCTATCCCACACCCGAGGCGGAACAACAAACCTCAAACTCCGGCGACGATGTCCAGCAATTGCCGGTTACACCAATCATCCGTCGTAGATGCGGGGCCAACGAAGACTGAAACCCCTGCCGAAGTTTCAGGAGTCTTAAAACTTTGAAAAGTTGCCGGATCCTTGATAGTCTGCCGGGGTTCTAACCTCTGGCAGGTGATTTTGCGTCATTTGCCATCTTCGCTATTACTGTTTTTTTGATCACACCGTTATCCGATTGAAGCGATTGCTTCAGAGGGAATGGACAGATGTCGCGCTACTTTCTGATCCGAAACTTTGGGATTACGCTAAGCCTGGCGATTCTGCTTTGCCAGCTACAGCCACTCTCCGCACAGGACAGAGGTGATCGTGGACGTGATCGCGGTGACCGAGGCGGAGACCGGGGCAGCTATTCCGGTCGGCCCAGCTTTGGCGGCAGCTCTGGATTTGGAGGAGGCCCGCCGGGGTTTGGTGGTCCTCCGTCGTTTGGCTCGGGATCATCCGGGTTCGGCGGGCGGCCGAGTTTTGGTTCCGGTGGCCCTCCGAGTTTCGGTGGTTTTGGGGGAGGTCCTCCCAGTTTCGGCGGCTCGTCAGGGTTTGGCGGTCCACCAGGTTTTGGCGGCCCACCATCGTTTGGTGGAACTTCTGAGGATCGATCCAGCCGATTCGCAGCAATGATGGACCGCAATGGAAATGGAAAGATCGATCAGGAAGAGCTGGACCGAATGCCGTCTTTCGTCAAAGACATGATGAAAGCCAGGGGTGTTGATCTGAAGGCTGGCACGTCTATCAACGATCTTCGCAGCGGCATGACAAGCTCCTCAGGATCTGATCCGCGCAGTTCTTCCCGAAAACCAGCTCTGACGCCCTACAGACAGAGCGAGAAGAATAATTTCCAGATCGTTGAACTCCCATCAAAATACACAGAGCTGGACATCGACTTCGATGGGCAATTAGCCTTTCACGAGTGGATCGCCTCCATGCGTGAAGATATCGACCGGTTCGAGGAGATTGACGTGAATTCCGATGCGTTTCTGACCCCCGACGAACTGAATGAATACGAAACAGCGATGGCGCAATCGGAAGAGGAATTTCTGTACGCTTCGATCCAGAAGGATCGTTTGATCATCGTGAACGGTTCCGGCAGCTCGTCTGATTCTCGAGGTTCCAGAAGCTCCGGCAGTGACAGATCCTCTCGTTCTGATGGACGATCAGGCGGTTCTTCAAGCGACATGGCTGCAAGCTACTTCAGTCGGATGGACCGCAACCAGAACGGCCTGATCGACATGGATGAATGGGAGCAAAGTCGGCGGTTGCGACCAATGTTCGAACAGGCAGGCATTCGTATCGCCCCAATGCGTCAGGATGAATTTGTTCGAAATATGGAGAAAGCCTCAGCACAAGGACGGTAAGAATCGCCCAAACAACGTTTCGGACAAATAGCGAGACTCTGTTCGAATGATGCCCCAGGTCTGCTGCAGACCCTGGGGTTTCTTTTTGTGTTGAATCCTGATGAGACTGTTCATTTTTGCGTGATTTGATTGACGTCACGGGCTGACCAATCGATAATTCGCGGGGTTTCCAGGTTTGGAATTAGATTTGCTTAAAGCCTGTCCATGCTGAGATTCATCACTCTTCAAGTCGCAATCCTGCTTTCCGCCATCTCACAAGGGACGGTTGCGGATGAGTTTGCGGAGAGCGGGTTTGGAGCACTGGAGCAGCACGATCATCAGCCGATTCTGGTCCCGTCCCGCCCCGTCATCGAGCGCATACCCATTTCGGTGATCCGGCCTGTCGATATCAAGGTGGCCCCGGATGGGGCAATTTACGTTGCAGATTCTGACAGCGAATCTGTTTTTCGGATGCTCCCAGACCGAACGGTTGAACTGGCAGCAACGGGCCTGAGTGGTCTGTGCAGGCTTTCCATCGACGACGCTGGCACCACACTTGCGCTGACTGCGACAGCACAGCCTTCGCCAGCCACCCAGGATTCCCGGGACAGGCAGGCGACTGCAGACACCCGGGGTACCATCGTGCAGTTGACACGGTCTGGCGTGTTCGTGACCCTCCATTCGATCCCCTTCCGCCCTGTTGGCTTTTGCCGCAGCACGACGGGCAAAATTGCCGTAGTCGGTGGAGCATCTTGCCGACTGGGTATCTTTGACTCGCTCGGAGACTTCCGGGAACTACCAGGGTTGCCAGAACCTGCGATGGATGTGGCATTGAATGGTGCAGACCAATTTTATGTCCTGCTGCAGTCTGGACGAGTTGTCCGAATTGCCAGCAACGATGTTCTGCAGACTGTGGGCTTCGCCCCCGCGGCATCGTCTCGGCTCTACCGCATGCCCGAAGGCAGGATCGCAGTGCTGTCTTTCGATCAAAGTCGAGATGTCATCCGTGAAATCACGATGCATGCAGATGAATCCGGGCCTGTTCTCGCAGCAATACCGGAAGGCACTTCCGCGGTCGCCTTTGATCGTCTGGGCAACATGTCGCTCTGCAACCCCAATTTACGTGCGGTGACTCGAGTCACCTCGACATTCATGGTCGACTGTCCCCACTGCGAAAAGCCGATCAAAATGATCCTTTCGCCCAACAGGCTTCACGAACCGCAGAAGTCGAGATCTTTCTGAGTCAGCCCTGCCTGTTTCGCAGTAAGCCTGTTCGCACGGCGCGGTTTTGCAATCCTCACGAGATGCGCTTGATTCACTTCGGGAACCGTCGAAACTTCCGGAAGTCGGATCGATTCCTGAGAACCACGGAACGAATGCGTGAGCCGGTTGAACTGGCAGTGAGTGCGAAGTAAAAGCACGATTATTGACTGCATTTCTGGAGCAAACTGACCGTTTTGCACCATCTTCTTCTGCGGCGCACGAAAGAATTCAAATGTCGACCAACATCTCTGTCCAGAAACTCAAGGACGAAATGCGGAAGCAGGCTCACGCGAACCGCAATGCCCAGGAGAATAAGGATGAACTGAGCCGACGTATCGTCGGGGCATTCATGTCTCTGCCCGAGTATGCGGTTGCCAATACGGTCATGTTTTACATTGACGTTCGCAGCGAGGTTCGGACTCGCCATGACCTGGAATTGGCGCTTCAGTCAGGCAAGACGATTGTCGTGCCATGGTGCAATGCGGAAGGCGAGCTTGAACTGTTCCGTCTGATGAGTATGGATGAGCTCGAAGTCGGCATGTACAAGATTCTGGAACCACGTCAGGACCTTCGACATTTGCCCGAAAAACAAGTGAACGTCGAAGCGATTGATCTGATCATGGTGCCGGGAGTTGGGTTCGATCAGCGCGGCGCTCGAATGGGACACGGCAAGGGATACTACGACAAACTCCTCGAGCACGCTCGTCCAGATACGCCTCTGATCGCGCTGGCCTTTGAATGCCAGCTGTTTGAAGAAATCCCTGTGGCAGCGCACGACGTATTCATGGATGCAGTGATCACAGAGGACCGCGTAATTCGGGGCAAGGGCAGGAAGTAGAACTCTTCTCACAATTCCTACCGTCCCGGGAATTGCGTAACTCCTTTCCCTCGCTTTCGAAGCAGGCAACTTTTATGTCGGTCGAAGTTGAAGACACGTACGCAGAGGCGTTTCGCAGCCTCTTTGTGGAATTCATGATTACCGCTCGCGACCGCAAGTGGCTGGATCATGCGATCAACGCCGCGACCGGTCACGGTTCGTCTTCGATTATGTGCGAATGCGAAGCAGGAATCGACCGTTACATTGGACCGGGAGGAGACCAGACAGTTGCGACACCGGATGGACGCCCCGGCGCAATTTGTCAGCTGCATGTCCCTCGATTTCGGAAAGACCGGGTTGAGGCACTTGAGAAAACGCTGCTGGCTCGGGTTAGTCAAAATATCCTGACGTGCCCGACGACGCGATGCTTCTCCACCGATTCGGATGCACCGGCATATCGGCTGGGACGCAAACTGGCCTACTTCGGCGACGGGTTTGAACAGTTGGAAGATCGATTCGGACGCCGGATGTGGGTTGTTCCAACCATGGGGGGCGAATTCTGTATCGATCGTCGCTTCGCATACCGCGACGGTGTGATGGGCGGCAACCTCTGGTTCGTTGCGACATCTGAAGACGCGTCCCTTCGTGCCGCCGAACTTGCCGTCGATGCCTGCCTGACAGTTCCCGGTGTCATTACGCCATTCCCGGGAGGCGTCGCCGCAAGCGGTTCGAAAGCCGGAAGTCGGTACAAGTTTCTGTTTGCCAGCACGAACGACCCATTTTGCCCGACACTGATGGACCGGGAAGGCGTGCAGTCTCAACTGCCCCGAAATGCTGCCTCCGTGATGGAAATCATCATCAATGGCAAAGATCTGGCGACGGTCAGTGAAGCAACTCAGGCTGCGATTCGAGCGGCATCGACGGTTGACGGTGTCGTGAAGATTACGGCAGGCAACTACGGCGGCAGGCTGGGGAAAAGCTGGGTATGGCTGAAGCCCGAGAATCACAATGCAGACACATGATCCGCAAGGCGTCCGAGACATTCAGTCCCGAAATTGCACCGACTGATTGCTGTGACGCTTTTGCACGACGAGGCCGGAACTGTTAGACCACACCTGCGCCTGATGTTGACTCTGCCAGAATGGCCAGGGTCATCATGCGATTACCTCCTGCCGGATGCCCAACCATGCCAGTAAAATTCGACATTTTCTACTGCATCCCCTCATTGAATCTTCGAAGCATGGTTGCAGCAATTTTGCTGCTGGCGGGCATTGTTCCCTCCGCAGTGCAAGCCGATAAGCCGGGAGAATTAATCGCCGTCCTTCCGCGATTATCCCCGGAGCGCGCCGGGATGGATTCGGAACGCCTGAATGTCATCGCCGAAGTCGTCGAAGAGGGTCTGCGTCAGGAAAAAATGCCAGGGGCTGTTGTGCTGATTGGTCGCAGCCACGGGATTGTTTATCACCAAGCGTTTGGCGATCGTCAAATTGATCCCGTCGAAAATCCGATGCTGCCCGATACCGTTTTTGATCTGGCATCGCTGACAAAGCCGATTGCGACTGCAACCAGCGTCGCAATCTTGATGCAGCGTGGCATCGTGGATCCTGACGCAACCGTTGCCACCTATGAACCAGACTTTGCGCAGAATGGCAAGGAGTCGATTACGGTTCATCAGTTGCTGACGCATCAGTCAGGGCTCATACCGGATAATGCCATTGGCGACTACGCGATGGGGCCGGACGAGGCGTTTCGCCGAATCAATGCCCTGAAGCCGATTGCCGAGCCAGGTGAACGTTTCATTTACAGCGATGTCAATTTCATTATGTTGGGAGCGTTGGTGAAGAAACTCACAGGACAGAACGTCCATGAATTCTCACAACAGAACATCTTCCAGCCCCTGCGAATGGTTGAGACAGGTTACCTGCCGGGCGAAGCCCTGCGTGCACGCGCAGCGGTCACAGAAAAGCGGGACGACATCTGGATGCAGGGAGATGTACACGATCCGCGAGCTCATTTGCTGGGCGGGATCGCAGGGCACGCAGGGCTCTTCTCAACAGCCTCTGACCTCGCTCGGTACGCCACCATGATGCTCCGTGGCGGGGAGTTGGATGGCGTTCGAGTAATGAACCCGGAAACGATCAATCAGATGACCAGAGCCTACCCGGTCCCTGGCGGCTTTCGCGGTCTGGGATGGGATATTCGAACCGGGTATTCGTCGAACCGCGGCGACCTGATGTCGCATCGCGCTTTTGGCCATGGTGGCTTCACAGGTACGGGTATCTGGATTGACCCGGAGCGTGACCTGTACGTGATCTTCCTCAGCAATCGTGTGCACCCGAACGGAAAGGGATCGGTCAATCAGTTGATTGGTCGTGTGGGGACAATCGCAGCCGCGTCGATATTTCAGATTTCCAACGTCCCGACCGCACCGATTCGTGATGCCAGTCATTCGAATGTACTGAATGGAATCGACGTCCTTCAACGAGATGGCTTTCAACAATTGAGCGGCCGCAAAGTCGGCCTGATCACGAATCAAACAGGAATCAACCGGGAAGGCATGACGAGCGTTGAACTGCTCCACTCGGCCGAAAACGTGGCACTGGTGGCCTTGTTCAGTCCGGAGCATGGGCTGCAGGGAAAGCTGGACGTATCCAGCATCGCCGATGCCGTTGATGAATCGACGGGGTTAAAAGTCTTCAGTCTTTATGGCGATTCCAGGCGACCAACCGCTCAAAGCCTTCAGGGAATCGATACTCTTGTTTTTGACATCCAGGACATTGGATGTCGGTTCTACACCTACCCGTCCACAATGGGCAATGCAATGAAGGCAGCCGCAGAGCACGGGCTGCGGTTTGTTGTTCTGGATCGAGTCAATCCCTTGGGCGGAGTCGTTGTGGATGGCCCGCTCCTTGACAAAGGCAGTGAGTCGTTTGTGGGGTACCACACAATTCCCGTTCAGCACGGAATGACGCTGGGCGAATACGCATTGCTGTTAAAGACGGAATTAGAGATTGATGTTGATCTACAGGTTATAAAAGTCGAAGGATGGCGACGGAGCGAACTCTTCGACCGATGCGGGCTCACATGGATCAATCCATCGCCGAATATGCGAAACCTGAATCAGGCCGTGCTGTACCCCGGTATTGGATTGCTGGAAATGACGAACATCAGTGTCGGCAGGGGAACCGACACACCGTTTGAAGTGATTGGAGCCCCCTGGATCGACGGCAGAAAACTGGCGGCTCACCTGAACAATTCGGGGCTTCCCGGAATTCGCTTCGTTCCCACGACATTTACTCCAACGGCAAGCAAGTATCAGGGCGAATTGTGTCAGGGTGTCAGTTTGATTATCACGAATCGAAGCCAACTTCGGGCAGTGGAGACCGGCGTTGGCATCATGCTAACACTGCGATCGCTGTTCCCTGAAGCGTGGGAAACAAAGAATCTTAACCGACTGCTGTGCAATCAGGAGGTATTGACTTCGGTGCTGAATGGAGCATCGCTCGAAGCAGTCACTTCAACCTGGAAACGGGGCCTTAACGAATTTCAGAATCGCCGCGCTCGTATTCTGCTGTACGACGAGTCCAATTGAATTTGAATCCTTCGAACCCTTCCCATTCCGTACCCGACAAAGTGAAAGACTGTTTTCACTGCCTACAATTACGGATCTGACAGTTTCCAGCCGCAGAAATCGTTGGACTGTCCCTATAAATCATGACTTAATGGCTGAGGCGAAAAAGAAACCATGGACGTTGATATTCTGTCCGTCATATCCCGCTGGGCTCACGTTGGAACGGCTATTCTGCTGGTCGGGGGCACGTTTTTCATACGTTATGTCCTGCACCCCGCGCTCGATTCATCAACTCCGGAGCAAAACACCGCATTGATGGACCGAGTCCGAAATCGATGGAAACGGTTCGTCCACGGCGGCATCGCGTTGTTCCTCGCGAGTGGACTTTTCAACTACATGAAAGCAATTCCATCTCATAAGGGCGATGCGGCTTATCACGCACTTGTGGGGACGAAAATGATTCTTGCATTGGGTATCTTCTTTCTAGCATCCGCGCTGGTGGGTCGATCGAAAGGAACTCAGAAGTTTCGCGATCAGGCTCCCAAATGGACAGCGATCGTTGTGTTGCTTTCGTTTGTCATCGTAGCCATCAGCGGCCTTGTGAAGGTTCGCGGAGTGCCAGATAAGCCAGGTGCAACGGCCGTGGCCCAGGAAACTCCAGCTCCATAGTAGCCTCAAACTGTCGATGCGATTGAATTACGAATTCGAATCGTTCATTCTGTTCACTGGTTCTTTCCGTGGTAACGAATCGTCGTTTATCAGCGAACGATCGCTGGGCATCGTGGCATGGTCAGACTCACAGGATTTTTCAAAATGACATTAAAGACCGTATCACACTTGCTCGCAGCCATTCTTCTGGCAGCCGCACCATTCGCTAATGCTCAGGAAAAGGCGCCGAAACTGGATACCTCAATTGACAAAGTCAGCTTTCACATTGGAATGCAAATTGGCAATGATCTGAAACGACAGGGGCTCGAAGTCGCCAAACCTGAGCTGATTGCGGCTGGAATTGCAGCCTCGCTTGCCGGACAGAAGTCTCCCGTAGCCCAGGAAGAAATCCGCGCGGCATTCGAAGAAATCCAGAAGATTGTTGAAGCAAAACAGGCAGAGAAGGCCAAAGTC
Source organism: Planctomycetaceae bacterium (assembly GCA_041398825.1). Taxonomy (NCBI): domain Bacteria; kingdom Pseudomonadati; phylum Planctomycetota; class Planctomycetia; order Planctomycetales; family Planctomycetaceae; species Planctomycetaceae bacterium. The sequence continues at coordinate 118,443 of JAWKTX010000009.1, read as the reverse complement.
GTGCTTGAGGCTGGCGAGAAATTTCTTGCCGAAAACAAAGCAAAGCCAGGCGTGAAAACGACAAAGTCGGGTCTGCAGTACCTTGTGGTAAAGGAAGGAACAGGGGCAACACCCAAAGCCTCCAGTACCGTCACAACGCATTATCGAGGTACGTTTATCGATGGGAATAAGTTCGATTCTTCTTACGAAGGCGACGCGCCAACGGCCGCAGACCAGCCAGCGACATTTCCAGTGTCCGGCGTTATCAAAGGATGGACAGAAGCGCTGCAGTTGATGAAGGTCGGGGCAAAGTATCGACTGTTCATCCCAAGTGATCTTGCCTACGGCCCCGCTGGTCGCCCATCAATCCCGCCGCATTCAGTGTTGATTTTCGATCTGGAATTATTAAACGTCGAAGAGTAGCCCGATCTTCGGAACTCATACAAACTGACGCATGCTGAAACTCACCACTATTTCGCAGTGGTGAGTTTTTTTGTGCTGCATTGCCGGACGATTCGCAGGAAAACCGTATCGAAAACGCGTCGGGGCAACTTCCGCATGTTTCCTGATCACCCCGTCAGCTGAAGGCCATATGCCATTGCCAGTTCGGGGGCACGTTGGCAACGGGCATCAGTTCATGGCCTTGATAGCCGCACCCGAATATTGGCAGATCGCCAGCCCATCGGACAATGAGCCGAATACTCGATTGCGTGGTCATATCTGTGGATTGAATCCAGTCGACGCCATCCTCGGATGCCGATATGCCTTCGCCGGTGTTTGGTTGCGTGACCTGATTCAGAACTACGGCACGAATCTGCAATCCGCGCGAACGGGCGGCTTCAATCGTCAGCAGGGTGTGATTCACCATGCCCAGTCGGTTTGACGCAACAACGACAATCGGCAATTGGCATCGTTCAGCAAATCCGGCAACGGACAGGCTGTCCGTCAAAGGACACAACAACCCGCCAGCGCCTTCGATCAGCAGAAAATCGGCATAAGCCTGCCACGCAGAGCATCCCTCCACAAGCACAGATTCGTCTACGAATTCCCCCTCTGCCTTCGCGGATTCAGAGGGAGCAATTGAAGCGTGAAAACGTTGGGGACAGATCAGATCCAGCGGAATATCCGCCGAAAGTTCTGCCTGAATCGCGTCCAGATCGGGCCAGGTTCGCACACCATCACGACCAGGTTCTGAACCACTACAGACGGGCTTGTAAATTCCCGTACGCAGTCCGGACTGCCGCATTTGACGAGCCAGCAGGCACGTGGTGTAAGTTTTCCCGATGCTTGTGTCGGTGCCGGTGATCAGGAGTTTCTTCATTTAACGATGGGATCAGCCACGAGGCCCAGGGCGAGCAGAAAGTCTTCTGAAGATGTGTCCACAATTGACGTCGATGGATCACGAAACGCCCCGGGGTCGATGCCTCGAAGTTGGGTGACCTGCTGACGCTGCTCCTGACCTGTGGAGTGATTGATGGCCTCAATTAAATCCGGCTGTGCAAAAACCTGTTCAACAGTTTCATCAGCAGCCTCTGAAAGCCGTGATACCAACCGAGCTTCCAGCATTTCCAGTGTCCACTTTTCCAGCGCATCTTTCATCTGGCCATTGTCGGCATCAACAAGGTCGAAATCATACGAAGCTGACCAGCCTGTGCTGGCATTCGATGAATCGAACGCTCGAACCCACATTCGATAGTTTCCACTGCCTAGAGAAGTGGCAGGAGTAAACTGCGTCGCAGTCACGTTTGTCTCATGTATCACTCGCCCCGCACCGTTGAGACTGGACACCCAAAGTTCATATCGTGTTGCACCTGCGACCTGCGTCCACGAGAACAACGGAGTTCCAGAAGACTGTGAACTGGCCGGAGTCAATATCTTTGCTGCGATCCCGATCTCGAAGCGATATGGCGAGCTCCATGCGTATTTATTGTTGGAAGCATCAATGCCCTGAATCCATGCGACGTACGATCCGGCGGGAAGCGAAGACAATTCGAGACTGTTTGTGGCAATTCCCGTCTGATTGACAACCGCAGCCGTTCCCGTTGAGGGTTATTGACCCAGACGGCATATGTCGACATTCCGGGAATGGCATCCCAGTTGAGCGTTGGAGTTGATGTCACGCTCGCGGCGGTGACGTTAACGTTTTGGGCGGTCGGCGCAACGGTGATGGTTGTGCGAGGGCTCCAGTTTCCAACGTCGCCACGTGCTGTAAATCCGCGGACCCAGATGCCGTATTTACCAGGTTCAAATCCTGTCAGATCCACGGAAGTTCCGTTGACATGACTGTTGCGAAAATACGCACTCGTCGAAGTCGAGAGCTGATCAACCCAGACGTCGTAGTATGCTGCCCCGGGCAGAGCCTCCCACGAAACCGAGAAGTCAGGATCGGTTACTGTTCGATTTGCAGCTCCGGTAATGCTGGGCGGCGTTTTGACCCGCATCATTTTTGGAGTGCTCCACGCTGATGCCGCGTTAGAACTCGTGAAACCCCGCACCCAGATCCAGTACACGCCAATGCCAAGCTCCGTTGTCGGCGTGTAACTGTTCGTGGAGATGTTCGATACGTTAATGATTCCGTTTGTTGGCCCGGAAGCGTAGTTCGCCCATACTGCGTACCGGGTTGCGTTGTCCATCGCATTCCAGGTAATCGTGGGCATTGTAGAATTGGTATCGATGATTCCACCGGGGATGACAGGGACGGAAGCATCAGTGACAGTCAACGTCGTCGTCCGCGTTGCCAGACCGGCAGGAAAAGCAGAAATGGTGACCGTTTGATTTCCGTCAATCGATGTATCAGCGACGCCGGTTACGGTCACCTGAGCGCCGGCTTGGCCTGCAGGGATGGTTACTGACGCTGGCAGGGTCGCATCTGATGTGTCAGACGACGAGAGATTGATCAACAGTGGTGACGTTGTGGCTCCGCTTCTCGTTAACGTCAGGGTGGTACTGCCTGTTTCCGAAATCGTTGAAGCCCCAAGCGCAATGGTCACCGCTGCCGAAGTGGTCTCCGAGGCTTTGAAATCGACCTTTACGTTATTGCTGCCGACTGAGACCGCCTTTTGTCCGGTGAATTGCGTTCCGTTGGCTGTGTAGTTAATCACCACCGAATAGACGCCGGCGGGCACGATCATTCCATAGCCACCGGAAACGCCGATGTCAGCCGTGTAGGTGAGACCGCTGGTTGCCTCTGTAGCGGTCACCGTGCCCGATCGAATGGCCTCGCCAATTGAATAGAAATTATCGCCGTCTGTATCCGTGTAAGCGACACCCGTAATGAATGGATTGACGCTGCGAATCCCAAAGTTCTCTGTCACCAGAATCGCGTTGTAGTTGGTACCTGCATCCAGAAACTTACCGTAGCGAATACCAACGCCAATTTCTTCGTAAGGTATATGCAACATATTGGCCCGATGCCCTGGACTCAGGAACAACGCTTCATGCTGCAGATAGACCGCAGCGTTGTTGTCCAGTACTCCGGTTGTGCCTTCCCATGCGATGTTTTCGCCGATGGCTGCGGTCGGATATCCAGCCGCTTGTCCCCGATCGACTTCAGTCAAATTGTCAGGGTTCGTATGATCAAAAAAGTCTCTGTTGATCATGTCCTGAGAATGGAGACCCGCCGCGTTGGTCAGGCTTTGATGAGGTGCCAGAGGCTGTTTGGCGGCGGTAGAAATCTGACCGGGATCAAGCCCCTGATTCAGTGCGACGCCGTATCGATTTGCCTCTGCCTGCGGATTGGCCCGTGCGCGATTGACCAGCTCCAGCAGCAGTTGCTCCTGATCCGTCATCGAAACAGCCGTCAGCAGCTGTCTGAGTTCCAGGGCGTCGCTGACACTGGCCATTGCGAGAGACCGACGTCGACGGTTGCGCCCACGAATGCCCGAATCAGATCCAGGGAGAAGCCGACCAATGGTTCGAGTCCAGACTGACATTCCGATTGCTTTCCGATCTATTTGAATTTCGTCGGGACCGCAGAGCGATCACCCTCACATCAAATATATCGTTAAAGCAGACTCGGATCCATGCGAGTCATATATTCGAACAAATCTCAGCCTGTTGAATCGTTACAGCCCACAAAAACAGAGTAACCCACGCAGAATGCCCCGCCTGAGCAATCTAGGCTGACTAGGCGAGCCCAACGAAGCCCATTGCCGTGAACCGTGGCATTTCAATGGCATCAATAATCTTGATGGCAAGGATTCCATCTAACCCCATGATGACGCGCCGGCCGCCAGCGGCGTCGGGAGTCTTCCTTTCAACGAGGATTAAGTCGCCACACAACATGAAATTGCAGAACGGCAGCGATTCACCGAAGTTGCTGACGATGATTCCCTGCCGTGGGATGCTGGACGGCCATTCAGCAAAAATGCGACGAATGTCTTTCATGGCTTTTCCGGGGTCTCTCTGAACCTCTGTGTTCGATTTAGAATTCGCACGATGACTGAAAGAAACATAAGCCCTGTTTCCCAACCAGCAACTGCCATTTCTGCGGATCCGTGCAACACACTTTTTGCACGGCGTCTCGTTCCTTTCCGCCCTGCCAATCGCCACCTTCGGCATCATCCGAAGAACTCCCTGCCCTCGACCCGTTCTACTCGACTCTTCCAACGAACATGGCAAGTGATGCGCTGAGCCTGCGATAACGCCTCCGGGCTGCGAGTCTGACGTCTTGCTCCTTTCAGAGCATTCAGCAGACAGCGTTCCCCCTTTCCCTTCGAAGATGCACCTGGACGAAGCAACCAGAATACCCGGAATGGAGTTTGCCCACCGTGACTACTGTTGGGGACGGAAAATTCAGCTGGAAAGCACTTCGTGCCGAGACCATCGATGCGTTTGATCCCGATCACCTTCCGAAATCGATCGAACTTCCCGCATTGCCGCACGCCGTAAGTGAATTCGTTGAGAAGGCTGCGAACCCGGATTTTGACATCAAGGTGCTTTCCGCCATCGTCGAACGGGATTCCGGATTGACGGTTGAGCTGCTCAAGCATGTCAATTCAGCCTCATACGCATTGCGCGCACCTGTGCGATCCGTCAAAGATGCTGTCATGCATATCGGAATTAACGCAGCGAAAATGTATCTGCTTGCTGCCGGGATGAGAGCTGCATCCCGCGCCATTAAGTCAAAGCTCATCAATCAACGCAATTTCTGGAATGAATCGCTGCAGCGCGCGCTGTTTGCTCGAGAACTGGCACGAAAACTGAAACTTGACTCTGGCCTCGCATTCCTGGGAGGACTGCTGCAGGACTTTCTTCTGCCGGTGCTGACAAACCACTTCGACGGCGACTACATCAGTTACATGTCCACTGATTTCATGGACGGTCGGGATCTGTGTGACTGGGAGCAGGAACGATTCGGGTGGAATCATGCGTCAGCAGGAGCCTACTGTGCGGCTCGATGGCACTTTCCGGATGACCTGCTTTGTGCCATCCATTTTCATCATTCACTGAATACGACTCTGGAACCTCGCGGGCCGGAATTCTTTAAGCTTTTCCCGGTGGCCATGTCTGGCCTTCTACCCGACCAGCTTCGCCAAACGCAGTACGGCTTTCGCGAACTGATTCAGGTGGACAAACGAAGCGCCTCCATTGGCCTCGAAGAGATCTGTCGAGTTGTCGATGAAGAACAGATGCGTCTCGCTGAGGGGTATGAAATCCCCAATCATCTTTCTAATGTACTCGCAGATACCCGCCGAAAAATGGCGCTGGACTCAGCAATGGCGGGTTAACAGCCTGTTGAATAACGGGACTGGATCGAGCAGGAGACATTAAAACACGATAGTTTCCAGTCGTCCTGCGTGCCTGTCCCGATTTTTTTAACGGACGGATAAAGGTCCTGCATCCGCCACGGAACATTTGTGCTGCGTTCGTTGAGCCAGTTTCTCAAAACATATCTGTCTCCGCGTCCTTTAACGGGTCCGCGGATCGCTTTATTTCAGGCCCTGCTTTCGTTGTCCGTCCTGACGTTCGCCGGATGTCAGGATACTGGGGTGAAGCAGGTCGAAATCTCGCATCCGTTTGAAAATGATGCGAGTCAAACCGTTTCTGCAGATGCGGCGTCCACGGGCGAAACGAACCACACGGCTTCGATCGGCTCAAACACTCCGCTCCCCGGCGAAACGGCCCCGATCATCACGCGATGGGTTGATGTGCCTCAGTTACCAGTGAGCCTTGCAATATTTGAATCGGTCTTCTGGGAGCCGGACGACACCCGCAGCCTGCGTGCAATGATTCAAACAACCAACCTGGTACAAGGTAAAAAAGTGCTCGAAGTTGGAACAGGCAGCGGGCTCATCTCACTTTGCTGCCTGAAATTCGGGGCGGCCCAGGTCGTCGCTACCGACATCAATCCCGCCGCAATTCAGAACGCAATCTTCAACGCAGGAGAACTGGGGTTATCAGAAAATCTCGAATGCCGGCTCGTGCCGCGTCGCGCTCCCGGTGCCTGGACAGTTCTCAGAGATGGTGAGCGTTTTGACCTGATTATCTCAAACCCACCCTGGGAAAATCAGACACCAACGACGGTGGCAGATTTTGCACTCTATGATCCGAATTTCGAACTACTCAAGTCCCTCGTACACGGGGCGCAAGATCGACTGCAACCCGGAGGTCGAATGTTGCTGGCTTATGGCTGCGTTTCCGCAATTCGCAGGATTGAATCGGAGTGCCGCAACCAGGGGCTTCAATTCAGCATACTGGACGACCGGCAGCTGGATCAGTTGCCCGAAGTCTTTCTTCCCGGCATGCTGATGGAGATTTCCGTTCCCGATCGACCGCCCGGGGAACAAGTGGGCTCCGGGAACTGAAGCTTCGCAACAGCTGTTGCAATGTCAGACCGTTGCCATGACGGGCCGCGCGATGTTGAAGCATGCCCTGGATTTCGACTTTGGGGTTGAGCCCGGCCGGTTAGGGCGCATCGGGCAGATTCTTACGGCCTGAACAGAACTTTGCATGCAGGATCCGTTAGCATTGTGCGAAGGCACAACTGAATAACTGATTTCGGGAGCAGGTTCTTGTTCACTCGACTCTTCCTCTGGGCGATCACATCAGCACTGGCTGGATTTCTTTTCGGATTTGACACCGTCGTCATATCCGGGGCCGAGCAGAAGATTCAGGAAGTCTGGAGCCTGGATGGAACGATGCACGGGCGTTGTACCAGTGCCGCCCTTTGGGGGACGGTTCTTGGAGCGGTTTTCGGTGGCATTCCCACTCAGCGATTTGGTCGACGTCGGACCCTGATCTGGATCGGTCTTCTCTATTTCGTTTCAGCGATTGGTTCGGGGCTGGCAACTGGTCCGGTTTTCTTCATGATCGCGAGGCTGATCGGTGGTGTCGGGGTGGGAATCGCGACGGTGGCATCCCCGTTGTACATCTCCGAGATCGCTCCGCCGAATCGTCGAGGGCAGTTGGCCGGTCTGTTCCAGTTCAATATCGTCTTCGGCATCCTTATCGCGCTGGTTTCCAATTACGTCATCGGCAGATTCATGGATGCAGATGTCGCGTGGAGATGGATGCTTGGGGTCGAGGCGATACCAGCATTGCTCTACACACTGATGTGTCTGACGATCCCCGAAAGCCCTCGATGGCTCATCAGCGTCGTCGGAGATCGTGAGTCTGGGACCACAATTCTCAGAAACATCGCTCCGGATCTCTCTGACGTTCAGATTCAGAACCTCGTGGATTCCATCAGCGCTTCTGAGGACGAACCAGCGTCAGGAAGTCGGTTCTTTTCATCCCGACTGAAAATTCCAATCGCGATGGCTTTTCTGGTGGCATTCTTTAATCAGATGTCCGGCATCAATGCCATCCTCTATTACGCTCCTCGAATTTTTGAATGGGCCGGGCTTGGCAGGAATGCAGCGCTGCTACAGTCTGTGGGCATCGGTGTTACCAATCTTATTTTCACATATGTGGGACTTTGGTTGATTGATCGAGCAGGGCGCCGAACGCTGCTTTTCATGGGATCGTTTGGCTACATTGCATCGCTTGGACTGTGCGCCTGGGCGTTCCATGTTCAGAACTTCCAGCTGGTCCCGATTTGCATATTCGCTTTTATTGCCGCACACGCTATCGGTCAGGGGGCTGTTATCTGGGTTCTGATCAGCGAGATTTTTCCCGGCCGGTATCGGGCCGCCGGGCAGGCGTTTGGTAGTTCGACGCACTGGGTTTTCGCTGCCCTGCTGACGATGTATTTTCCGTTGATGGCGGAGAAGTTCGAACCATCGCTGATATTTGGTTTTTTCTGCAGCATGATGGTGCTGCAACTCGCCTGGGTGAAGTTCTTTGTTCCCGAAACCAGGGGTGTGCCGCTGGAACAGATGGAAGCGATGCTCACCAGTCAAGGGAAAGGGATGATATGAACCAGTCAGCCAAATCAACACCGTTACCCATCGTTGTTGGATTGGGGGAGATCCTTTGGGACGTTTTCCCGGAAGGACCACGTTTCGGCGGCGCTCCTTCAAATTTTGCCTGCAGCATTGCAGAACTTGGACAGCCACTGGTTGGGGTCCATATCGTAAGTGCTGTTGGAAACGACGACCTTGGCCGAAACGCCATCGCCGCACTTCAGAGCCATCACGTGCAGGTTGGAAATGTCCAGTTGAAGGAGTTTGCAACGGGACGAGTGGATGTCACCCTCGATGCATCGGGAGTTGCCAGTTACCGGTTCTCTGAAGACATCGCATGGGACCACCTGAGCTGGACTCGTGAATTTGCGGAGCTCGCCGCAAACTGTTCTGCCGTCTGTTTTGGAACGCTCGCCCAACGATCTGAACGATCCCGCCAAACCATTCAGCGTTTCGTCGCGGAGACACCTGAAAATGCTTTCCGCGTCCTGGATATCAATCTCCGCTCGCCTTATTTTGATGTTGGAGTGATTCAGGAATCGTTGCAATTAGCCAACGTACTGAAGCTGAACGATGACGAGCTTCCGCAGGTGGCAGCTGCATGCGGGATTGAAGTCAGTGAGAAACAGGACGACGAAGCTTGTCTGCGGTTTCTGATGGCACAGCTGCGACGGATGTTTTCGCTGCAGCTTGTTGCAGTAACTAGTGGGCCCCGAGGTGCCACGCTTTTGTCTGCCGATGAAATGTCCGAGCACCCGGGCGAAGCCGTCGCAGTTGCGGACACCGTCGGAGCGGGCGATGCATTCACAGCCGCAATGACGCTGGGTCTGTTACGGGGAGACCCCATTGAGAAGATTAATGCTCGTTCTGTTGCCGTAGCCGGTTTTGCCTGTACGCAGCATGGCGGAACAATGTCGTTTCCAGAAGACCTGCGAATTCGTTTTGATGAAGGTCGATCATGAGAGCCCTGATACTACGCCTGTCGCAACTTGTGATGTCGCTACTGACCGCAGGAATCAGCACTGCTTTCGCAGCTGACGACGTATTGATAGAGGATTTCGAATCGGGGACTTATGAGCACTGGAAATTAACGGGCACGGCATTCGGCGATGCCCCGGCCGCGGGCACGCTCCCGAATCAGATGACGGTATCCGGCTTCCGAGGTGCCCGTCTGGTCAATACGTATGCTGGTGGAGACTATTCCGTTGGAACCGCAACAAGCAAAACGTTCACTATTGAACGAAGCCACATCGCGTTTTTGATTGGTGGCGGTCCCCACGCAAACGAAGTGGGTATCGAACTTCTGATCGGCGATGAATCCGTTCGTTCCTCCACCGGGTCCGAATCAGAAGAGCTCGAATGGAAGTCATGGAACGTCAGTGATCTGACTGGTCAACAGGCTCGCATTCGCATCTTTGACCGCGCAACCGGTGGCTGGGGACACATCAACGTCGATCAGATTGTTCAGACTGATACTGTGCCAGGGCGGTTTGATCTCGAACACCAGCTCGCCGCGTACCGAACATCCGCGGACTACATGAATGAACCTCTGCGCCCCCAGTTTCACTTTTCTCCTGAGATCAACTGGATGAACGATCCGAACGGATTGGTCTGGCACGATGGCGAATATCATCTGTTCTACCAGTATAATCCCGCGGGAAACTCATGGGGCCACATGAGCTGGGGGCACGCCGTTAGTTCTGACCTGATGCGCTGGAAACATCTGCCGCTGGCCATTCCGGAGACCGACGGCATCATGGCCTTTAGTGGTTGCTGCGTCGTCGATCACAGGAACTCATCTGGATTTGGTGAAGGCGATCGGCCCCCAATGGTTGCCATCTACACGGGGCACGGCTACGGCAAACAGACGCAGTGCCTCGCGTACAGTAATGACAATGGACGGTCATGGACCATCTACCAGGGTAATCCCGTTCTTGATTTGAACAAGGCAGACTTTCGCGATCCCAAAGTCTTCTGGCACGCGCCGACCGAACGGTGGGTCATGGTGGTGTCGCTTGCGAACGAAAAGATCCTGGTGTTCTACACGTCGAATGATCTGAAGAACTGGACAGAATCGAGCCGATTCGGCCCCGCCGGCGTCACCAGCAAGCCAAACTGGGAATGTCCGGACCTGTTCGAATTGCCGATTGAAGGCACTGACGGAGAAACGCTCTGGGTGCTGGAAGCCGACATGGGAAGCGGGTCAATCGCAGGCGGCAGTGGCGGCGAATACTTCGTGGGACGATTCGATGGTTCCAGGTTCACGGCATTACAGCAGTCACGCTGGGTCGATTTTGGACGCGATTTTTACGCACCCGTGAGCTGGTCCAACATTCCTGAATCTGATGGCCGCCGAATCTGGCTCGGCTGGTTCAACAACTGGGAAACTTGTCTGGTGCCTACTTCTCCCTGGCGCAGTTGTATGTCGATTCCTCGCGAACTAAGCATTAGGAATGTCGGTCTGCCGGAATTTCCCGAGTATGTGCTGGTCCAGCGTCCGGTGCAGGAGCTGGATTCACTTACAACGTCAATTCCGATCAGGCCGGTGACTGCCACCTGGCCACCCGTTGAATTGACCAGCAGCGGTCAGCTGGACGATATGAGATTCCGCATTCAGGCCGAGCTGTTGCCCGGAAAGGCGAGGTCCTGCGGACTGCGAATTCGAACCGGCAATGATGAGTTCACAGAAATCGGATATGACACAAAGGATCAGGCGGTGTACGTTGACCGCAGGAAGTCCGGCAACGTCGATTTCCATCCGGCTTTCGCGGGGCGGCATCACGCTCCCGCGCGTCTTCTGAAGGATTCTGTATTGATCGATGTCGTTGTTGATCGTTCCACAATTGAAGTCTTTATTAACGACGGTGAAGCGGTCATTAGTGATCGAATTTTTCCGGCATCACTTCAGCCAGTGATTGAGGTTTTTGCCGGTGATCCATCGGCCAGCGTTCGATGTTCGTCCCTTCAGGTGATCAATTCCGTCTGGAAAAACTGATGTTCGGATCGTCAGCCCCATACTTCCGTTTCCGTTGGATCAGGAAGTGCCGATTTCGGCAGCCGCAAGTTGCCTGCTACTGTCTGGTGCTGTCCCTGTTTCTTGCCAGCCAGCCCGGATGCATCGAGTTCGCCGATCACTCCAGCGAACCCCGGAACCAGTCTGGCCCGCTGGAAGCAGCAGCCACAGTCGGAATGGTGGCAGACCTCGTTCGCATTGTGGGCGGCGATCAGGTCAGGGTCACACAAATGATGGGAGATGGGGTCGATCCGCATCTTTACCGTGCAACACGCGATGATGTTCGAACAATCATGCTGTCGGATGTTGTCTTTTATTCAGGTTACATGCTTGAAGGGCGTCTGACGGATACACTTCGAAAGACGACCGATTCAACTCCTTCGATCGCAATCACTTCTGCCCTGGCGCCCGATCGCGTGATTCACCCGCCGGATTCCGAAGGTCACGCCGATCCGCATATCTGGATGGATGTCAGCCTCTGGTCGACCTGCGTCGAAACCATCGTTAAAACGCTTTCAGACTTTCGACCGAGTTCGAGGTTGCAGTTCGAGCAAAGAGGAGAAGAACTTCAGGAAGAACTGCTTCACCTGCACGAATACGGCAAATCGGTCCTCGGTTCGGTCCCCGAACAACAGCGCGTCCTGATCACTTCGCACGATGCCTTTCGATACTTCGGGCGAGCTTACGGGCTGGAGGTTGTGGGGGTTCAGGGTTTGTCAACAGAGTCAGAGGCTGGATTACAGCGTATCAACGAACTGGTCGACATGCTGGTTGATCGGAAGGTCGCCGCTGTGTTCGTTGAAAGCAGCGTCCCCAGAAAAAACATCACTGCTTTGATTGATGGTGCGGCCTCCCGAGGACAGCGGGTCGAAATCGGCGGTGAATTGTTTTCAGATGCCATGGGGCCAACTGGTTCGTGGGAAGGGACATACACTGGTATGATGGACCACAACTTTACTTCCATCGCCCGAGCACTCGGTGGGACCGTTCCCTCCGGGGGCTTCAAGGGCTCGCTTCCAAACCATTGACCGCCGACTGTCCGTCTGATGAACCTCACCGACAGCACTCCACTTTCCGTTTATGACCTGACCGTTGCGTATCATCGCAAACCCGTCATCTGGGACGTTGGTTTCGATATCCCTCCGGGGGCACTGGTGGGAGTTGTTGGACCGAATGGTGCCGGCAAAAGCACCCTGTTGAAGGCTGTCCTGGATCTGATCCCTCGCGCATCCGGACGTGTCAGGGTCTTCGGTCAGACTTATCACCAGAATCGACACCGTGTCGGCTATGTCCCACAGCGCGAAAGCGTGGACTGGGATTTTCCGATTAGTGCCCTTGATGTCGTGACAATGGGCCTTTACCGCCAGATTGGATGGTGTCGACCGGTCCGCAGGCGTCACCGTCAGAACGCATTAGAGGCGTTGAATCGAGTCGGGATTGCTGACCTGGCAGGGCGGCAAATCAGCCAGTTGTCGGGCGGACAGCAGCAACGCACATTCCTGGCCCGTGCTCTCGTCCAGAATGCAGATCTTTATCTGATGGATGAACCGTTTGCAGCTGTCGACGCAGCTACCGAGAAAACCATCGTCGAAATCCTGCGAGAGATGAAGCAAAACGGAAAAACGTCACTGGTGATCCATCACGATTTGCATACGGTCCCTGAGTACTTCGACTACGTCATTCTGCTCAATATGCGAGTCGTAGCTCACGGTCCGGTCGACGATGTCTTCACCAGAGAAAACCTGGAAAAGACTTACGGTGGACGTTTAACGCTGCTTGAAGAAGCCACTGAAGCGATGCGTCGCCGAGAACGTTCGATGTAAGCTGACTCGTGCATGCCCAATTGTGCCTGCTTATCAGCAACTCGACCCATTCAGGTTCATAAATCGTGTCCGGAGATCAACCATTACCATTCAATCACTCTGATCGATTCCGGCAGCGATTGAAGATTCTGAAGCGATGTTACACCAAGAAACGTTGGATACAGCATTCTTTGCTTCTTCTCATCTGCGTGCTGACATCCACGATTGTCTTGTGGCCAACTCTGAAGCCAGAGTCTCTGACAACAACCGTTCCCACCGGTTCTACGCAATGCAGTACAGTCCCCGTATTTAATGCGTGTTCGATGTGGTGGAATGCTGATCGGGCCGCTTCCGGTTTCGCCAACTATTGGCACGCGCCTGTTTTCTTTCCTGAGCGGGGGACCTTTGCATTTTCAGAACCACAGCCTGCGACTCTGGTTGTGGCTCCACTATTCTGGCTCAGGGTGCCACCGGTCGTTTCCTACAAAGTCTACATGTTGTTATCACTGACGCTGAACGGCCTCTTCGGGGCGAAGTTGCTGCGAAACAGATTCTCGCTGCCTCCATTCTTGTCTGCCACCGCATCGATCGCGGTGATACTGCTGCCGATTGTCCACCAGCAGATTGACGTCATTCAGTTGATGCCAGTCTGGGCCATTCTCTGGACCTGGGAATCATTCGACCGGCTCTGCGAACGACCTGGCCTGCGGCGCGCTGTCGTTGCCGGTCTCGCCTTCGGAGCGACCTTCTGGCTGAGTATTCATCACGCGATGTTCCTTGGAATCGTGCTCTGCGGCCCGGTTCTTCTCCTGGTCAGAAAACCGCAAGACTGGCACCTTTGGACCGCAGCAGCGGTGGCCATTCTGACCGCTGCAACGATGGTACTGCCCCTGGTGCTGCCGATCCGAAAGTATCTGAGTCAGCATGAATTCGAAAGGCAGGAAAAGACCGTCGCGGCACTGTCAGCAGTAGCCGCCGACTACCTGCATCCTCAATCCAACAGCATCACATCGACTTTCAGGCCCGTCGCTACCCGTCGGCAACTTTCCGTCGGGTGGTTGCGCTGGGGGCTGGGACTATTGGGGATTTTCCTGGGAGTCTGTCGCCCGCGCACGCAAAGGATGACTTTGTTCCTGTGCGCAACAGCAGTTCTTTCATTTTTTCTGTCACTCGGCACTAACCTGCAGGTCAGTGATTTCAATATCTGGAAGTCACTTGTGGAAATTGTTCCCGGGCTTGGCTGGGTACGAAACGTTTTTCGGTTTGCCTATTTTGTCCAGCTGGTTCTGGTGGTGTTTTCCTTCGTAGCAATCCATCGCTTGTCGTTGCAAATTCGTATTCACATACGCCGACTCAACGCACAGCCGAATCGGACAGCAGGGTATCTTTGGTGTGTTGCCGTAGCGGCCGTGTGTTTGATTGCTGTGATCGAACAACCGCCTGCCCCCTTCCTTCTGGTCGCGGTTCCGGATCTGGATTCGGCAAGTGACTGGACCGATTATGTGCAGTCTCATCTGAAACCCGGAAACAGCATTCTATGCCTGCCATTTCCACCGGGACAAACTGTTCGGGATCTGGAGATAACAGCGCACTGGATGTACTACCAGATTCGACATGGCCGACCAATGCTAAACGGCTATTCGGGCTTCTTCCCGGCGAGATGGTTTCAGTTGCAACACGCCGTCAACACTATCCCAACGCCGTCATTCCCTGAGTTCGGGCGACCATCACTCAATACAATTCTCCGGGGGGCCAACGTGCAGCTGATCGTTGTTTCCCGCAAGGATTACGACGCTGCCTCGTTAGTGCAACGGTTGTCGGTTGATTCAGAATGTCGACTTATTTTTTCGTCCGCCGATGGGAAGGACATCTACCAAATCACATGGCATCCAATCACTGCCCGGCAGATTCCCTGAGCTCTCGAATAACAGCAGTCATGTCGATGACAAATTGTTCATCCCCGGCCAGCTCTGGAAACTGGCTCAACCGAAGGTGCCGTTCAAGCCACGCCGTCTCATTCCGTTGTTCATATCGCAGCAACGAAGCGACCAGTGCCGACGCCAGGGCCTGCTGTTCCGGATTGCCTTCGAAGAGGCGGTCTTCAACAGCCGCTCGAACATCACGAAGCGGAAGTTTGCCGCGGCATTGTCGGCTTCCTGCACCACGACAGATTCGCTTTTTGCAGAGCGGGTCGACAATTGTTTCATGACGATCATCCATCGGTCGCTCGCTGCGTCTGACGCAGGCAATCCACTCTGGTCAAGCATTCGGAGCAGATCGATCTGGTCCGTTAACCGCCGCAAATTTGAGGACGGATTGCTTCCCAGTGATTCGCTGTAAACGGTGCCGCTGATGGTTTTCCTGAATTGAACCCAGCCTGGCTGACCTCTCTGAACTTTTGTCAGAGCCCGTGCAACGACATCATTCCGCACCGTGGAGTAGCTGTTCCGATTTCGATTGGAGATCTTCTGATCAGCCAGGAAACGTGCCTGAATCGCACGTGGCGTCCCGATTTCGCCGACGGCGCGTACAAAGACAACGATATCGCCGGTCTCGGCGACGAACTTCTTTGTCGGGAGAGACACGGACCACGTTGGGAAACTCTCACGTACTTCCAGTGTCCCCAACGGTTGATATTCGTTGTCGCGTGATCGAAAAACCGTGACAACATCACCTTCCCTGAGTGAATGTGCGTCGCCCAGGTCAAAAATTGCCCGAGATTCCAGCACCTGCTCGACAGATCCAATAAAGTACACCATCGATTCGGGGAGTTCCTCAGGACTTTTACCCGATACGTTTTCGTCTGCCTTCACAGTGGAAAACAATGACAACATCCCAATATGAACGAAGAGAAGACCAGACAAAAGTAAAAGCGACTTCATCGATAATTCCTGTCTGCCCGGGATTTCATGAACATGAATGACGGCGCGGATTGAAACGGCGTGAAATGAATCACATGGCAGGCGGAATAATACGGCGCGGCGCCGGGGAATCGCAAAGACAAATCAGTCGCCAGCGGCATTGCACCTGAGAAATCAAGCTTCCAACAGATGTCATTCCACATTGGTTCGGACAATCAGACGGTAGGGCTTTGTTGCCGATTCACAACAACTTCTTCAGAAAATCCCGATGATTCCACTTCGCGACAGTATCCCGTCAAGCACAACACCATTCGTTAACTATTCCATGATTGCCGTTTGTATTGCAGTGTTTGCATGGCAACATTCATCTGGCGAAGCAGAATCGGTCCTGCGATTCGGAATGGTTCCCGCGAGGGTTAGTCATCCCGATCAGGATATCCTCGTGAAGGAACCGATTGTCGTCGAAACATCGCTTGGCCGCCGCGAGATCGTTCAGGCGGTCAAATTAAAGAAAGCATCCGTGCCGGAATGGGCCACACTGTTGACCTGTGTTTTTCTCCACGGTGGCCTGATGCATCTGGCTGGCAATCTGTGGTTTCTGCACATATTTGGCGACAATGTGGAAGACCGGCTCGGTCATCTTGGCTATTTCGTGTTCTATATCGTCTGTGGTCTCGCGGCGAGCACCATTCATTACCTCTCATCACCTGAATCCACGGTACCAACAATTGGCGCGAGTGGAGCAATTGCGGGTGTGATGGGGGCGTATATGCTTCTTTATCCGCGTTCACGAGTTGAATCGATTGTCCCAATCTTCTTCATCCTTCAGATCATTGTGATTCCGGCTCCGATCTTCCTTGGTATCTGGTTTGTCATGCAACTGGCCAATGGAACGTTTGCCATGGGGGATGTGTCTGCAGGCGGCGTCGCCTGGTGGGCACACATCGGTGGATTTGTGGCGGGATTCATCATCGCATGGTTCCTGCGCAACGGTGGAGCGACCCGACCGCAGGTCACCGTTATTCGACCAGCTTCCGAACAACGAATCTACTATCGCCGGTAAATCAGAATCACGGGGTTTGCATCTGCAGTCGAACACCACCAGACATTTCATGCCTGCCGCCATCAATCGTTGCCACATTGAATAGTTGCCACAATCATGGTCCCCGAACCTGAAGATACGACGTTTCATCTGATTGGGATGCCACGGGTGAGCGACGAAAAAGGCCTGCGTTCACGCGAACCCTTTGAAGTCCTCGCAACGCAATATGTCGACGAATTGCGTAAGGGACTCCGACCTTCGGTCGAACTTTACGCTCGAAGATTCCCTCCTCACGCAGATCGTATCCGGGAATATTTCCCCGTCTTAAACATTCTCGAACAAGCTCGCGTGGAGAATGAGGCCGGGGTTTTCAGGAGGACCATGCCCGAAAAATTTCCATTCAAACGGCTGGGGGGCTATGAGCTGCATTGCGAAATTGGCCGTGGCGGGATGGGCGTTATTTTTCAGGCCAAAGACACACAGACGCAGCAGATTATTGCCGTGAAGCTGCTTCCATGGCGAACCTCTGTTGTGCCGGAGTGGATGAAGAAGTTTCAACGTGAAGCTCATATCGCCTCTCAGATTCATCATCCCGGAATCGTCCCGGTTTATCAGTGCGGTGAAGAATGGGGCTACGTTTATTATTCGATGCAGTTTATCTACGGTGTTGGTCTGGACCGATTAATCACACGGTTGCAGCACACACGCAGTGTCAGCATCCGGGATGAAATTGAGCTCATGAACCGCGCGCGGCCAACGGGATTTCAGCCGGAGCTTCATGCGAATCATCCGGTGGAACAGTTGCCGCAGTCACGACGGCAACTTTCGCGTGAATCCTGGATTGGATTTGCTGACATAGCCACCAGAACAGCGGGGGCTCTGCAGGCCGCGCATGCCGCCGGCATCCTTCACAATGACATCAAGCCAGGTAATCTACTGGTTGATGGCACCGGTCACGTTTGGGTGACCGACTTTGGTTTGTCACAGCCGTTTGATCCAGTCTCCATCGCTGGATCCATCGCTTCGAACAGCGATGGTGGAAAATCTGCAGGAATCCTCTCGAAACAACAGGCCATTCAGCTGTACGGCATTCGCAATCGCCCAGTACGCAACATGGATGAAGACCATGAGCAGCGCATGGCTGGGACGCTGCGATATATGTCGCCCGAACGCCTCATGGGGAAACCAGCAGATGTCCGAAGCGACATCTATGCTCTTGGAATGACCTTGTATGAACTGAGTCTTCAGCTGCCACCCTTCGCAGCAGTAGGTCGAGACCGTCTGCTGGCCTGCATTCTTGATGAGTCTCCACAACCGCCTCGGGAAATCCGGAAGGAGCTCCCGAAAGATCTCGAATCGATCATTCTTCGATGCATCGCACGCGATCCTGACGAACGCTACCAATCGGCCGAGGCGCTTCACAACGATCTGATGCGTTTTATCGCCGGCCAGCCACTCGCTGCGTCCAGAACATCGCGAGTCGGGAACATGATTCGCAATGTACAAAGCCGCTTGTCCGATCGGAATCCCTGACCCGACACCCTTTCGCTCCTCCCTTCTATTGTGGTAGTGAATGCGGAGCCTCATACAGCCAATCGGTCAGAACGATCGGGTTGGGTATGCGCTGACGACGGTTGATTCCTCTTCGATCACAATCCGAATGAACCGGCATTCCGGATTCTTCTGACGCTGGCCTTCTCGTCCCCCGACGTAACCGACTCGATTGTCCATACGCACGGTGTAAACCAGTCGATCATTCTGACGTTCTTTTCGCACATCCCTGCCCCCTTTTTTCGCTTTCACCCATGCCTTATCAATCAGGGCAAAAACCACATCACGGTCCCCATCACCGTCGAAGACTCCGTGAACCGGTTTCGACGTATCATCCTTTGCATGCTTCATCACATGACGTAGTCGATGCCCGTCAGCGCTGCCCGGAGGATAGATCAGGCCTGCAGATGAACGAAAAGTGTTGTTTCGGATTTCTGTGAACTGCCCGAGTTGAATGTCACCGGACTTGTCCGCCGTGCGGCCTGTTGCTGAATCAGGCTCCGGTTGGGCATTGCCAGAAGTTCGCGATTTCGAATCACTCGCACGATCCCCAAGTCGGGAACTGGAGATCCCAGACGAGTCGTCCTTCCGGGAGGATCCTGCACCTTCATCCCGATTCTTATTCGCAACTCGCACGCTGTTCGCGCTGGAAGGTGACGCGGTGTCATCTTCGTATGGGGACCGGGGAATGACCACATCTGACAGGTCCAGCTCAGCTGTCGCCGGAGCATTGCCTGAACCCGCACGTTCTGGATCATCATTTCGCGGTTCGGCTCGGATCTCGGGGCGTGGTACGTCCGCCCCACCGACCTCAGTGACGTCAACGCCCGCTGTTTCCTCACCTCCCAGCCAGGCGTTGATTCGAGGCCGCAGAGCGGAAACGGCAAGCAGAACGACGACCAGAAGAATCCTTGCAAGAAGACGTTTCTTATATGCAGACGTTAGCATTAGTCTTTGTTCTTACCTTTCTTTCCTTCACGTTTTCCAGTCGACCGTCCCGGGGTGCTGTTCACATCAGCCTTTCCCGGGCCTGCCTTTCGCGCGGTCATGGAAGAAGCTGGAAATGTCATGAGAGAGTCGCCAACAGGCTTTCGAAAATTCTGCGGCAACCCATCCGTTTGTTCCGCAACCTGAAACCAGAGATCGGCCAGCTCTTTGGTAAGCCAGGGCATCTCGGTAGAGCGGTCGTTCAATTCCGTGCGGTCTTCAGCCAGATTATACAGTTCCCACCGTCCCCCGGCAGCGCTCACGACTTTCCAGTCGCCACGACGAAGAGCGCGGTTATTCGCAAACTGGAAGTACAACCATTCATGTGGCTCCCGTTGCTGGCCTTTCAGCAGAGGCAACAGCGATTTTCCCTGGATGGGCGTTGTCCGTATTCCGCCGTATTCCGATGGATACTCAGCGTCAGCTGCATCGACGCAGGTTGCAAGCAAATCAATCAAATGCCCCGGCTGATCACTGACAGAACCCTTCGCTGCAGTAAGTCCGTCTGGCCAGTGTGCAATCAGCGGCGATGAGACTCCGCCTTCATGCTGGTTCTGTTTATACCAGCGAAAAGGTGTGTTGCCGACATGGGCCCAGCCGACATCGTAGCACCAGTAGGAACGGTGATCCCAGGGTTGAAACTCCCGCCCGCGTGTGCGTTCGAACGGACACGCCCCATTGTCAGAAACAAGTAGTATCAGCGTATTATCGAAGACTCCCCTGGATTTCAGGTGAGCAACAAGACGCCCGATGTTCTGGTCCACGCAATCCACCATCGCAGCAAAGACTTCCATGCGGTCTTCTTCCCACCTGCGTTCATCCGCCGTCAGCTCTTCCCATGCCGGGATATAATCGGGCCGCTCACTCAGTTTGAACCTGCTGTTGATGATGCCCAGCTTCAACTGTTTCTCGTAGCGATCATGGCGGACCGCATCCCAGCCATCGGAATAGACGCCCCTGTATTTTTCAATGTCTTGTCTCTTTGCCTGCAGCGGATAGTGTGGCGCATTGAAGGCGATGTAGTGAAAAAATGGCTTCTTTTCTGTGATGGCTTCATCGATGAATTGGATGGCGTAATCGACATTGGCATCCGTTGTGTAGAAGTCCTTCCCAAAGTCACTCCACGGCTCGCCATTCAGTCGAAATGTATTGTCGCCAACAAAATAGTTCGTCGCGCCAGACAGGTGTCCCCAGTAGCGTTCAAATCCACGATCAGTCGGTTGCTGGCGAAGGTGCCACTTGCCTGTCATCGACGTCGCATAACCGTTCGCCTTCATTACCTCCCCCGCAGTCAGCGCCTGATCCATCGCTTCGTTGCCTGCCTGAAAAGTGTACTTTCCGGTCAGCAGGCAGATTCTTGAGGAATGACATTTGGCCGTGTTATAGAACTGAGACATCCGTATCCCGCCGGCGGCCAGCGCATCAACGTTCGGTGTGCGAATTTCGCTGCCATAGCACCCGAAATCAGAAAAACCGAGATCATCAACCATCATCAGCAGAATGTTCGGGCGATCCGAAGCAACGCACACTGGCTCTGGAAAAAGCAGCAGCGTCGCCAGACAAAGTGCCTGCAAAATGATTGCCACGCACCTCCCAGGCATTGCTGAGTAGGAATCGGGCAAAGTTGATATGGGGATTCGGGACTTCTTTCTCATCATTCCGATTGCCTCACCGTTTTGGACTACAACCCTGATCCTGCCACAGGAACCAAGGCTGCCGGGAATATCCGCCGGGAATACAGGGATTCAAACCGGCAATTCGCGTTGGTCGTTGTAACGGAAGTTGCGAGAATTCCGAGGGTTTGCGTCAGACTTTTGCCGTGTTCCGCTGAATTTGCCATGCGCTGATGGTGATTGCGAAGCTTGCCATCAGATCCGTGCGCCACACTTCCGTCGCAGCAAACTTTGCTCCCGATGAAAGTGGGCGGTGCGCCTGAGTTCTTATAGAAGAGATGCATCTTCTGCGAACTCGGTGTGCCAAAGTCTGCGACAGGACAGGGAAACGGAAGTCCCAGATCCTTCATCGAATCTTGTGCGCTGCGGTGAATATGATGCCCGTTCGGGATACCATGGTCCCAGGCAATGGACCGAGGCAGCCGACGCGTTCTTGCGAGAATTCATCGTTGAATTTGACGCAATCGGCAAACATCAGAAAACACAGACAATCGGACAGGTTGACGCAACATGATCAAGCGGTTTATTCGGAATTATTTACCACGCCACCGTAACCGTTTCAATCAGGCACTGCACCTCCTGGGCGTACCTCTGACTTTTGTAGGAACACCATGGTGTATTGCAGCTGGATCTGAGTGGTACTGGGCATTGGCGTGTTTTGCCGGTGGCTATTGTTTGCAATTTGTCGGTCATGCGGTTGAGGGAAACGATGCGGGTGAGGTTGTCTTTGTGAAGAAGTTGCTTGGATTGCCTTATACGGAGTATGGCCCTGGTTCCAATTCATCAAGTGCTGCGAATTCCTCCGTCGATACGAGTTGTGACCAGGCGGTCGATTGATCCAGAGATTTGGATCACGCGTATCGTTCGTTGCGTGCAGAAACTGCCGTCGAGCTGACCTGGTCGACCGAATTCAAATCGAATTTCTCGACGAACAGGTGCTCCTATGCAACTTGGTCCCGTTCAAAGAAGACAGCGCGCGCTCCCTGACGCGTGGATGAGCAGATCTGAAGCAGATTCTCCGGCTGAAGGATGCTCGACATCGTTATTCCTGAAACTTGCGACCCGCATCCTCAAACGCAGCTTTGTCGCTTCGCTCTGCAGCACTCTGCTGTTGAGTGGTTGCTCCACGACGAGGAAGTCCACTGTATCAGATCTTCAGTATCTGCTGGAGCCGGATTGTCGCGTAGACGACAACCGAAACTACGACACGCGGATTTCGTGGCCTAACCTGGATAACACCACGGCGCAGGCGGTTCAGAGCACAATTGAACCTCGAAGTCTTTCGCGACGGGTCGAAGATGAGGTTCGGGAAATACAGCTTTCGGAATGTTTCCACATCGCTCTTTCGCATAACGACATCATCGAAACCAGCGCACTCGGTGGCGTCGGCGCGAAGGTTGTCCTGACGAATCCACAGGGAGCGAATTCAGTTTACGATGCCGCGATTCAGGAAACCGGGATCTTGTTCGGTCGCCGCGGACTGAATGCTGCGTTGTCAGACTTTGACACAACATTCGCCACAGGAATTACCTGGGGGCGTGCCAGCGGACGCAATAACCTAGCCGCGACACCGCTTACCCTGAACACGGCCGAAACGGCTGCATTTCGATCGTCGCTGACGAAGGCCTTTGCATCCGGTGGATCCATTCAGTTTTCACACGACTGGGACTACCTCGGCACCAACAGCCCCGGCGCTTACTATCCATCGTCTTACGCAGGTAGTATCGGAGCACAGATTCGCCAACCTCTGCTTGCCGGAAGCGGCACAGAGTTCACTCGGGTCGCGGGGCCAGTGAATCCATCCTTCGGTTCCATTGCCGGGGTGAGCCAGGGCGTTGTCATCGCCCGCATCAATCAGGATATCACTCTGGCAGATTTCGAAACGGCCGTCCGAAATGCGATGGCTGACATCGAAAATGCATACTGGGATTTGTATCTGGCCTACCACTCGTATGACACCGCCGTTGTCGCGCACAAGAGTGCTCTTGAAACCTGGCGGATTTCCAACATTGCAGTGGAAGTTGGTGGAAACGGAAAGATCGGACCAGTTGACGAACTCCTTGCCAAGGACCGTGTTTACGAAACCAAAGCAAGTACAGAGACGGCTCTGAACGGAATCTTCCGAGCAGAATCTGAGCTGCGTCGCCTGCTGGGAATGCCGATGAATGATGGCACAGTACTGCGACCTGTCGACGAGCCTTCGGTTGCCGAATTTGTCCCTGACTGGCAGGGATCATTGACAAAAGCCCTGACCCAGCGGTCAGAACTGCGTCGCCAGAAATGGCAGATCAAAAGTCTGCAATTGCAGTTGAACGCGGCACGAAGTCTCGTTCGACCTCGCCTGGATGCCGTTGCCAGCTACGACATTAACGGCTTTGGCGATAAGCTGCTGGGGCAGAATACGCAGGATCCCGTGACCGGATTGCCGACTCGAAATGGCTTCGGGTCCATGGCTCATGACGATCTGGAATCATGGACGCTTGGTTTGCAGTTCAGTATGCCAATCGGCTTCCGGCAGGCCCACAGTCAGGTCAGGAATTACGAACTTCAACTAGCAAAGGCCAATGCCGTTCTGGCGGCACAGGAACGAAATATCGCTCACGATGTTGCAAATGCTGTTCAGGAAATCTCGTCCACGTACACGGCGGCCCAATCATCCCTGAAACGCATGAAGGCCGCGGCCGAACGAGTTGAAAAGTATCGTATCATCCTCGAAGTGGGTGGAAGTAATCGGGAAGTGGATAATTCGATGGACGTGGTGGTCAGAGCACAGGAACGACTGGCTGCCGCTGAGATCGCATTCTATCAACAGGTTTCGGCCTACAATAAAGCGATCACATCACTGCATGTGGCCACCGGAGATCTGCTCGAACACAACAATATCTGGCTGGCAGAAGGTGCATGGAATGCAGACGCTTACTGTGATGCTCAGGCAAAATCTGCCGCACGAGCCTACGGAATCGACAACCCCAAAGTCGACGCACATCCGCCGGAGTTCGCGGTCGACCATCCCGTCGGAACCGTGGAATTGTCGCCTCGCGTTATGCCCGGAAATGTCATTTCATCTCCGGTCCCTGAACGGCCATACGAGCCCGTGTCGCCGGTTGAGCCTGCAGCAACGACTGAGCCCTAGGAACTGGGTGCCGTTCATCTGTTCTAAACCGACAGACGAGACGAAAAGTGAAGACGCGGGTTGCGTCTCGTCTGTCCGTGGCAGGGTTCGGCAGGATGATGCTCAACGTGTGACGTAAAGTACGATAGAACGTCGACTGCACGTGGGCAGGAGACCTGCGAGCGGAACTCTTGCAACCGTTGATCTGCCGCAGAAGTCACAGCACCGTTGCCTGCGAATGAATTTCTTCCACCAGGAAAGGTTGGCGGCGGGTCTACCATTGACATCGCCGCCCGCACGGCATCAGGAATCTTCTTCGCGTGAGTCGCATTGCCGGGCGCTGGTGCAATACAGATTCAGAACGCTTTGTCACAGACAACGCATCCCTGTCCACCAACGCATCCCTATCTCGCCAGAGGAAAACGCCAGCCGTCTGATTAAGACGGTCATACGCACCTGCAGCATTCACGTGCCTGCAGCCCGTCCGCGCAAAAAAAATGCGGCGTCGGCCGTCCGTGGCCTGGTGCCGCTAAACCGCATCCATGCAGAGTACCCAATGACCGGGTCGGTCACTGAGCGGGGCGGAGAGTACAGAGATGTGGCAATCGTGTCAAAAGCAGTTTGGACATGTTTTTGAACAACGGACGAAGTCTCTGCAGTTGCGACACAATCGAAGCTTGTAAGTTGACAGTCAAATCAAAGACGTAAACACTTGCACGCGATCAGTGACGCAAAACAGGAGAATCAGATGCGCAGGTTTTTTACGAGTTCATACGACGATCACGCTCTTGCTGTTGCCGATCAACATCAACACGAAGGCACGCGATCCGGAACCCCGATGGACACTTTTCGTTTTTTCCTGAAGATCCTGACTTCTTTCTGTGTCGTCATTGCACATGCCGCCCCGGCTCATTCAGATGAAGGCAATGAAACTGTGGTCCGGTCACCACAGAAGGCAGGCAGCACCGACGCTGATGATGCCACGCCTGCTGTTGACCGATATGAATGGCGAGCCGAGCATGACCCAAATGGAATCGGTAAATTCTACATGGGCCGCGAAATCGCCCATGTCATGGGCTTCCAGGGAGCAGCATGGCTTGAAAGATCCTCAAGAGAAAACGAAGAGCGGCTAACCCTTCTGGTAAAGTCTTTAAATCTTCAGCCCGGTCAGGTCATTGCAGACATCGGCGCAGGAAGCGGAGTGATTTCACTTCGGATGGCAGAAGCCGTTCTGCCGGATGGAAAGATCATGGCGGTGGACGTGCAGGACGAAATGCTCGAACGCCTGAAGAAGCATTGCCGAACCTTTGATATTCGAAATGTCGTTGCCGTGAAAGGGACGCAGAAGTCCCCAAATCTCAAGCCAGGTTCGATTGATCTTGCCATCATGGTTGATGTCTATCACGAGTTTGAATTTCCGTACGAAATGCTTGGGGAACTCTCTAAGACACTGAAACCCGGCGGGCGCATCGCATTTGTTGAGTATCGAATGGAAGACCCAACCGTGCCGATAAAACTCGTTCACAAGATGTCACAGGACCAGGTGAAGAAAGAAGCCAGTCTTCCCGAACATGGTCTCAAATACGTTGAAACGATTGATGTCCTGCCGCGTCAGCACATCATCATCTTCGAACGTCCTGCCGTTCAGCCGTAGATCAATCGTTTCGTCCTGTTACCCTGAATCTCTACCTGCACTCAATCTCTACCGGCATCCGCCAGCAGTTGACACTGAATTTGAGCTGACAAATTGCCGTCGGGTAGAGTGTCAGAAAAAACGGTCGATGATGACCGGGCCATGAGCTATCGGCCAATGGATCCTGAACTGGCCTTTTTGACCCTGGCAGCTTTCAGATCGTAGTTTTCATCCCCCACTGTTTCGGTGAGTGCCTGCAGAAACTCCGGGCCGACATTTACGTGGCAATCGGTTGACGTTGTCATCACATAACGCAGTCGATTGGAAACGGCTGTATCCATGTCCGCTTCGCTCACGGTTGATCCATCATCAGTGGATTGTTCTGCAAACGAATCAACGACCAGCACCACGTTGGTGCTTCCCTGATAACGCCCAAGTATGGCGCGAACGCGTTCGACATCGTCGAACGTATGAATGCCGCGTTCGAATTTGATTGTCACCTGAGCCGTAAACTCCCGGTCGGCCTGATCCAGCGAATAGATCCGGTTTACGATCACGTTAGGTTCTCGACCTCGTCGATCGACCCGCCCCTGAACGAACACCACATTCTCGGTTTTGATCAGGTCTTCGAACCGCGAATAGTCGTCGGGCCAGGCAATGCAGCGAACGATTCCTGTCGGATCGTCCAGATCGAAATTCGCGTACTTCGAATTGCCGTTGCGGCTGGGTTTCTTCGAGTTCGCCATTTTGATTGAAGAGATCATCCCACCAATCATTACCGGAGCGCCGTCTTCCATTTCAGCAAGCTCAGAATTCCTGTTGGCGGCGAATCTTTCCAGCCGGCGTGAATGCTGAGTCAGTGGGTGTGATGTAAGGTAGAAACCAAAGGCCTCTTTCTCAAACGCCAGCATCTGGGTGTGTGTCCAGTCCGGAACATCCGGCAGATTCATTCCCACCGCGTTACCCTGGTCGTCGACTTCGTCTTCGTCATCATCGCCAAAAAGACTTTTCTGTCCCCGCGCTTTGTCTTTGTGCCGTGAAATCGATGATTGCACAGCGCGTTCAACAAGTTCCATCTGCTGTGCACGTGTTCCGGGAAGAGTATCCAGAACGCCGGCTTTGATCAGAGTTTCCAGAGTGCTCTTGTTCAGTACTTTAGGGTCGACGCGTTCGGTCATATCAAACAGATCTTTGAATGGGCCGTTTGCTTCCCGCTCCTCGACCAGCGCACTCACAGCAGACTCACCGACTCCCTTGATGGCCCCCAGACCGAATGTGATCTTGCCGTCAATGAATCCAAAATCCACGATCGAACGATTGATATCGGGAGGCAGAATTTCAATCTGCATTCGGCGAGCATCATCGATATGCTCACTAATTCTCTCGCTGCTTTCCATTTCGCAACTCAGCAGCGCGGCCATGAATTCCACCGGGTAGTGAGCCTTCAGGTAGGCTGTTTCGTACGCGATCAGACCATAGGCCGTTGAGTGCGACTTGTTAAAACCATAGCCCGCGAATGCGATAATCAGATTCCAGAGATCCTGCGCAATTTCTTCTGAAATGCCGTTTGACTTGGCTCCATCAATGTAATCCTGATGGTAGCTGGCGATGATCTTTTCTTTTTTCTTGCTGATGGCCTTAATGCATTTGTATGCATTTGCCAGTTCCACATTTCCGACGCGATTCAGAATTCGCATCACCTGCTCCTGGTAGACCATGACGCCGTACGTTTCGGCGAGAATTTCGTCCACAACAGGATGAACTTTGCGGGGTTCCTTTCTTCCGTTTTTGACGTCGACATATTCCATCACCATGCCACCTTCGAGCGGCCCGGGGCGATAGAGTGCGGACGTTGCGATGATGTCGGCAAAGCAGTCCGGTCGCATCTTGGTCAGGAGATCACGCATCCCGCCGGATTCCAACTGAAACACGCCCTTCGTTTCACCTCGCTGCAAAAGGGCAAACGTTTCCTTGTCCGACAGATTATTCTTGACGTACTCAAGATCGAAGTCCGGGTGCGTTCTCTTCACGTTCTGAACCGCTTTGTCCAGAATAGTCAGGTTTCTGAGCCCGAGAAAATCCATCTTCAGCAGACCGACCGCTTCGACGGTCGGACCATCCCACTGCGTGATGACGTCTTCTTTGCCGGTAATCGTCTGCAGCGGCAAAACCTTCCCCAGTTCGACGTCCGCAATTACGACACCGGCAGCGTGAGTTCCGGCACTGCGGGCCAATCCTTCGACAGCGATTGCGTAGTCCAGCAGTTCTCGGGCTGCGGGGTCTGTGTCATAAGCCATCTTCAGTTCGGGACTTTCATCGATCGCTGTTTTGAGCTTGATGTTCAGCGTGTCCGGAACCATCTTCGCCAGTTCATTGACCCGAGACAGCGGAACATTTAGCGCGCGACCAACATCACGGATCGCATTCTTGGCTTTCAGTGTTCCGTAGGTTCCAATCTGGGCAACGCTGCCTGCACCGTATTTCTCCTTGGTGTAGTCGATGACCATCTGTCGTCTGTCGCGGCAGAAGTCGATATCGATATCGGGTGGTTCCGCACGACTTGGGTCAAGGAAGCGTTCGAATAGAAGGTCGTACTTCAGCGGACACACATCACCCAGCCGCAACAGATAAGCCACAATAGCACCGCATGCAGAACCTCTCGCACCACACGGGATGCCATGTCGCCTCGCAAATTCAACGAAGTCCCAGACGATCAGGAAGTAGCTTGCGTACCCTTTGCTTTCAATCACGCTCAGTTCGTATTGCAGTCGTTTCCAGTGCGCGTCGGTGAGCTCGTCACCGTATCGTTCGTGCATCCGTTTGTCGCAAAGATCTTTCAGATAGTCGATATCCGTCTGGCCATTCTCGGGGCGAAACACGGGATACAGCTTTCGATCGCCCAGCTGAATATCCACACGATCCGCGATCTCCTGAGAACGGGCCACCGCATCTTCAAGTCCTTTAAAAATGCCGTACATCTCGTCCGGAGAACACACGTACAAGCCATCGTGTTCCATCTTCATTCGCCGTGGATCGTCCCGAGTTGTGCGAGTGTTTACGCACAACATCACGTCCTGAACGGCTGCATCTTCGCGTTTCAGATAATGGGCGTCGTTTGTGGCGACCAGCGGCAGGCCCATTCGTTTGGCAAGATCGACCGTTAGTTCGAGGCAGTCTTTCTGAATCTGGAATCCTGCATCCTGGATTTCCATATAGAAACGATCTCCGAACACCCGACTGTACCAAGCGGCAAGTTGTTCGGCTTCGTCCTGCTTCTCTGCAAGCAGCAGCTTTGACAATTCGCTCGATGCGCAACCGGACAAACAAATGATCCCCTCGTTGCACTGTTCCAGCAGTTCACGGTCGATACGTGGCTTGTAGTAGAAGCCTTCCAGATACGCCGCAGACGACATCTGAATGAGGTTATCGAATCCCTGCCGATTCATAGCCAGCAGCGTCAGGTGGGACTGAGCTTCCTTCATCCGGCTCGCGCTTCTGTCTGTTCTGCGTCCGGGAGCGACGTATGCTTCGTACCCGATAATGGGATTGACACCCTTGTCACGGCAAACGTTGTAGAACTCAATCGCTCCATAAAGATTGCCGTGATCAGTGATGGCAACGGAGTTCATCCCCATCGACTTGACGTGGTTCACAAGATCAGGAATGCGATTCACACCGTCCAGAAGACTGTAGTGGGTGTGACAGTGAAGATGGGCAAAGGGGCGAGTCGTTCTCTCAGCGTTTCCACTTGTTTCAGCAACATCAATCATTTTGCAAGCCGCTCCGTCTATCACCGTCTATCAACAATCAGTTATTGCTTTTCGTTACGCCAGTTCGCTTGAGAACTGAATTCAACAAGACATGTGGCGCAGCGTTTCATGGAATTCAAAAGGGCTTCTGATCGGAATCTCTCAGGGCCCTGATTCGAAACGCGTGGCCGACAACAGTCTCTTCACTTGCTCGCTTTGAACGCTTTGCCCCACCATAGGGCATGTTGCATGCAAGCACACCGAGCAAGCTCGATCACCAAATCCCTGGGCTATTGAGAGATTCAAAAGCCAGAGAGGTTCATCACTTTGGCAAATGAATTGACTGCTGGCACACTCTACACAATTCGCCATTCGAATTCTGCTTTGCAGCTCCAGTTCCTGGTGATCGCGGATCGTCAATTCGATCGGATGTCTGAATCCTTCAGAAATTCCGATGAAATGCGACCGAAATCGTGTGCAAACTGTGTGCAGGGCTGCCGCGCAGTTGACAATTGTTAAGCGGCACGGTTTCATCTAGGTTGGAGATTCGGAAATGTGGGTCACCTGCGGGCCAGGCGGACCTGAACAACCACACTTGAAGCCCCCTGCCAGCGTCCAAAGACAGCACGATTGTTTGTCTCTTGAAAGCTCGTCCGGGGTCCTGGGGCGAATGCCCTCATTACGGAGCCAGTCATGAGATCAGCCAGTTCCAGTCGACGTCAATTCTTAAAGTCTGCCGCCAGCAGTGCCGTTGCCGTAGTCGCCGCTCCGGCCATCGCCACCGCAAGTCGAACGTTCAGCGAAATCATCCTGGGCGAAGGGGACCATCGATTCCGGGTTCATCATGCCTACCCCCAACTGCCAGACAATTATTCCTGGCAGACGACGCACAACGTTGCTCTCGATAAGGCTGGTAATCTATACGTCATTCACGAAGGCCGCGCGGATCTGGAGGACCATCCATCCATTTTTGTATTCGACGCCGAAGGCAAATTCATTCGCGCCTTTGGAAATCAATTCCAGGGTGGCGGGCATGGTATTGAAGTACGCGATGAAGGCGGCGAAGAGTTTCTCTACGTGGCCGCATATCAGCAGGTGAAAGCGTTTGCCAAACTCAGCCTCAAGGGCGACGTGGTCTGGACCAAACACGCTCCTATGGAATCGGGCGTCTACGCAGAAGGGGAGGACACGAACCCTCAGAAAGTCTGGGGCGCGGATCGTTTCCTGCCCACGAACTTTGCATTCCTGGACGACGGCGGTTTTCTGCTGGCCGACGGGTACGGGTCCTGCAAGATTCATCGCTACGACAAAGATGCAAAATGGCTCAGCTGCTTCGGCGGTGTTGGCGACGGAAAGGGAACGTTTAAAACCGCGCATGGACTTTGGGTGGATCGTCGCGAGGGTCGCGAGCCATCCATTGTGGTCACGGATCGAGCCCACAACACATTGCAAACCTTTGATATGGAGGGCAATTACCAGGAAACCATCGAAGGATTTGGGCTTCCGGCAAACATCGATACATGGAAGAATCTGATGTTGGTCCCTGAACTGAAAGCGAGGGTGACCTTATTGGATGAAAAGAACCAGGTTGTTGCACAGCTTGGAACAGCCATTGACAGGCTCAATGAAATACAGGGCCTGAGAACTAAACCAGACCAATGGATTAATGGGCAGTTTGTTCACCCGCACGACGCCTGCTTTGCCCCCAACGGTGACATTTTTGTTGCGGAATGGGTTGGTACGGGACGAGTGACAAAGCTGGAGCGGGTCTAGCCTGGCTGTCCGTTGAAAAACCGGGACAGGCACGCAGGACGACTGGAAATTACCGTGTTTTCAGGTCTCCTGCTCGATCCAGTCCCTTGTTCAACAGACTGCTAACTGGGGCACGACAGAGCTTGTTTTTTGACGTCTGTTTCACGCATGATCGCACCGAAGCTGCCTGACAGGCGGCTGCGGTGCGGTGCGTTTCTGCTTTGAGCGATCAGATTTATGAATGCCATGCAATCTGTCAGGACCAACGGAACCTTCAACTGCTCAACCATTCCGTTGCGTTCACGCAACTTGCCTGTAGAACCGCTCGGGTTCGCATTTCGAATGATCATCGCCGCCACTTCGCTCGCCTGTGTTTTTTCACCAGAACTGCTGGCCGACGAAGCGACGACAGCAAACCAAAGCGCCGAAGTGATTGATTTCAATCGACAGATTCGCCCTCTGCTTTCGGATCGCTGTATGTCATGCCACGGGCCGGACGAAAACGATCGTGAAGGCAATCTGCGGATCGACAGTTTTGAAAGCCTGACAGAAGACAGAAACGGACGCCAGGTTGTTGTGCCTGGCAACGCTGGAAACAGCGTGCTGATCGAGCGAATCGTAGCCATGGACCATGACATCAGAATGC
Organism: Planctomycetaceae bacterium; assembly: GCA_041398825.1. NCBI lineage: Bacteria > Pseudomonadati > Planctomycetota > Planctomycetia > Planctomycetales > Planctomycetaceae > Planctomycetaceae bacterium. Next base: position 86,298 of record JAWKTX010000009.1, on the reverse strand, counting down.
CGCCGCCGGACTCCGGTAAATCACTGACGTCTCAGGAAGTTCAGCTGTTGCGGGCATGGATAGACCAGGGGGCCCGTTGGGAAAACCACTGGGCATACGAAAAACCAGTCGCTGTTTCGCCCCCGATACTGAATGGAGTTCTGGCGAACTGGCCCGTTAACTGGGTGGACAATTTCATCGGATTCAATCTGCAGCGCAGGAATCTGAAGCCAGCAGAAGATGCAGATCCTGCGGCCCTCATTCGCCGGGTCCATTTCGACCTGATTGGCTTACCACCCGCTTCAGAGGTTGTGACGGCATTCGTCGAAGAACCGACACAGAGGGCGTACGATGAAGTGGTCGACCAACTGCTCGCAAGTGACGCCTATGGTGAGCGAATGGCGATGTTCTGGCTGGATCTTGTCCGCTATGCTGACACGGTCGGGTACCATGGTGACCAGGATCATAACAGCTCACCGTATCGCGACTGGGTGATCGATTCGTTTGCATCGAACATGCCGTTTGATCAGTTCACACGTGAGCAACTGGCCGGTGACCTGATCGCTGATAGTGACGTCGATCAGAAAATTGCATCGTGTTATAATCGACTGCTGCAGACCACGCATGAAGGTGGACTGCAGCCCAAAGAATATCTTGCCATCTACGCGGCTGATCGTGTTCGAAATCTGTCCGCAGTGTGGATGGGAGCGACCGTAGGTTGTGCACAGTGCCATAACCACAAATTCGATCCCTACACATCGAAGGACTTCTATTCTCTGGCAGCGTTTTTTGCAGACGTTGATGAAGAGGATCACTTCAGAACCGGCACGAATGCATTGCCAACAAAACGGGCGCCCGAAATGCGTGTACTGACTGCCCGGGAACGCCAATCGCTCGCTGAATTGCAGAAACAACTGTCACGTCTGAATCAAGACGGGGCAACGACATCCGACGACAAGTCTCAATCGGAAGAGATCCGGAGAATCAAGCATGCCATCGAAGATCTCGAAGCCTCTGCACGATCCTGCATGATTACTGTGGCAAAGCCAGTCCCACGCACGACACGCGTTTTTCCACGTGGCAACTGGATGGACGAATCCGGAGAAGTCGTACAGCCAGCTGTGCCCGCTTTTCTAAGGCCCGCTGCAGTATCGGTGGATTCGGGCCTGGATAAGAATCGCCGCCTCACTCGGCTTGATCTTGCGAATTGGCTGGTTGATGAAGACGGTATCGGATTGCTTACGGCACGCGTGATGGTCAATCGACTTTGGGCCATCGGTTTTGGAACGGGAATCAGTCCGTCTCTTGACGATTTTGGCGGTCAGGGTTTTCCTCCTGAACACCCTGAACTGCTCGACCAGTTGGCCATCGAATTCGTACGCAGCGGGTGGAACGTCCGTCATCTGATGAAACTCATCGTCACAAGCCGAACATACCAACAAAGTTCAGACCTGCGGACGGACCTGAATTTGATTGATCCGCAAAACAAATGGCTGGCCCGTCAGAATTCATTCCGTCTGCCCGCTGAGATGATTCGTGACAACGCTCTGGCTGTTTCGGGATTGCTTGTCAAACAGGTAGGAGGTGGCAGTGTTCGACCCTACCAGCCAGCAGGTTACTATCGTCATTTGAACTTTCCGATTCGAAAGTACTCGCATCATGCCGATCAGCGGCAGTGGCGACGCGGTGTTTACATGCACTGGCAGCGTCAATTCCTGCATCCCATGTTGCGAGCATTCGATGCGCCAAGTCGCGAGGAATGTACGGCCCAGCGAGCCCGAAGCAACACGCCGCTGGCTGCGCTCGTCCTTCTGAACGATCCAACATTCGTCGAGGCATCGCGAGTCTTTGCTGCACGCGTCCTGCAGACGACGGCCCATGAAGAGTCTGACGCTGCAAGAATTTCGTGGACGTTTCGGGAATGTGTTTCGCGACCGCCCGACGCAGAAGAACTGCGGTTGCTCGAATTGCTCCTGAATCGCAGTCGCAACGAGTATCTCTCGAATCCGGAAAGGGCGGCAGCATTGATGGAAACCGGCATTGCGCCGAAGCCAGAACCATCGAGCACCGATTCTGCGATCACCGAACTGGCGGCATGGACGACGGTCTGTCGAGCCATCCTGAACCTGGATGAAGTCGTCACGCGTTACTAAGCAATGCCACGACACTAAGCGATGCCATGACGCTTAGCGATCCGGGATACTGAGCGATCCGGGACAGCATCCGAGCAGTTACTGCTTAGTTCCTGACAGTATCCACACGTGACACAAGGGGCACTGACTGTTTATCAGGCATCAGCTGCGCGATCTGCGGGCAAGCATGTCCATGAATTATTGAAAATAATGACTTTTGGCTCATGCAAACAAATCAGGAAAGTCTTTTTGGCGTGGTGTTTTGCTTGCAAAATGATCGAAAGTGACCTTCTTCGCAGGTTTATATGGCAGACCTTTTTTCCTTTGGCACACTGCTTGCTTTCCCCTTTCCTCGTCGTGCTCACATCTGGGCGAGAAAATTACAGGCGAATTCGGAGCGAAAAGGGGAAAGGCTTCAATGTTTGGATCAGATTTCTTTCGAGGACTACGAATCCTGCTGCCAGCGTTCGTGGTATTGACTCTAGCTGGCAGTGGTACTGCGTTTGCTTTTGACGAAGCGGCTCCTGCCGCGGTTGCCTCAGAGGAGCCTGCGGCTCTCGAAGTCGAAGCCGCCGCGCCAGAAGCTGAGGCAGAGTCGCCGTACTACGAGAAGAAGGAGCTGGATTACACCATCAACACATTGGTGATGTTTATTTGTGCGGTGCTCGTCCTGTTCATGCAGGCCGGGTTTGCGATGGTGGAAGTGGGCTTAAATGCAGCCAAGAATGCCGTCAACATTCTCTTCAAAAACCTGATGGACCTGGCGATCGGCGTCATGCTGTTCATGCTGGTCGGATACGGTTTGATGTACCCCGGGGGAGACTTTGAAGGCAAGTGGTTTGGTTTCGGAGGTGTTTGGGGCGGTCGCGATTCGGTGGAAACCGTCAGCGAACTTGCTGATTACAGTGCTTCTGCCGACTTCCTGTTTCAGGTCGCCTTCGCGGCAACGGCAGCAACTATTGTTTCGGGTGCCGTCGCAGGTCGTCTGAAGTTTTCTGCTTACCTGGTTTACAGTGCTATTCTGACGGGCTTCATCTACCCGGTCAGTGGAATGTGGAAGTGGGGCGGCGGAGCTTTGGCTTCGTGGGGCTTTGCTGACTTCGCTGGATCTGTCGTGGTGCACGCTGTGGGTGGTTGTGCCGGACTGGCTGGGGCAATGCTGCTCGGCCCTCGAATTGGAAGATACTCAGCTGACGGTAAGTCTCAACCGATGCTCCCGCACAACATGCCAATGGCTGCACTGGGAGTCTTCATCCTCTGGGTGGGCTGGTACGGGTTCAATCCGGGCAGCCAGTTGACCTACAACGGTGCCAGCAATGCAGAAGTGACAACCTACATCGCGGTCACAACGACACTTTCTGCTGCAGTGGCCTGTTTCGTCGCCATGGTCCTGTCGTGGATTGTGTTCAAGAAACCAGATCTCTCAATGGCGTTGAATGGTGCTCTGGCTGGTCTGGTGGGAATTACCGCTAACTGCGATCAGGTCACACTGATGGGAGCACTGATCATCGGTGCGGTTTCCGGCGGACTTGTGTTCGGAGGCATCGTGCTTCTGGACAAGCTGAAGATCGACGACCCGGTTGGTGCTTTCCCTGTCCATGGAATGTGCGGCGTCTGGGGTGGAATTGCCACTGGTATCTTCGGTACAGCAATGCCTGAGGTCGATGGTGTCGAACTCACGCGAATGGCTTACATCATCATGCAGACCAAGTGCACGCTCATCATCTGTGCCTGGGCCTTCACGACCATGTTTGGACTGTTCTTCCTGCTCAAACAAGTCGGCATGCTGCGAGTGCCTGCTCACGAAGAAATTGAGGGTCTGGACATCGTGGAACACGGAATGCCAGCCTATTCGAACGCCACACCATCTCCATCCGCAACTTTGAAGGGTGGACCTGTCATGGCATAACGAGACTCGCCTGTTCCCGCTCACATGGGTGCGTTGCCCGAGCGGGACGCTCCGGCCGTGGTGTTTGTGCAAACAAACTAAACGGCTGAAAGGGGGAAGGACTTGTCCTTCCCCCTTTCGTTTTTTATGCCCCAGACAAACCCCGGTCGCAGAACCACGCTTCGGCAGGTACGAAACACGGGAACTGTGATCGAGCAGAGAATGCTCAGGTGATTTGATGTCACCTCAATTCAAAGATCCTTCGAAGTCACTGGCTGATGCTGCAAACAGATCAGATGCCGCTGTGACGACCCCGCCTGATTCTCAGGCTGCCGGAGGTCGTCTGCCACAATCTCACTCTGGCGACCGTAAGCCCATTCCAGCGATGGCTGTCGCGATCCACATTCCGGCTGATTCTGACCGCTGGACAGATACCAGGGCGTGTCTTCAGAGCTTCAGTCTTTGCGGCGAAATTGAAGGCAAACGCAATGTTCAACGACATTCTCCGGCACACATTTAATAGCGACGTGGAGACGTCAGACGGATGCCCGCAAGTTCGTAACCTAACCCTCGCTGTAATGCGCATCCGGCAAGAAAATCGGTTCCCTGCCCAACAATCCAGCGCACGGTTCCATTCAGGTTGACGCTGGGAGCATTCGATGGGTGCAGCTCAAATGCAGATGCAATTCGGGCTGGATGATGCGTCTGAAAACAAAGCCCATAGCGTGAGTAGTTTAAGACTTTCACTGTGCTCCGAACATTTGCGTCTGACCAGATCACTTCTGCCGATTCGCTGCATTGATAGCGAATACTCTCGCGCTCGCACCCCGGATGCAACAGTTTGAATTCGTCCGGAACCGGTACATCCAGCGCAATACCAATCTCGAACGAGGTTTCCCGGCGAGCGGTCCAGTGAATCAAACCGGAGATGTTGACCTCAACAGTCGGAACAGAGGTCAGAAAAATCGCTTCGACTCGAGTGCATTGTGGAATGGTGGTGCGTGTTCTCACCATCAGATCGTACCCGGTCGCTTCGATCACTGTTGCGTCGTGTCGAACGCCTTTCGCGAAGACAAAAGCTGGTACGCGCCGTTTCGTCCGCAGGTCGGGAGCGTTTCGGATAAGACGAGATTGTTCGAATGCGCTGTGCAGTATGGAGAATCGAGGTGAGTTCAACATGATGGAATCCTGCTGGTGCTTCGTCGAAACAGAGGTACCTAGAGTTTCGATTGCTTTTTTGCCTGACGTGTCCGGAAAACGACATTTTTTGTGGTGAAGCGGGAATGCCCCCGGGACTTTTGAGCCATCGTCTTGCAGGCGTTAGTCTGCACCGCTCAAAAGGGTAGTAAATTACCCCACCGCTACCATTCTTCCGGAACATACGGCAACATTCATCGCTTCCATGAGTCTTCATCACCAAAGACTGACGGATCGAAGTGGTAAAGCGTTTCGAGGGCCGAACAAGTCCGACTTCGTGTTTATCCGGATCCACTTCCGGGACGCTGAATACCGCGGCAAGTCAGGGAATTGGGTTTCTCGGCGAGATCATTTAAGGGGCAATCCACTCTTGTTGCATCACATCCGTGGATCGGATTGTTCATCGGGCGGCAGAGGAGATGGAAATTGCCGCATGAGCAGCACGCATCCACACAGTTCCTGGTGAAGAGTCCGTCGGCCTTCCAGCTGTGTTTGGGCATTCTACGGCTTCGTCATGCGCACCCGTACCGGGCAATCGTCGCGTGTCTCCATAATTTCCGCGCGGTAACCTGCGATCATTACCGTATCGCCGCAGTGCAGAATCCGCTCAGCCTGATTCATCAGCAGTCCGGCGAACGTGTCGACATCCGCTTCAATCGGCCGAATGCCCAGCGCCTCATAGACATCATCAATGGGTGTACTGCCGAGAACAATCCATGCGTTGGGCCCGGCCGCAATGATGTCACGTTGTTGTTCGTCGAACTCATCATCGACCTCCCCGATGATTTCTTCAAGAACATTCTCCAGGGTCACGATACCGATATTCATTCCGTATTCATCAACCACAATCGCCATCAACTGGTGCGTCGCCTGAAAGTGCTTCAGCAGTTTGCTGATGGGCATGTTCTCCGGAACTTTGCGTGGCGGACGAATGATCGACTGCAGATCAAAATCAGAATCCGGAGAAATCCCGATGAGGTCTTTGATGTGGACAATTCCCCGGACCTCATCAAGTGATCCGTCGCAAACCGGGAACCGGGTGTGTTTGGTACGACGAACCTGTTCCAGAAATGTCGACAGCGAATCCTTGAGGTCGAAATACTCCACTTCATTGCGTGGAACCATGATTCGACGACACACCATGTCATCGAATTCGAAAACAGCATCAATAAGACTATGCTCAGAGCGGGTAATGAAACCGTGTCGGTGGGACTCTGAAAGCATCAGTCGCAATTCTGCTTCTGAAACAGGTTCCCCATGCTCGCCAGCCTGCTCCAGCCCCATTCGCGCCAGCAGTGATGAGGTCGTCCAGTTTAACATTGCCATTAAAGGGTACGACAGAATGAAAAACACTCGCATTGGCGCTGCACACCAAAGCAACATGACCTCAGGCTTCCGTATGGCGAAGATCTTCGGAGCTTGTTCACCAATGACCAGATGCAGTGCGGTGATTGTTGTGAACGCGATGATGAAGCCGAGTGTGTGAATCACGCCTTCCGATGTGATTCCAAACCAGCCGAAAACAGGCTCCAGAAGATGTGCAAACGCGGGCTCTCCGACCCAGCCCAATGCAAGTGAAGCCATCGTGATGCCAAGCTGACATGCGGAGAGCGATTGTTCGAGCCTCTCCATCAGCCAGAGCGCGGACTTTGCGAATGGCCGTTTCTGCTCGAGCAGTTCATTGATCTGACTGCCGCGCACCTTTACCAGCGCAAACTCCGCTGCAACGAAGAATCCGTTGACAGCTACAAGAAACAGAGCGATTGCAATCTGAATCAGGTCCGTCACCCAGGGTGGCATCGGCCATTACTTTCATTGTCGCGGGGAGGAACGAATGGGAGGCAGGCTTTCTGCCCCACGCCACACTTGATGCTGTTTCCGCTCAGATGAAACATCAGCATCGCGCAAACCGCGTGTCTTAGTCGATTGTCCCTTCGACCGCTACTTGTCCGGCCGTATTCCCTGACATTCATCAAAACGAAGCGTCCTCGAGCCTGGCTGTCCGTTGAAAAACCGGGACAGGCATGCTGGCGGACTCGAAACCATTGTGTTTTAAGGTCTCCTGCTCGAGCCAGTCCCGATTCTTAACACGCTGCCGGGCGGCATGTGGCCGTCTTGACACCGTTGTCTACGACACCTGTACTGTTCCCTGCGATGTCAGCATTGATCGAACCACACTCAGTTTACGTACACCCGCTCAGGATTTCAGCTTGTCTGTGATTCACACAGTGTCCTCACCCATTCTTATGAGGGAAAATTGAGTTCACGATATTGAGCAGCCCGGTATTGCCCTACGTGCATTCCCCAAAATCAATGCGAGGAATAACAGGGCAGCATCGCTGGACGCGATGTTCGTCGCGTTCGGTAAGTTGCTTAACGCCCGACAGATCGAGACAATTCATTCCCCGCAGACTCAAGCCAGCCAAATTCTACCGACCTCGTGTGACCATGATGAATTTCCGCAACGCACATTTGTCGCCATTCTTCGTCTGCAGTTCATTGAACTGCCCAAGCCCCTTTGGCGCAAAGAGCCGATATCGTCAGTTGACACACTGGCTGTTGCTTCTGCTCCTGCACTTCCATTGTCAACTGGCTCGCGGGGAAGATCCGAAACTGGAATTCTTTGAGTCACGGATCCGACCAGTATTGATCCGCGAATGTTATGAATGCCATAACTCTGTTGACGTCGCTGAAGGCGGGCTCACGCTGGATAATCGCAGCGGTCTGCTGACTGGTGGAGACAGCGGGCCTGCTGTGGTGCCCGGCAACCTGAAACGAAGCATCCTGCTGAAAGCCATCCGACATGAGACGGCCGGAATCGAGATGCCTCAGGGAGGCCCGAAGCTTTCCGAAAATGTCATTGATGATTTCGAACGATGGATTGCAGACGGAGCCATTGATCCTCGAGAAGAACCACCCAGCCCGGAAGAGCTGGCCCGCACAAATTCCTGGGAAAGCGCGTTCAGGGATCGTTTGCAATGGTGGAGTTTTCGACCTGTCAACGCGGTAGAACCGCCGCAGATTGAGGGTATCGACCACCCCGTCGATCGATTCATTCAGGCCCGACTCACCGAAAACGGGCTTCATCCTGCTCGCTCTGCCTCCGACCACGTACTCATCCGAAGACTTTTTTTTGCTCTTACGGGATTACCGCCCACACCGACGGAAGTCCGTACGTGGTCCGATCGTTTTCTGGAGGCAGGCGCGGCTGGCGACAGGCCACGTGCCGTTGCTGAACTGATTGATGAACTGCTGGCTTCATCCGCTTTTGGAGAACACTGGGCTCGGCACTGGATGGACTGGATTCGCTATGCCGACTCACATGGGTCGGAGGGCGATCCGATCATCGAAAATGCATGGCATTACCGCGACTACCTGATTCGCGCGTTGAACGCCGACGTGCCCTACGATCAACTGGTTCGGGAGCATATTGCCGGTGATTTACTTGAGCATCCGCGGTTGAATCATGAGCTGCAGATTGACGAGTCTTTGGTTGGCACAGCCCACTGGCGAATGGTCTTTCACGGATTCGCACCAACCGACGCTCTGGATGAACGTGTTCGTTTTATGGACGACCAGGTAAACACCTTCAGCAAGGCATTTCTGGGCCTGACCATTTCCTGCGCGCGTTGCCACAACCACAAGTTCGATCCCGTGAGTCAGGCAGACTACTACGCACTCTACGGCGTGCTGAATTCGTGTCGTCCCGGGCGAAATGTCATGGACTTGCCGGATTCACAATCTGAAGACCGCGATGAAATGCATGCTCTGCGAATGCAGATTCAGCAGATCGTTGCAGAACGCTGGATCTCCTGCGCCGAACAGTTTTCTGAACGTTTGTTGTCGGATCGTTCGGTTTGGGAAAATGCATCAACGCCAGGTTGGTTGCTGCACGACTGGTATCAGCTGCAACAAGCGATGCAGAAGAATGAGCCACTACGAAATGATCCAGCGGCGCTGAACGCCTGGATGACTTCGACCAGAGATCGCTGGCAGCAGGACGCAGATCGTCGAAAACAATGGGCCGAAGCAACCGCCCATGCAGCTCGACGGGACGTTCCTGGAAACGATCAAAACACGACGGCGACGGGCGCTGAGGATGACATTCAGCGAGAACCCAGGAGCTCCCTGCGATGGTGGGACTTCGCAGAAGAAAACACTACCGACGAATGGATTTTCAATGGCAATTCCTGGTTGAATCAGGCTGGGTTGCCCGCCGGGGCACCATGGACAATTTCAAGTGATGGCGTCTCTGTCATCGATGCTGTGTACCCAGCCGGTATCTACTCACACCTTGCTTCATCGAAAGATGTTGCCAGGTTGACTTCCCCTGACGTTGAGTTGACGGAGCCGGTTGATATCTGGCTTCAGGTCATCGGGGACGGCACGGCATCTCATCGTTACGTCGTACAGAATTATCCCAGGAACGGCACCGTCTACCCGGTCCCCAGGATTCTGAACCAGTGGAACTGGCAACGTTTCGATGCCAGTTACTGGAAGGGAGATACCATCCATCTGGAGATCGCGACGGCGCAAATGGCACCACTCCTGGCGACGAAAGTTGACCGATCATGGTTTGGTATTCGCAAAGCGGTCATTGTCCCGAACGGACAGCCCGCACCACCGTCATTCGATTCTGAATTCAACGATGCGCTGCTTTCTGAGGTAGATATTTCGCTGATGAAGTCGGTGGAGGACATTGCCAGATTGTATGGCCGGACTCTGCGTGACGCTGTTGTTGCCTGGCGAAATAACACGGCGACGGATTCGCAGTTAGTTTTCCTGGGTACGTGCCTGCGACAGAATCTGCTTCCAAATTCAGTCGACCAGGTGCCGGACGTTACTGAAGCACTCAATCAATACCGTTCTGTTGAGGTGCGGTTAAAGACGCCAACGACGGTGCCAGGGCTGGAAGAATCCGGGGGCATAGACCAGCGGCTGTATGTTCGTGGAAACCACAAGCAACCAGCTGAAGTAGTTCCGCGAAGATTTTTACAGGCGATAGATGATTCCCCCTACCAGGTATCCGGCAGTGGACGGCGACAGCTGGCTGAGGATGTGCTTCGAAGTGACAACCCACTCACGCGGCGCGTGATTGTGAATCGGATCTGGCACCACCTCTTCGGTCAGGGAATCGTCCCAACCCCGGACAACTTTGGACGCATGGGACAAACCCCATCACATCCGGATTTGCTGGACTGGATGGCAGACGAACTGGTCCATCAGCAGTGGTCGATCAAAGCGATGATTCGTCTGGTGCTGACATCTCAAACGTGGCAACAATCGTCAGAAGCAACACAGCAGGCAACGACAGTTGACCCGGATAACCGCCTTCTGTCTCGGATGTCGGTGCACCGCCTTGAGGCGGAATCAATTCGTGACGCGTTGCTCATGACTTCAGGTGCACTGGACAGGACTATGTTCGGCCCACCGGTTGCCGGAAGTCAGGGGCGACGGGGAGTCTACGTGCAAGTGCGACGTAATTCTCTTGATGCGTTCCTGCGTGTCTTTGACTTTCCCGAACCATTCAGTGCCGTTGGGCGTCGCGATGCGACTAACGTTCCCGCCCAGTCTCTCGCACTGCTGAACGATCCGCTTATCCATCGTTTGTCGGAATTGCTGGCACGGGAACTCACGAAAGATTCCGCGGAGATATCAGACTCGATGATCCAGCAATTATTCGTGCGTTTGCTCGCTCGTTTGCCGACAGCCGAAGAAACTGAATCTTCGCTGAAGTATCTGAGTGAAATCAGAGGCGAACTACAACAATTACAACGGCAAGCGGCGATGCTGAAAGAGGATGTGAAAACAAAGGAACGGGAGATCAACCTGATTAAAGCTCCTTTGCGTGAATTGCTCCTTGGGAAGGCCAGAGAGTTACGGGAGGCTGCGAATCCCGGGACTCAGCCTCTGCAGGCTACTGCCGTGCCGACTCCGGTTGCGGCGTGGGATTTCACGCGATCCCCGGAAGATCAAGTAGGCGACGCTGATGTGGAATTGAAAAACGGAGCCAGACTGGCGAGTCATGGATTGGATGTGACGAACCAATCTGCGTATGCGGTTTCGAAACCATTATCCAAAACACTCCATGCCAAGACTCTGGAAGCGCGCGTGCAGCTGAAAGACCTGCAGCAGCGGGCCGGCGGGGTCTTGAGTGTGCAATCACTGAACGGGGCAACATTTGATGCCATCGTATACGCTGAACAAGCTCCACAGCAGTGGCTGGCGGGAAGCAATGTGTTCGCACGAACGCAGTCTTTTGGCGGCTCTGTGGAATCCAATGCCGATCAGCAATCTGTGCATATCGCGATCGTTTATACAGAGGACGGAAAGATCTCGGGTTATCGGAATGGGCAGCCGTACGGGAAGCCTTACCAAAGCAGCGGTCCACAGGAATTTGAAAAAGACGGTACCGTTGCAACTTTCGGACTGCGACACCTTCCTGCCGGCGGCAATCGCTTCCTGCAGGGAGTCATTCAGGCCGCCCGAATTTATGACGTCGCGTTAACCGGGGAGCAGGTTCAGGCATCGTATCATGGGGGAGATATCTTTGTGACGGAGGATCAGGTGCAACAGGCGATGTCCGAAGTGGAGCGTCTTCGGGTGGCTGAACTGAAGGAAAAGATCCGCCAGGCAAACGGTCAACTCAGCGAGATCGGTGAGATTCCCGACATGATTGACGATGTCGCCGTTCTCAGCGAACTGATCCACTCCATGTACTGCTTCAAAGAGTTCATCTACCTGCAATAAAACTCAATGCGGCAGGGCAAAACATCAGGAAAGCAAGAGAGCTATGGCAAGGATACGACGGCGGGCGGGGACCTGAGTCAGTCGGACAAACCTTCCGTTCTATCAAGTGCTTCAATTGCGGCCAATGCAGATGACTTCCTTCATCGTATGCATCCAGAGTCTCCCGTTCGCGTAGCTGAATGATGCCAAAGTCCAGGTTTGCCCAGCTGGGCCAAGGTCGTTGACAGCGATCAATGCCTGCTGATCGAGCGTACTGGCATAGGCATCGATGACGTAGACGGTGCCGTTCATGATCGGAAAGAAAAGGTGCTGGTTGACCAGAATTGGACTGGCCGCGGAGACGTGCCCCCATCCTGTCCCCTGAGATCGTTTGTCCGCCGCAATATCGATCCCGCGTGAATTCTTCGTGTCGTTCTGGATGGCATTCTGCTTTTCACGGATTCGTACGGGGGGGTGTCCTGCGGCTAATTGTACCGGGACACGCAGATACTCAGTCCTGCCGGTTTCGACATTCACTCGGCCGATGGCGGGGAAGTCGTGAGCAAGGAAATAGTGCCAGTCGCCCACAACGATATTGGACTGGTTTGTCATCGGCATATTCCTGCCGACCCGGATCGGAATCCCTTTCTCACTAGCACCTGTTTCGGCATCCACGATGTCCACGTTTTCACTGAGGCTCTGCTTCCGCAGCACCTGGCCTGTTTCGCTATCCAGCACCAGGTGATTCTGCCTGTCAAACCAATAAACGTGTTTCGAATTCCAGTGGGAATTCCAGGAACAATCGGCCGTAACTTCGTGGCTCCAGAGCAACCTGCCCGTCTCCAGCAATGTCAGACTGACGCCATATGGTTTCTCCAGAGGGGCATGTCCACCACCACGGCCATGAGCGATCGCCCAGCGTCCATCGCTCAACTGACCTGCCATCGGCGAATTATGAATCGATGTTCCAGCTTCGCCTACCCACACTAATTCACCTGTCGTTTTGTCGATGGCATGCAGATACGTCCAGACGTCCCGGGGATCGACATCTTCCGGGACTGCCTGGTGTCTGACCAGCCGTTGTCCAGCCTCCTTGTTGCGGACTTCGACGGTGATGATCTTGTCGCCCACCATCATCGGTTCGCACTGTCGATTCGTGTGGCGTCTACGTGGGTGAAACTCTCGAAGCCAAACGCGGTTGCCCTGGTAATCAAAGCAGCCCATCGAACCGCAGCGATTGAAGAACCAGACATGCTGACCATCGGTAATGGGTGCGAATACGGTTGCATCGCTGAAAATCCCTGCCGTTTGAACCGGGACCGTGCCAGGAAGGTCGACCGTCCACAGGATCTTCCCCGAAGTGGAATCCAGACAATATCCAACGATGTTGGGTTCCATTCGATCGCTGGGTTTATCCATCGGGCGATGTGTCGTCACGAATGCTTTTTCGCCCCAGACGGTCACGGCACTTTGTCCGCCTTCCGAAAGGGGCGTCCGCCAGAGAATATTTGTGCCATCCACAACCGACCAGTTCAAAGGAGGCGCAGCACCTTTCGCCTGAAAATTCAGATTTGGTCCCGATGCCTGCGGCCAGTCCTGAGCGTAAGCGACTGTGGCAGCGCAAACCATGTGGCAGAAAACAAGAAATCTCATCACGCAAATCTTTCCGTGAGCCAGCAACGGGCGCGCTTGTGGGGGGAAGGGGTCAGGATCGAACTTCCCGCCGAAAAATGCAACTGTACAACGCGTCCGAGATTGCCGTACTCTTGTCTGCCTTGCGCTGGTTTCGGCTGCAACATTCAAAATGTCGGCGTTCTGCTGTACGGTTCCACGCGTCACAGAGAAAGGGCGTTTTACGAGGATCTCAACCGAGGACGGCAATCCCGTAGCGGCAGGGCGAAGTATTTCGCCAGGAATTCTCTTCTGATTCACTCGCGTGGCCGACTCAGCCCTTTTGAGACCAACATTGAACACCGTGTTGGACACTCAACACCGTGTTAGACATTGAATCAGGGCCCGGGCTCGCCGTGTCATCCGCGTGGCCTGGTCCATTGTCTGTTTTTCAGGGTGAGTTACGATGTCGTTTCCTTGACCACAACGTCAATTCTGGTCACCCTGTCATTCCCACCGGGAGATGGCTCCCTGAAATCATCGCGAATCAGCATTCAACACACTTGCTGTCGCGTCTAAATTCTCTCCACCAACGAGGTCTATACTGATGTCATCCTCAATGAGTTCCGAAGGCCAATCCAATGTATCGAGGCGAATGTTCATGGCGACTGGAGCCGCAGCCGTCGCAACCAGTGCTGTGCCAGGTAATCTGAATGCGGCCATCTATGCAGACGGGAGCGATCGACTGAAAGTTGGCCTTATTGGCTGTGGCGGGCGAGGCTCCGGAGCAGCCAGCCAGGCACTGTCGGCCTATGAGGGGGCTGAGCTTGTCGCTTTCGGTGATGTTTTTGACGACATTCTGGAGAGTTGCCGACGGAGATTGACCAGGAGTTTCAACAAGGAAGGGAAGCCTGATCGCGTCACGGCCGACGATGCTCATTGCTACGTTGGCTTCGATGCCTACAAGCAGGTGATTGATGCATCAGATGTCGTCTTGCTGGCAACAACGCCTCATTTTCGCCCGTTACATCTGCGGGCCGCTGTCGACGCGGGAAAACATGTCTTTTGCGAAAAGCCAGTCGCCGTCGATGCACCGGGCGTTCGGTCTGTGCTGGAATCAACGGAGATTGCACGACAGAAGAATCTGTCGCTCGTCTCAGGACTTTGCTGGCGGTACCACCACGGAAAACGAGCGACATTCGAACAAATTAGAAACGGCGCCATCGGCGATATTGTGTCAATGCAATGCAGCTACATGACTGGCGGTGTTTGGGACCCACGTCGAACTCCGGATCAGTGTAAGAATCAAATGGAATACCAGCTTCGCAACTGGTACTACTACACGTGGCTTTCGGGCGACTTCAATGTCGAGCAGCACATCCACAGTCTCGACAAGATGATGTGGGCGATGGGCGATGAGCCTCCGGTATCGATCAGTGGCAGTGGCGGGCGTCAGGTGCGGACCGACGAACGCTACGGCAATATCTACGACCACTTCAATGTGGTCTATCAATGGGCAAATGGTGTGAAAGCGTTCGCAAGATGCCGACACTGGCCAAATTGTGAAACAGAAGTCGAAGACTACATCATTGGAACGAAAGGCCGTGTTGACGTCATGGCCCACAAGATCTTCGATCACAGCGGCAATGAAATCTGGAGCTTCAAGGGTGAAGGCGGCGACATGTATCAGATTGAACATGACGAACTGTTCGCCGGAATTCTCGCTGGTAAACCGATCAACAACGGCGACTACATGTCCAAAAGCACCATGATGGCAATTGCAGGTCGGATGGCATCCTACACAGGGCAAAAACTGACCTGGGATCAGGTGATGAATTCGAAAGAGGACCTGTCCCCGGCGTCATACGAATGGACTGATGTCCCGGTGCCAGAAGTCGCAATCCCTGGCAAAACAAAGTTCATCTAGGCCACGGTTGTTCTTCGAGAGTCAGCTTTGACATCGGTTGATTGACAGGGCCGGAGTGGCTCGTTGCTAAGACGCTCATCAGAAAACGGCGGTCACGGAAGTGGCCGCCGTTGTCGTTTCTGGTGGAAGGAATTCATAAACAATTCTCAATTCGCCTCCTTTTGCGTTGGGTCAAACCGGACAGATGAGTCTGGGCTTGCCAGGAATGCGTGCACGGGCATTGGTGTCTGCACGAATGCGTTCCTCAAATCTTCCCGTCGGATTCGGGCCAGCTCACATGGACTCACTGCCAGCAGATTGACGGTGGGCAGTCCGTGAACAATCTATGCTGGAACAGCTTCGATGCCTGTTGGAATGAAGCCTCGCCTCAGTGTGGCGTTCGCGAACCCTCGGCGATTGATCTTGCGGGCAACCTGATGGGCTGCTCTTTCAATGGCGATACCAACCGCGCGTTCGAAAGTGTCGCATTGCTCGTGGATGATGATATCCGGACGTTTGGATATCTGAATGCGAACGACGCATCGTATGCTCTCGCCGCCTCTGGGCCCGTTTTCGTCTGTCAGCGTGACAAAGACTTCATCGATTGACGACTCAAACCGGCTGAATGCAAAACTGCATCGCCGATGAATCAAGTCCGAAGCACTGGATGAAATACTGGAATCGATGTGAACGTTGATCTTCATTGCAAGTACCTTTGTTACTGGAGCAATAGCCTAGTTCCAAAGGTCCGACATCCTGGCTCAGTTCCTGCCAGAAGTCAGGCCTTAACCACATCACACAACCCAACGGGATTTCAAAATCCCTCAGATCTGTTCAGGGGTGATGACTCGCCACCTGAACGCATTTCACTCCCTTCTGGTTCAAAGTTCTTTTTCAGATTTTCGTGAGGATCACGTCTATCAGCTACCCATGAATACTGCCGTATATCTTCTGTTACGGCTAGTCTTTTTTTAGTACGTTCGACCAACGGATTCAATTTGCAAAATCTGCCCGGAAATCTTTACCCGGTCGTCTCCGGCGGGTTTTTCGGCTAAAAGGTGCATATTTGGTGAAATCTGACTGTTGCACTCGGGGAAATTCCCCTCTTTTCCGGAGCATAATGTTCCCAAATGTCAACGCTTTCCAAAAAAGTTGCAATTGTTACTGGCGCGAGTCGCGGTATTGGATTCGGACTTGCCCTTGCGCTGCTGAAAGAAGGTTGTCGAGTTGTGATCTGCTCTCGCCGCGAGGATCAGATCCAGTCGGCCGCGGAGGAATTGGTGTCGCGAGCGGCAGTTCCGGCGGGATTTGTGTTCGCTGTGGCTGCCGATGTTGGGGTTGAATCGGACGTCGAACGACTCTTTGCATCGACAGTTGAGAGGTTCGGGTGCGTGGATCTTGTGATCAACAACGCGGGAAACTTCGATGGCGGTCCAATTGAATCCCTCACGATGGAGGAATGGGAAAATGTTCTGGGGGCCTGCCTGACAGGGCCATTCCTTTGTACTCGTGAAGCATTCCGACTCATGAAACCTCGTCGAAGCGGCCGCGTTCTGAATATTGGATCGATTTCTGCACAGCGTGCCAGAATGCACTCCGTCCCTTACACTTCTGCAAAATTTGGCGTTCAGGGGTTGACGCATGCTGCTGCCCTGGAAGGGCGTGAATTTGGAATTATCGTCAGCTGCCTTCACCCTGGGAATGTTTCCGTCGAACGCAGGTGTGATTCTGATGCAGAATCGGATCGCGAACCTATGATGTCCGTGCAGACAATCGTCAAAGCAGCAATGGCAATGCTGACAATGCCGGATGACGTGAACTTTCTGGATGCCATCGTGCTTCCTTCAAAACAGGATTACATTGGGCGAGGTTAGTGATCTCGGGTATTGGGATTTCGGAAGAGCCTATTGCAGCAAAGGGGTCGGACGCGTGTCCGCATTGATTGAACTCAACGACCTTTCAAAGAGTTATGGCAGCTTCCAGGCACTGCATAATGTCTCATTGAAAATTGAGGAGGGCATCACTGGCTTGCTGGGGCCAAATGGCGCCGGGAAAAGCACCCTGATCAAAGTGTTGCTGGGACTGGTGAAGGTTAATTCCGGAAGCGGACAGATTCTGGGAAGCGCGCTGGGGACGCAGCAGCAGTTGATTCGCTCACAGATTGGATACATGCCGGAAGATGATTGCTACATGCACGGTTTGTCCGGAATCGAATCCATGCAGGTTGCCGCACAACTGTCCCGTATGGCTTCAACGGAAGCGCTGCGGCGGGGGCATGAAATTCTGGATTTTTGCGGCATGGGTCAGGAGCGTTATCGAAACGTCGAGACCTATTCGACCGGCATGCGTCAGAAACTGCGATTCGGAATGGCAATCGTCCACGATCCGCGGCTGTTGATTCTGGATGAGCCAACGTCTGGACTTGATCCGCAGGAACGCGACGCGATGTTAAACCGAATTCGGATTCTTCACCGACAATTCGGCAAGGCCATCATCCTCTGCACCCACATACTGCGTGATGTTCAGACGGTGTGTGATGCAGTAACCATTCTGGCAAACGGCAGAGTTCAGTTGTCCGACAGTCTGGAGTCTCTGTGCACAGTGCGAGAGCCGTCGCTCACTCTGCAGTTCACCGGCGACCTGGAGGCGATGGCCAATCAGTTGACCGAAAATGGTTTACGATTTGAACACCAACCGGCCCGCAGCCTGAAGGTGTTTGGTTCACTCGAAGAAGTGAGCTCAATCATCTGGAAGTGTGCCGAATCAACCGGTGCCGTCATCCGCAGTATTCAGCCATCCCGCAATTCACTCGAGCAGATTTTTCTGGACGCCGTACGGGAGGTGAAAGTTGCCCATTCATAATCTGGGGTACCGGCGATGGACCGGGCGTCTTGAGTCATCGATGAGTCGCTGGTCGGTGGTGGCTGGCATCGGGATTCGTCGCGCCTGGCAGAGTTCGTGGCTGCGTCGCGTTGTTTTCTTTGCATGGGTCCCGGCTGCCGCCATGGGTTTCATGATCTTCCTGTTCGAACGCAGTGCTGAAGACGGTGGCGCTTCGCCCGAGTTCTTTCGAGGATTGTCTCGATTGTTGCTCGCCCAGCGTGGCCCGACGGATATGGTGCAGGAACTCATTCAGTCAGCCCAAAGCAGCACAACACCGGAAACACTGGCACAAAGTCGTCATCAGTTCTGGACGACGCTGATGCTGAGCCTGTTTCAGCGGTCCCAGGCATTCATCATGATTCCGATCATTGGATTGATCGCCCCGCCGCTTATTTCGCAGGATGTTCGCTCACGCGCATTCCTTCTTTATTTTTCGCGACCACTCACACAGTTTCAGTACCTGCTGGGCAAGCTTGCCACAATACTGTTATACACGACTCTGGTGACACTGGTCCCCGGTCTATTGCTTTACACGGTCGGAGTCCTGCTTTCTCCTGGCATCGGTATCGTCATGCACACATGGGATATTCCACTGCGAGTGTTTGCGGCATCCGCAGTGATTACGATCCCCAGTGCAATTCTTGCACTGACTTTTTCTTCACTCACGACAGAGTCTCGTTATGCATCGTTCGCATGGTTTGCGATCTGGATTTTTGGCTATGCGACCCATGGAGCCCTGATGGCATTCTCTTCATCAGACACAAGTGTAGTGCTGCAATCGTTAAGTTTGTTTCATCTGTTTCGGGATCTGACGGGATGGATTCTGGATGTGAATACGGGGGTCGAAGACATTCAGACGCGGCTGTCGATGTTGTTCGCGCTGACGGGCATTTCGCTCGCCATTTTGGTCCGCCGCATTTCGGCTCCGATGAAGGTCTGACCAGGTGATAGAGTTCGACAGCGTCACGCGCCTTTATGGCAAAGTCCTCGGCGTCAATGATATCAGTATGTCGCTGCCGCCCGGCGCATACGGCCTGCTGGGACCGAATGGGGCGGGCAAGAGCACGATGCTCAATCTTCTGACGGGACAGCTGCGCCCAACGCGCGGTACAGTGCATGTGCTCGGCGAGAATCCTCGCAACAATCACAGTCTCATGAAACGAATTGGTTACTGCCCCAGTTTTGAAGGCATGTATTCGGGGGTCAAAGGCCTGGATTGGGTCATATTCCTGCTTCGAATGCATGGATACCAGGCGGCGGAAGCGCGTGCAAGAGCCATGTCCGCGCTGGATCGTGTAGGGATGACACACGCCATGCGCCGGCCAATCTCGGGCTATTCTCGCGGCATGCGTCAGCGAACAAAACTGGCTCAGGCGATTGCCCACGACCCGGAGTTGCTGATTCTGGATGAACCACTCAGTGGGCTGGACCCCGTCGGCCGGGCACAGATGACAGAACTGCTGCGCGAATGGATTGACCGGGGAAGAAGTATTGTCATTGCAAGCCATGTTCTGCACGAAATTGAAGCGCTGACCGAGTCTTTCCTGCTGATTTCGGGCGGACGACTGCTGGCATCAGGCACGGCATCCGAAGTCTACGAACTGCTGTTTAATGTCCCCATGGAGATGCATATTCGATGCGACAAGCCTCGAGTTCTGGCAGGAATGCTCGTTCAGCATGACCTGGCAGATTCGACCAGAATCAGTCTCAATGATGCTGGTCAGGATGTACTCATTCTGCAAACTCGCGCGACGGGAAAGCTGGCGAGCACACTGCCTCAGTGGGTGCGTGAGAACGATTTGACCATTTTCGAAATGCGAACAGCGGATGACTCACTTCAATCCCTGTTCAACTCACTGATGAAGATTCATCGGGGGGAACTGTGAACTCACTCAGCGCTGTGTTCTTCTACGAATGGCGTCGCACACTGACATTCGCCCGGCTTGGCTGGTGGTTTGTTCTTGCGATGTTTCCCGTTGCAATCACGTTCATGATTCGTCGTCAGCCTCGGTTTGCGGCGGGCATGCGTCCCGATGAAATTGCCACGGTATGGTCAATTGTATTCTATCTGCTGATTCCATCCGTCTGTTGCATGCTGGGTGTGTTCCTGAATGCGGCTCCCGCCATTGCAAGTGAACTTGAGCAACGAAGCTGGATCTATCTCGCGACCCGGCCTCGTGGGGTGATGTGGATGATGCTGGGCAAATTTCTGGTGGCCGTCGTGTGGGCGGTAACATCGGCAGTGCTGAGTATTACTCTGGCAACGATCGTCAGCCAGATGGATTTTGCCGCCTGGCGTGGAGCCGAAACAGTTTCTGAAGGGCTGATCAGGCTGTTCAGTAGTTCTCTCACAGAAACACTTTATTCCGACCAGAGCCCGGCAATTTTTCGAACGTGGTGGACAATGGTGCGACTCAGCATCCTGTCCGCCTGCGCCTACTCAGCCCTGTTTCTGATGATCGGAGCATCATTTCCCAATCGGTCGATGGTATTCAGTGTCGGCTACGTCGCACTCGTTGAAGTTGTGCTGAGCCTCATTCCGGCCGTCATCAATCGTATCACGGTGCAGTATCGCCTGCGGTCGTTGATGATCAATTGGGCCGACCCCGTCCGTCGCGATCAAATGCAGGGCAATATGTTTTTTAAATACGTCTTCGCTGACGGCGGAAACACTGAGCAGATCCTCTGGCTGATTGGACTTACAGTTTGCTTTCTGGGTGCAGCACTTCTTATCGCGGAAAAGCGGGAAT
Organism: Planctomycetaceae bacterium; assembly: GCA_041398825.1. Classification (NCBI taxonomy): domain Bacteria; kingdom Pseudomonadati; phylum Planctomycetota; class Planctomycetia; order Planctomycetales; family Planctomycetaceae; species Planctomycetaceae bacterium. The sequence goes on along the minus strand of JAWKTX010000009.1, from coordinate 65,223 downwards.
TTACATCTGCGGCAGAGAGCGACATATGACAACGAACAACTTCTGGAATCGAGTTTTGCGGACTGCGCAGAAGAGATGGTCGACCGCCACCGTTTTCATGGGATTAATCTGTCTGGTCGGGGTGACCGCCAGCAGTTCAATTCGGCCTTCGACAACGATTGACGATGATGCTGAAGGACGATTCAACCAGGTTTGTATTGTCGACGATGAAAGAATCAATGAGGCGAGCGGTTTGGCATGCTCAATCCGCGATCCTGCACTTCTCTGGATGCACAATGATTCTGGTGACCTGCCTCGTCTGTTCTGTGTTGATCAAACCGGAAAGACCCGGGCAGTCGTCACTCTGGCGGGCGTCAATCCATTCGACTGGGAAGACATGTGTTCGTTCGAGTGGCAGGGGGAATCATGGTTGCTGGTCGCCGACTTCGGAGACAATGCCAGGAAACGAGGGGCTGGGAATGTCGCCGGAACAAACCCCGTTTGCCAGTTGTTGCTGATCCCCGAACCACAGATTCCGACACTGGTCGACCAGGTTGCAGAACTGACCGTCAAACCGACCGCGGTTGTTGATTTTATCTGGGAGGACGGAGCTCACAATTGCGAGAGCATCGGTGTCGATACATCGAGCGGCCAGGTTTTGATGGTACTGAAGTCCCTTCCGCATAAATGTGGCCTGTATTCATTTGATCTCAGCACTCTGATGCCGAGAAATCACAGCTCCGAAGCTAAGCCGACCGGATTAGTCACGGCTCGGCGGGTTGTCGGGTTTGGTGTACCATTCGCCACGGGAATGGATGTTTCTGCCGACAACAGGTACATGGCCGTTGTGACTCCGCTCACCGGTTTTCTCATTCATCGTCAGCTGGATGAATCATGGGTTGATGCTTTGCAGCGGCCGCCAACATCTCTCATCCTTCCCCCGCGAAAACAGGGAGAGACAGTCTGCTTCAGTCGCGACGGAAAATTCCTCCTGCTGAATAGTGAGCTGGAACAGCAACCGCTCTGGCGGATGCAGATCGTCGCAGATAAGAATTAGGCGTTTAGCTGTCCGTTGAAGAACCGCGACAGACACGCAGGACGTTGCAAACCATCGTGTTTTAAGGTCTCCTGCTCGAGTCAGTCCGGTTGTTCAACAGGCGTCTTAGCCCGAGCTGTCACGAAATTCGACGGCGTATTGTGGCACGGTTAAGATCGGAACCGGGATGATTTGCTGAGCGGCAGGGTCTGCACGTAATAATGGGGCTGCTAACCCCGGGCCGATTCTGCCATAATCTGAACGGAACTGCGTGAACGACAGTCGGGTAGATTTTAGTGAGATCAAAAACGCTGAGGTAACAGATGAAGACTTTGTTGAGCGGATCATTCACATTAAGACGAGTCTGTGTATTGGCGTGCCTGATTCTCCTGCCAATGGCGGGTTGCCAGAATCCGAGCGTCGATGTCTCGATGGCTGATTGTCCAGACGGTGCCGTGGAGATCATCTCCACGGAGAAGGAAGGGGAAGATGACCATGATCACCCCACAGACCAATTCCTCGCACAAGTGCGAAGAAATGACCAAACTCCAGTCATCGTGGATTTCTGGGCTCCCTGGTGCGGTCCTTGCGTGCAGCTGGGTGCTGAGTTGCAGAAGGTCAAGAATGACTGGGGCGACAGCCTTGTGCTTGTGAAAGCAAATGTTGATGAATTGTCGAATGCCAAACTAACTCGCTACTTTGGAGTCGAAGGCATTCCGCACCTTGTCATATTCAGGAATGGAGAACCCGTGAAAGCTTTGGTTGGATGGAGAAGTGCGAAGGACATTGACAGTATTCTGAAATCGCTTTGATAATCCCTGAAAGTGTGCAGGGCTCTTCAATTTTCATTCACATGGAGGAAATGTCATGACCGGGATTACAGTTCGCAAATTGCTGGTCGCATGCGTTCTGTTATTCGCGTGTGTGGATTCGGTCGAAACCGCAGAAGCTCAATTGAAGGCTCCCAGGCAGTTGCAGACAGTTTCGGGGCAGATTCTCGTTCCTCGGACCGGCAGTCCGGCTGACAAAGGTTCTTTCGAGAACAGCAGTCAGCTTCCCGCCGGCATCTACGACAACGAAGGGCTCACTCCCGACGAAGCGGCTTCGGTTTTCGTGTATGAAAGCAACAACCGCAGCGTCGCCAATATCGCGACGCGGATCGGAGCGGCTCGGGTAATGTTCATGGACAACCCAACAGCTGACGCCGGGTCCGGGTTTGTGATTGACCACGAAGGACATGTGCTGACGAACTTTCACGTGGTTGAAGATGCTGAGCGAATTCAAGTCACACTTTACAACGGTGAGTCATACGAGGCGGAACCTGTCGGGGTCGATCCCATCAATGACATGGCTGTTGTAAAAGTGAACGCCCCCGCTGATGTGTTGTATCCAGTTCGGCTTGGAGATTCTTCCCGACTGAAAGTTGGGATGAAGGTCTACGCCATCGGCAACCCGTTCGGGCTCGAACGCACAATGACAACCGGGATCATCAGCAGCCTGAACCGTACTTTGCCGGTAACCAGAGCTCGGTCGATCAAATCCGTGATACAGACCGACGCTGCGATCAATCCTGGAAACTCAGGCGGCCCGCTCTTCAATTCTCACGGTGCCTTAATTGGAATGAACACGGCGATCGCAAGTAAGACCGGACAGAATTCGGGAATTGGCTTCGCGATTCCGGTGAACCTGATTCGTCGAGTTGTACCAGAGCTGATTGAACACGGCCGGGTAATCCGCCCGGATAGCGGGATTCTGGAAGTCATGCGAACTGAAGCGGGGCTCAGAATCCTTCGGCTCGATCCTGATGGTGCGGCGATTCGCTCCGGGTTGAAAGGCCCCGAGATCCGTCGGGTTAAGCGCGGGTTTGTGATCTTCGAATCGGAGGATCGAAACGCGGCCGATCTGATAGTGGGTGTAAATGGAAAGAAGACCATCGAAGTCGATGAGTTTCTTTCAGAGGTTGAGAGCCATCGCCCCGGCGATCAGATCCGAATTGAAGTGATTCGAGATGGCAAACAGATTTCAATTCCGCTGACACTGAAATAGTTCATCGTTGAGTTCGCTCCAGCGCGATGAAATTCTAAGGACCGTTGCTTCTAAGGACCGTTGCATTGAGCAAGAAACTGATCATCGATACAGACTCTGGCATTGGCGACACGCTTGCAGTGCTGGTTGCAATGGTGGATCCAACCATTGATGTGCTGGGGTTGACCGCCACTGGCGGCACTGTATCCGGAGTTCAGGCGACCCGTAATCTGCAGTTCATCACCGGACTTGCTGACCCGCTCCGGCACCCTCGGATTGGCCAGTCGGAAATTGAAGAAGCCCCTGGAGAGCATGTGCCACCGGGAGCTCCTGCCCATTCATTGCTCAACGGTAGGTTTGGTTTGGGAGACGCGGACCCTCGCGTACCCGATCTTCATAATCGTCGGGAATCCGCAAAACTTATCGTTGATATCGTGCGTGAACACCCTCAGGAAGTTCGAATCCTGTCGCTCGGACCACTGACAAATATCGCGATGGCTTTCGAGTTTGACCCGGAGTTGCCAATGATTCTTGGTGGACTCACTTGTCTTGGTGGTGCGATTCATTGTCCAGGCGACGTAACAGCGGTCGCTGAATTCAACATGTGGGCAGATCCCCTGGCAGCCCGCAGCGTACTGAATTCTCCTGCCGGGAAAGTGATGGTCCCGCTGGATGTCAGCCTGCAGCCCATGCTGACATTTGAAGATATCGATCGAATCAGTGGGCTCATCCCGTCAACTGCTATCGGAGAATTTGTAACCGCATTAATGCATTATTCACTCCGGGCAACGCGGCAGCATATGCCACAGGAAGGCCTGGCATTGAGCGCAGTGACAGCGCTGGCGGTTGCAGTTCGAGCTGAACGCTTCAGTTTCGAAACGGCCTCTGTCGATGTCGAAACCGCCGGCAATCTGACGACGGGAATGACGGTTGTGGATGGCCGAAGAACTCGGACTTCTCAGAATATGATCGACGTCGTAACTCAGGTGGACGAGCAAGCTGTAGTGGACTATTTCTGCAGAAGTATTCGTCGAGTGAGCATGTAATGAAACATCAGCCTGTGGTTTGTTGTTTTGAAAGTCGTCGAGCAGAAGAGATGGCGACGCTGATTGAACGGAACGGAGGCAGCCCTTTAACCGCCCCTTCGATGCAGGAAATCCCGATTGAAGACAACCCGGAGGCGTTGTCATTCATCACTCAGGCGATCGAAGGGCAATTTCCCCTGTTGATTCTGATGACTGGTGTGGGTACCGCCGCCTTGTTCGATGTCGCAAAGGTCCATCAATTGTTCGATCCACTGATTGCCGCAATGCAGTCGATGGACATCATCGTTCGAGGCCCAAAACCGGTTCCCGTCCTGTCGAACGCGGGCTTGAAGTTTGCCATCAAAGCGCCTGAACCGAATACCTGGCGTGAACTACTGCAGTCAATGGATGAAGCCGCCGAGTCTGAGCCGGAAAGGTTTCGACTCTCGGGAAGACGGATTGCGATACAGGAGTATGGATTGCCGAACAATCGGTTGTATGAAGAATTGCGGTCGCGTGGTGCGTTGGTCACTCGAGTGCCTGTATATCGCTGGGCTCTTCCGGATGACACCACTCCGCTCGAATCTGCGATCAGGAAAATCGTTGATAACAATGTCGATATCCTGATGTTTACAAGTGCCAACCAGGTTAGCAACGTCTTGTCGGTCGCAGAATCACTAAGCCTGGATTCCGCGTTCCGGACTGCTTGCGGCCGAACAATGGTGGCATCGATAGGTCCCACATGTTCGGAGGCACTAACCGATCAGGGATTTCGGGTAGAGTTCGAAGCGAGCCCGCCCAAGATGGGACAAATGGTCCGTGGATCAATCATGCACTGGCGGGAAAATTGCGAGGCCCCGCGCTAACACCTCATGCCCCATGCTCCGGGGAATTCCTGATTCAGGGCGGACATATGAACCGCAGTCAGTTAATTTTCCGGGATGCGTCCGCCATGTTCCAATCGCATTGGGGGCATCGTCTCTGGTTTTAGCTGGTCTTGTTTTCTGGCCTGAAAGGCCCGACTCCTGACTCTCGACATTGCTGCCCGGACCGGCCTTCCACTTCCCCGGATTCATTATGCCGACAAACCATAAGGAGTTGAAAATGAGGTCTGCACACCGGGGCGTTCGTGGGCTGTTGCTGGGAACGCTGACACTGATGGCCTGCAACATCTGGTTGGTTCAGGACGTAAGCGCGGACGATATTGACGCCGTCGTTGTCAAAGCGGTTCCGCGACCCAACATCGTCTTCATACTGACAGACGCCCACCGTTGGGATGGACTCTCCTGCGCCGGGAATGAATTTCTCCAGACGCCGAATCTCGATCGGATAGCCGGGCGGGGAACACGATTCAGGAACGCATTCGTGACGCAGGCGAAACATTCGTCAACTCGAGCGGCGTGTCTTACCGGGCGATACGGGAACGCCCGCAGCATTGCCACCGACCACGCCGTCTCGTTGCGGAATCCAGGTCGTTCTTTCGCGCATGCTCTGAGAGCAGCTGGATATCTGACTGGCGTCGCAGGCAAGTGGCACCTGAATAATTCACCCGAAGACTGCGGATTTGAATTTGCTTCCACATTCTGGTCGGATGGAGCGTGGTACGATCGAGACTTCAGGATAGATGGACGCCAGCAGAAAACACGCGGTTTCGTGGACGATGTAGTCGCAGAGGAGTCTGCACGATTCGTTCATTCAGCGTTGAGTCAGAAGAAGCCATTTGTCTTGTGGCTGTGCACGCAGGTACCGCATTGTGACCAAAACGGTATCTGGCCCGCGGATGACGAACACAAAAACGTGTTCGACCTGGCGCAAATGCCCGTACCTGCAAACTGGAATGATGAGCTGAATGGCAAACCGGACATACTGAAAACGTCGCGAAACCGAATCCTTGCATCCGAGTTTGGCTACGAAAAAACGGACGCGATTGCTCGGCACTTACGGGATTACTATGCAGCGGTTGAGCAAATGGACATCGCAATTGGACGCTTTCTGGATGAACTGGAAAGCCTTCAGCTTCAGAACAACACCTGGTTTATTCTGATGGGAGACAATGGCTGGTTGCTTGGTGAACACGGAATGGCCGGCAACGGACTTCCGTATGAAGAATCGATCCGTATCCCCATGGCAATCTCTGCTCCATCGATCGCTCCACGCGTGTGCGACGAGTTGGTGCTGAACATCGACATCGCTGCCACAATCTACGAACTCGCCGGGCTGGAGCCCCCATCCGCCGTTCACGGAAAAAGTCTGGTTCCACTGGTTGGGGGAATCACCAACTCAAAATGGAGAGACCGCGTTCTGATTGAGGTTCCGGCACCTGAAGCGGCGGACGGGCCAGTTTGGACTCTTCGTGATCACCGCTGGAAGTACATCGAAACGGTCATGAAAGACTCACTCGACCAGAATGGAACAAGAGACAGATTTGTTGAGCTTTATGATCTGCAAAATGATCCAGGCGAAATGCACAACCTCGCCAGCAAAGAAGCGGCAGTCCTGGAAATACTGGCCGAGCAATTGAGACGACAGGTACGCTCGCTGAACGAAACAGACACCAGGACGAAACCAACGCATGAGCCCTCGACAAAAGAGTAATGCAATTACCCCCGGTGACTGACACGTTCCTTACGCAACACCAGAGATTTGTCGCAACACCGGATTCCGTGTAACACGAAACCGAAGATTGCGACGAGACCTGGGCAGCAATCGAGTCAGAGAACACGTGACTCTACGGGTATCATTGTGCTTGTAACTCGTCAATTCAGACCGGTGAGAGTACCGAACAGGCCTGCTTATGGCGGATGAGGTTAGCCAGTCAAAAGAAAAAGACGACCCGAAAATCCCGGGTCGTCTCAAGCGATCATTCTTTGGCTGGCCGATGGTGCTAATTTGATCCGGGTAGTGCAAACGGATCTTGTGCCTGTGGCTTAGTGATTGCGCCAGATCGAATCAGACTGACGGGCACAGTTCGGCGAACCACAGCGCCGTTTTCGACAACTCGTATCTTCTTCAAGTTCTTTCTGAACTTGCGTTTGGTGATACCAGTTGTCTTTCGGCCGTTCCCGCCCAGATACTTCGCCTTACCTCGCTCACACTTCTTCACGCCGTGGGCAGGCTTCAGGTCGCCGTAGAGTTCGAGCTGTGCGGCTCGCTTAATTCGTTTGTTTTTCTTCAGAGTACTCATAGCGTTAAGTGATTTCTCGTCAAGACGTTAAGGCGACTGGTCCATTGTCACCATGCTGCTCAGACGTCCGGTTTCAGGTTGTCAGGACCGGCGGAAGCGTGGGAAGGTAATGAGTCGACGCCGGAAGTTCAATTGAGTTTTCGATTTACGAGGGCTGTTTACTGAAGCAATTCACCAATTTTGCAGGAACTGGAATCAGAAACGGCGTTCGATTCAGAATTCAACAGAAAAGCTGGATGAGGATTACCCCATCCAGCTCTCATGAAGATTCTCAGCTTTGTATCAGGCAGCCAAATCAGTTGGCTTTCTTGTCAGTTCCAGGCATTTCGCCGGCGCTCAGCAGATCGCCGAAAGTCTTGCCTTCCGTTGCGCTCGCTTCTTTCTCAGCCTTCTTCAAAGCTTCTTTCAGCTTATCAGCGTCGGTTTCGTTCTTCTTTTCGAGGAATTTGCCGACAGCAACGCCGAAATTGTTGCGAGCACTCTTCTTCTTTTCAGTTGTTGGGTGGCAAGTTGTGCAGGTAACCTTGCCGTCCTTACCGTGAGCTTCTTCAAGCTTTGGGTAAACTCCCTGCATCATCGTTGGGAACTTTGGTCGAGCTGAGACCTGTTCAGCTGAAGATAGTGACCACACAGCCACAAAAGCCCCAGCGACTGCGAATCGAACAACATTCTTAATTGTCAGCATTTAAAACCTCCAGAGTTACTTTTCCAACGCCTGCCACCACGGAGCGGAGACGTCTGCATTCTTCGGCTGAATGGTCGAAGAATCAACCGATAATTGTTGGTTCTTCGATGAGATAGTTTTTAGATGGCGACTCGCCCGAATGTCAACCGTACAAACCCGGCGACCGGAAAACTTCATCCAGCTGCAACGAACAGTATCGGCAGATACTGATACCGCTTTCGAGGCGAAAATAGGGCTGTTTCCAACCTGTGTGTGGACTGCCCCGCTGTCCGCGCGGCTAATCCGCCAGTCAAACAGGAAGGCTCCTCACTTCGCCCGCTTGCTCCGAGACCGCTGTGTCGTCCAGATCGCAGGCAGAACGCGAAAGTCCAATGATCAAACCAACGGAAACAACACTTACGAGCAAATTCGTGCCACCGTAGCTGATGAACGGATGGGGCACGCCCTTCGGGGGGACCATAGCCGTCACCACTGCAACGTTTGCCATAGCCTGAATGACAAGTTGAAGCAGAAGCGTGTTTCCAACAATCCAGCGAAAGGATCGCCGAGGGAGGCACTGCAGGGAAGCGCGCCCCGTCAGGTAGAGGGTCCACCAGACGCAGCAAATAGTCACGGTACCAACCAGTCCCAGTTCTTCGCCGATGACGGCGAAAACGAAATCTGTGTTGGCTTCTGGCAGGTAACTGAGTTTCTGCCAGCCATTCCCAATACCGACTCCATCAAGTCCGCCGCTCCCGAGCGACAGCAACGATTGCCTGATCTGCCACGGTGCACGGCTGAGATCCTGCCACGCTGCAATAAATCCCGTGATTCGTTGCATCTGATACGGCCGCAGTATCAGAAGCGACATTCCCGCCGGGATGACAATTGCTGCAGCGGCAGCAAAGTAGCGAACTGGCCATCCTCCCAGGAAAAGGGCAATCACATAGCCCATTCCAAGAAACACCGTCGCTCCAAGGTCCGGTTCAACAGCGACCAGCGGAAGACAAATGATCATTGGTAACAAGAGCACCGGCAGGGCTGCCAAACGAAATCCTGTGCTCCGTCTGGTCTCACAAATTAACGATGCCCCAACAATGGGCATAACAATCCGCCCGAGTTCTGAGGGCTGCAGGGAAAGTCCGGCAAATCTCAGCCAGCGCTGCGCACCATTGACCCGAGTACCAATTCCCGGTAGCAGGACGCACACGAGAATCGCAACAAATGCCCAGAATAAAAGTCGGGCATTTTGCTCGAGAAGGCCAGAGGGAATGCGTGCCGCAAACCAGGCACAGCATCCGGCGAGGGCGAGATAGGACAAATGCCGCGACAGGAACGAGACATCAGAATGGCTCGAACCTGAAGACAAACTTGCGCTGTGGACCATCTGAATTCCCACAGCAACCAGTATGCAGGTCAGCCCCCCGAACAGGCTGCGCATGTCGGCGTGGTCACGATTCTGAACTGTCGATTTGCACGCTTCGTTCATGTCTCGATTCGGAAATCCCCTGTCATGCTCAGCCTGCATCCGTCAGTACGCATCAACGCAGACGGGGCGACGCATGAAGTACGTGGAGATTCGGGTTCAAGGTTCGTAATCGGGAAAGTATCAACACAGGCGTTCCTTCCCATGGCGCTTCGGCATTGCGGCTTGAGACCTTTGCTCCGGTTCCAAAATAGATAGTTGTGATGGATTTTCGTTCTCCGGAGTCAACTTCTGGTTCCGGAGAGCTGCCATGTTCGTGGCGCACTTGGATGGTAAACTCACCACTTTGGGCTGCTCACTCGAATTATGCCGCCTCTATGCCTTATTCTGCGGTTCCAACTTCGGCTGCGTTTGGGCATCCGACTGACCGCGTACCATATTGACAAGCTTCCGACAGAGTGACGACCAGCGAACATCAAGAATTTGCGCCCGAGAATTCTGCGGAATCCAGTCAGAGCACTCCCGCCGCCTGGCTGCGGTGGTTTCCGATCGCGTTGTCCGTCATTTGCCTCCTGATTCTGTTGTCGCCAACGCCCGAGGGCATGACGCCCGAAGCCCACCGACTTCTGGCCGTGACCCTGCTCATGGCGGGGCTTTGGATGACGCAGGCACTGCCGCTTGCTGCGACGAGTCTGATTCCATTGGCGGCATTTCCGCTACTCGGAATTATGCCAGCCAAGGCTGTGGCAAAAGCTTTTGCAAACGACTCTCTGTTTCTGTATCTCGGCGGGATGATTCTCGCTCTGGGAATTGAACGCTGGAATCTTCACCGAAGAATTGCCCTCAACCTTGTGTCTGTTGTCGGTGTCAGCCCGCGCCGGTTGGTCGGGGGATTCATGATAACGTCGGCGGTGTTATCGATGTGGATCAGCAACACAGCCTGTACCATGCTGATGGTTCCGATTGCACTGGCGATGCTGAAAACGCTGGACGAAGGAAGCGAATCCACTCAAATCGGCAGTACAACCGCCAGCAAGAAACCCTCCGAAACTCTTGCTGTACCGTTGCTTTTATCAATTGCTTACTCCTGCAGCCTGGGCGGGATGTCAACGATCATCGGGACTCCCACTAACAGTGTCGCAGTTGGCATTCTGCAGGAACAAATGCCGCAGGTTCCACGCATCACAGTGGCCGTATGGATACTGGCTGCAGCTCCGGTCAGCATTGTCATGTTGCTGATTACCTGGTGGACACTCACCCGGCGTCTGGGAATCAAGACGAATGCCGATGCCAGGCTCCGAATGGAACTGGAGTCCAGACTGCGGACGCTCGGGCCGGCGACCCGTGCTGAAATTCGAGTCTTCGCTGTTTTCGCTTTGACGGCAGCAGCATGGGTTTTCCAGAAGCCACTTCGAGTAAATGGTGTCACTGTCGTTCCGGGAATTGTTGACATCTGGAGCTGGGCTGTGGAGCGAGCTTCCAATCTCGTTGGAAATGCACCGCCCCAGCTGACCGGGGTATCCGATACCACAATCGCCATTATCGCTGCTATCGTGCTCTTCATTATTCCGGCCGGGGTTCCGAAAAAGGAGGGGGCCGTCGTACGCCTGATGGATTGGCCTTCGGCGAATCGCCTGCCATGGGAAATGATTCTGCTGTTTGGAGGTGGATTTGCCCTCGCAGAAGGCTTTACGGCAACGGAGCTTTCTGCCTGGCTTCGTGATTCACTTCAGGGCCCTCTTGCAGGCAGACCTGCATGGGTTGTGATCGCGGCACTGTGTTTCATGCTCACTTTCCTGACAGAATTCACCAGCAATGTGGCAACCGTCAACACCCTTCTCCCCACGCTGATCCCGCTTGCTGAGCCTCTGGGAATCGATGTTCGGTTGTTGTTCTTGCCTGTGACGTTGTCTGCGAGCTGTGCTTTCATGATGCCGATTGCAACTCCGCCAAACGCCATTGTCTTCGGTAGTGGGCGCGTGTCCATACGTCAAATGGCGATGTACGGTCTGTTGCTTAATGTCATTGGTGTTGCGGTCATGACAATCGGGACGTTCGCCTTTATTGAGCCAATCCTGCGGCTGATTCAGACGGATTGACCAATCCCGCAGCTCCGGCGAATGGTGGCAAACTTTTTCTACGGGCAGCGAAACTGGACGAATCCCAGCGATTTACGTGTGGTTTCCCGTTGAAGAAGCCGTCAAACCTTGTAAAAATCCGCGGCTCGGGCATATCGATTTTAGTTCAATCGTTTGCTTCATGAGTCTGCGGAGAAGTCTCACTCGCCTGGGAAAATCCAGAGTTTATTGATGGTTCTGTTGATCTGCAGCCGACTTTTTCAGGTCGGATCACTCTCCGCCGATCGAAATACAAGCACTTTGACACGTTTTAGAGATGGTTTGGTGTGTTATGAAGAAGGACCGGCCCCGAATCGAGCGACAGCTTGAACTCGCAAAGAAAAGCCTTGCCGATTGCGAACAGGGACTCAAGGCAGCAGGAGTAGAAGGAAAACAATTGGCGAAAGACCCAAAGTGGCGGCATTTGAACGCCGATTACCGCCAGTTGCGTCGTCGACTGATCGCAGTTGCAGCAGTGGAAGAGCGTGAAGCTGCTGCGGCACAAAGGAAGGCCGAGAAACTAGCCGCTGCCTCCACGGAAGATTAGAGCACTATTGCGGATGTTCGTTGACTTTCCTGAAAATCAACTTCTTGACGCTTTTTCCTTCCCTGCGTAATCTGATGCAAGGGATTTTCGAATGGTCCTCCCATTTCAACCTGGCTGCAGCCGCAGGGTTAAGCCGGGCATGAGTTTCGGAAGAGGGGGTTTCTTTATCGAGTCATGAACTTCAGGAAAGTCGATAGGTGTAGCCATGCTGGTTTTGTCACGGAAGAAGAACGAAGTTGTCACAATTGGAGATAACATCCGGGTGCTGATCGTCGACATCCAGGGGGACCGAGTTCGAATTGGCATTCAGGCCCCAAAGGAAATACCTGTTCATCGCCAGGAAGTTCTCGAGGCGATTTTGCGAGAAAATCTGAAGATTTCCTCCTCGCCCACCGAAGAAAAAGCTGGCTAGTTTGTTATAAAACGCCCGCCGAAAGGCACTACCCGGCCCCATCGTCTAGTTAGGTCTAGGACATCGGATTTTCATTCCGGTAACGGGGGTTCAAATCCCCCTGGGGTCATAAACCTCGACCATTCCGGTCGAGGTTTTTTCTTGCGCCGGTAAGTTTCTGCTTCTTGAGTCGTTCCGGGCTGCTCCCCAAGCAGGACCAGGTTCTTTCGCAACGACCCGAAGTCACTTGCTGTATCCATAACGCTGCCCGTACATTACAGAGGCCTGCTTCGGTTCTGTTCCCCCCTTCGAAAAACTCTTCAGACCCTTCGTGTTCTGAAGTAGCGGAGTGAACATCGTTGGTTTCTCAGTCCCTGGCGAACCAGTATCTTTCTGATCCTGATGTTCAGTTGATGCTCAGAGTTGCGCACGAGGCCGATCAGAAGGCCTTCGAGCAGCTCGTCGTCCTGTATCAGGATCGCATGGTCGGCTTCTTCTTCCACATCCTGCACGATCGTGCCGCGGCTGAAGATCTGGCTCAGGAAGTGTTTCTGCGTGTGTATCGTTCGCGGGAACGGTATGAGGCCAAAGCCCGGTTTTCGACCTGGCTGTTCCGAATCGCTCACAATCTGGCCAGCAACCAAAAGAGAGGGGCAGCCCGACGGCGGGAAGTCTCGCTGCAATCGTCCGCCGATTCTCAGGGATTTCCTTCTCGTTCTGAAAATCTGGCAGAAAAATCGGCACTTATGCCGACCAGGCAGCTTGATTCCATTGAGATTCGCGACGTCGTGCGTCAGGCCCTTGATGAACTGGGGGAGCGACAGAAAACGGCTGTGCTGCTCCACAAGTTCGAAGGGATGAGCTACGAAGAAATCGGTGACATCATGGGCCTTGGCACAGTTGGCGTGAAATCGCTGCTCGCGCGAGCCAGAACCAAGCTCAAAGAGAGTCTTGAACGATACCTATAGGACTCGATCCAATGACAAAGCAGCCCGACGGAAACCTCGACGAACCGGAAGAACCGGTCAACAATGAACTCGCAGATCTCGTCGCTTACCTGGATGGAGAGCTGGAGATTTCGCGGGCTAATGGACTGGAACAAAGACTGGCAGAAGACGAGCCATTACGGAAACAAGCCGATCAATTGGACCGGGCATGGCAACTGCTGGATTCTCTCGAAGAAATCACTGCCAGCGGCCAGTTTACGAATCGAACACTGGAATCCATGCAGTCCATATCGCTGGCTGAGACAGAAACCGGGTTTGAACCGGATCTCTCAGCGACAAGTCAGAATGAAGTGGTGCTTCGAAATACGCGGTCGACAGCATGGTCACACGTTCTTGCTCGAACGGCCATCAGCTTTTCCTTTTCGTTTGTGCTCTGTTTCGCTGTCATTGAAACCGTCGAATGGAACCGGCTTAGAAATCGGCCGCCGGATGATGTCGAATTGCTCCGGCATCGAGAAATGCTGGAGGGCCTTTTCCTGTACGACTTACCTCCCAACACGGAATTTCTGAAGGATCTACCAACACCAAAGCAGGTGGAGTCAACCGGTGGGTAATACTCGCGTTTCAAGTTTCCTTTTCAACCTGCTTAACCTGCTGGGCCTCATCGGTGGTTGCGCGACGGCTTTCGCCATCTTCGGACATTTACCCGAATCTGAATTGGATCTGCTGCGTAGTTCCTCGGACTACACAGCAATGCCGGTGACTGATCGTCAGGCTCTTCAGGAGGCCTTTGAAGCATTCAAGGGATTCTCGGCTGATCGCAGGCAGCGAGTCGAAACGACATTCAATGCTGTTAAACAGGATGGCGTTCTCGCAGCAAAGCTGACAATGCTGAATGAATGGTATCTTTCGCTTCCGCCTGTTGAGCAAACCGAATGGCGTACAAAAATTGTTGCCGCCGACGTCGCCGCTGTTGCTGAAAAGATTCAAGCCGATCTGGCATCCCGTGACCTGATCGTTGTGGATTTTTCGTTCGGGGCCAGATTTTCAAGAACGCAGCGCAGAACACAGAAGCGACCGGCGTCGGATTCGAATGCTCAGGTATCCCCGTTGACACTATCAATCAGCGACTATAGCAATATCATCGATACTGCTTTTCCGGACAGCGAACTGCCACACGACGAACGACTCCTGCTGGCACAGTTTGAATCCCCCTCCGAGCGTTTATTGTGCAAGACTCTGCTGGTCATAGACCGCCTGCGAAAACAGCATTTTGCGCAGGGTTCTCTGGCCTCGTTCTACGAAGTATTTGAGGCGCACATCGATTCCATTGATTCGTCCTGGAGGCACGAATGGGAATCACTCGTCAGGAAGTCCGAACGAAATCCAATGGCAAGTGGTTTCGTCAGAGTAATGATTCCAATGTCGATTCTCGATCAGGCCGTGATTGCCCTGAGTCAGCCGATTCGAGGCAGTATCTCCCCCGACTCCGAAAACCTGGTCGACGCGTTCGCAGAAATCCAGGATGAGAAAGTCCGACGAGACCTGATGAACACCGATCCTGAATCCGCCCGATTCGAAATTGAACAGATACTCCTGCTCAGTCAATATGACCAGAACTCCGCGAGACACCAATTGGCTCAAAGGCTGGTCAACTACGAACGCAGCCTGGACGCCATGGGGTTTCTGCGAGAAATTGGCGGGAGAGGACGTTTTCCAGTGCGCGAAGACGATCCTGGCAGATAGATGGTACGTTCAGTTGCTCAGTGTGCTGATTGTTCAGTGTGCTGATTGTTCAAGCCCGGTCATCGTTCCTGTAGATGAAGCGAAACTATCCACCTCGGCACCTGAGTGCTGCAGCACACTCACAAACAAGTTGGGCAGTGGGTAGTTGTTCCGACGATCAAACGCCAGATGCTGGCCGTGTCTAAACCGACCGCCGGCCAGTACCACTGGCATGTTACGGTTGTCGTGGCTGGATGCGTTGCCAAGATTGCTCGTCAACAGGACCGCGGTCTGATCGAGCAGTGATTTACCATCTTCCTGCACCGAACGCAGGTCGCGAAGAAATTCTCCCCACGCTGAAACGATCTCGGTTTCTACGAGTGTCAGTTGCTCCAGCTTCTCTTCGTCCATTCCATGGTGGCTCAACGAATGATAGCCCTCGTCAACTCCGCGCAAGGGCACCACGCCGCCGGAACCACCCAGATGGTAGGTGATAAATCGCGTGGAGTCAGTCTCGAGGGCGAGCTTCAATACTGAACTCATCAATCGTTGTCGCCCGATAAAATCATTGGGATTGCCAATGTCGACGGGGCGCGGCGCAGTCACCTTTGGCTTTGGCAGGTGTGCCCAGGACTCGGATTCTGCCAGTCGCAATTCAAGTTCCCGAACGCTGTCGAAGTAGTTATCAAGTCGTTCCCTGTCACCCTGCCCAAGTTGTCCGGCAAGTCTTCGTGCATCGTCACTGACCAGATCCATAATGCTTCGGCCCTCCCTGACTCTCTGTGCATAACGTTCACGATCTGCGGGAGACTCGTCGACAAATAATTTCTGAAACAGACGTGATGGGCTGTCTTCTGCCGGCACCATCGCACCGTTTTCGGTGTAAGACGGACTTGAGCTACCGCTGCTGCCAACGACCAGCGATGGAAAACGTGTTGCCGACCCATGGTACCTGGCCAGGTACTGATCGATGGACACTGTGTTCCTGGCACGTCCTGTACTTCCCACCGGATTCGCTGTCAGAATGCTGGCTTCTGCCCGGTGTCCGCCCGTAACTCCCGGGTGCGAACTGCCGGAAATGACTGTGAAGTGATTCCGGAGATCGTCAATTGGTTTCAGGTAGCGACTGGGCTCGTAGTTGCTACCGCCGGACGCTGGATTAAGATTGTCAGCAAGCAGCCCCAGCCCCAGTGTCATCGCAACGAAGCGGCGTGGAGATGTTGATGTGTTCTGAGAGAATGCGGGTTGCATAGCAGTCAGCCATGGCACTGACAGCGCGACACCAGCTCCTCGCAGCACTGAACGACGCGGGATATGCAGACCGCGGCTGAAAAAGATTCTCTTACTCATGTCCGACTTTCATGAATGCCTTTGGAACTTTGTATGCCGTTTTCCGGCTACAACCGGGCGTCTGACTGTGTTTTTAAATAATGATCCAGGGCAGCCAGTAGTGGATCAATTGTTTGCTCCTGGATTTGATGTGGAGGACTCCAGTCAAACCATTCATACCCGTCATGTTCGGTAAGTAAAATCTCAACCGGTCTCGTCAGCCTCCCAAGAAATATGCGAAGGATTTTCTCTGTGGTCCCCTTACCGCCGTATCGTTTCTGACTCACCATATATCGGTGCTCGAAAAGAAATTCCGGAGCAACCTCAATC
This sequence comes from Planctomycetaceae bacterium, assembly GCA_041398825.1. Lineage (NCBI taxonomy): Bacteria > Pseudomonadati > Planctomycetota > Planctomycetia > Planctomycetales > Planctomycetaceae > Planctomycetaceae bacterium. The sequence continues at coordinate 48,498 of JAWKTX010000009.1, read as the reverse complement.
GCGTCCGCTTCAATTCCTGTCTCTTCGGCCAGTTCGCGCAGTGCACACTGCAAATCTGTTTCGCCTGGGTCCACGTGTCCTTTGGGAAGGTCCCAGCGCTTGGGATGTTTCATCAGCAGAAATGACTGGATGGGTTGCCCCCTGACGACGAGGAAGCCACACGAAACAGGTTTCTTTCGGTCCATTTCCGTTATCCCGGGTGCAAAGTACAAATGAATTTGTAATCGCGCTTATTCGGCCAGAAGGGCTTCTGCTTCATCGCGAGGCAGAAAGTTCATGACAAGCGGCTGGCTGAGATCCTTCTGCGATTGCTGCCAGGTTGCATAGTAGCCCTCCGGTGCAGAAAGCACGTCGACGTATCGACTGCAGCCGGTTCCGTAAGGGCTGACAAACATTGGAGCGAGACGGGATAGACGAGTAAACGTCCCCGGATCATCATTGACAATGAATCCGGCTCCCCCGATTTCCTCACACGAATAGCCGCGGGGCCGCATGACGGCGGTCGCATGTTCGTCATGAGGTCGCAAACATTCCCCCCCACAATAGAACAAGAGACTCGTCGCGTGATCAGAGAAACGACCAACTCGCGGCAGTGGCAGGATGCATGTGCCTCGTGTCATTGCGACATCCCAGGTCGTCCCGCGCGGGATAACTCCAAAGTCCGTTTGCGGACTGGTAGCAGAATGACTGTGATTGAGCTGTAGGTCAGTGACGCAGGTGTTCGAACTGGACCAACTGTACGGATGACTGCAAAACCCCAGTCGTGTCTGTGATTTTCCGTGCCAGAAAAATGGATCCTTCACATGCAGATGTTCCGGATCGTTTGATCGAAGAAAAGGTACCGCACGGCCGCCTGTCAACGTATCAACAGAGCTGGCCTGAAGGACATCGATCGTCCATACCCCCGCGCCTGGCTTCAGGTAGCCTGAAAGTTCATCCGGATACGGGATACCGATCTTTTCTGTCGATACATAAAGTTCTGCGCCAGCATCGTGGAATCGAAGGCAACTCCCCTCAATCGACAGCACTTCCGCCTCAGCGGTGTTCAGCTCCGCCTTCCCCCAGGATGCAATCTTGTGAAAAGACTGACCCTGATCGGCGGACTTGAATATCGCCAGTTCGAGGCCGCGCGTTCCACTGGCAACACCTGTTCGCGAATCGCCCGCATTTCTGTAGCGCCCGACGACGAACAAATTTCCATCGCCATCGATCTCCATATTGCCGCCACCAAACCAGAAGCCCGAGGAGTTCTCCATCGGCAGGATAATCGGTTTAGCGGCTTCCTGATCGATCAGACGATGGCAGAACCTGCGAAGTACTTCTACTGGCGACACGATTGGAGGATCCTGAGCTTTGGTCCCTGGTCGCCGCGGCGACCGTTTATTTCGAATCACGATTTTTTTTTGACGGCATCACTGCACCGGTCGCGATTCTCCACGCTGCCAACTTCTTCTGCAAGTCTGCTGCCAGATCGGGGCTTGTGGCTGAACAATCTGTTTCTTCGCCCGGGTCTTCTTGTAAGTTGTAGAGTTCAAGATGGCCATCTTCGTAGAACTCAATCAGCTTCCATTCTCCGGAACGAACACACCCGGACGGCGACCCACCCTGATTGCCGTAGTGAGGATAGTGCCAGAACATGTCGGCTCGTTCCCGGCGACCTCCCTCAAGAAGCGAAACAAAGCTTTCGCCGTCCAGATGGGCATTTGGGCGAGAGTCCAGTGATGCCAGATCCAGCATTGTTGGAAAAAAATCCGTACTGATCACAGGAGAATCGCAAACGGCGCCGGGTCGTGTGATTCCGGGGGCACGAACAATCATCGGCTCGCGAATTCCACCCTCATACATCCAGCCCTTCCCACCTTTCAACGGCAGGTTGGAAGTCGGGTGTCCCTCGGATGTCGAAAGCCCACCATTATCCGACATAAAAAAAACAACGGTGTTTTCGGATAGTCCGAGTTCATCAAGTGCGTTCAGAACCTTGCCCACGGCTGAATCCATCGCTTCCACCATTGCGGCATAGACTGCATGCTCCTGAACTAACCTTACTTCTCGCTCACCCAGCTTTCCCCATTTGGCCTCCAGTCCCATGGCCTCTTTTTTCTTCTGATATTTGAGTTTCAGATCCTCCCGGGAAATCAGCGGAGTGTGAACGGAATAGAAAGAGAGGTAGGCGAAGAAAGGCTCGGTCTTGTGATTGGCGATGAACTTGACCGTCTCAGAAGCAAGTCGATCGGGAAGGTGCTCGCCTTCAGGTCCATCAGGAAGACGGATATTTCCATAGGGGCTGAAGTACTTCTTGCCACCATACGGACCACCGCGCTCCAGGCCACCAAGATTAAAGTCAAATCCCTGGTCCTCAGGAAAGTATCCCTCCGGACCCAGATGCCACTTACCGGCAAAGAATGTACCGTATCCCGCCTGCTTGAGTGCCTCAGCAATTGTAACTTCCTGAAGGTCCAGCCGATCACGATAAGGTGCTGGCAGCAACGGAGTCTGTCGCTTCCACTGTTCCGGCTGATTGGCGCCGTTGGGTGCGATGTAGTCTGTGATTCCAACCCGGACCGGGTACTTTCCTGTCATGATCGATGCACGCGTGGGCGAGCAAACCGGACAGGCAGCATAGGCATTCGTGAATCGCATCCCTGATGCCGCCAGTCGATCAATATTGGGCGTTTCATAGAAGCGACTTCCGAAGCATCCAAGATCTGTCCAACCGAGATCATCCACGAGGAAAAAGACGAAATTGGGTTTTCGAATTTCGGCAGAAGACTCCGTACCGATGGCCCGGCTGGCAAATGCCATCATCAAGCATACGAGAACAAAACGCATAGACAGTGTCCTACGATTCAAGTCGGCCGGGCCTGGTATGGGAGACAACGAATGGTGCCGCTTAGTTGCCAGACGGCGAAGGAGGAGTCCCTGAACCAGGAAATCCATTGCCGCTCCGCGGACCACCAGGCAATCCAGGGCCGCCGGGCAATCCCGGTCCGCCGGGAGGGCTGGGCAGTAGCTCCGGATGTTCATTAAGAATTGTGACCAAATCGCCGGGGACAGACACAGAGACGGTCAACACACTTTCAGAAGCACTGGCTTTCAAGCTTTGTACTGCAGAATCTGCTACAGGCTGAAGCAAGCCAGGCACTGCGCTGCGTCCCTGTGGCGTGACTGTATAAACCTGCTGCGCCATCTGAAGCAATGCGGTCAAGTGGGGGACAGCATCCGAAGCCGCCGCTGCTTCCGTCAGCAACACACTGATGTCGAGATCCAATGAATTCGAAAACCTGAAACCCAACGCAATCCCCTGCACCTTGCCCCGCAGAGCATTTGCAACGGCAGCGGCCGGTGGGGGAGAGCTTGGCGGCAACTGCGGAATGTTGCCTGACAGGCCGGCGAGAAGCGGCGTTGTAAACGCTAGTGAAGCCTGCGCGTTCTTTGGTGCGAAAGCGAACTGAGTCAGCGTACTTTCACCTTTGCCACGATCCAGGGCGGCCTTCAGTGCGTCCATGCTGCCTGTGAGCAGCGTTCGCGAATCGACCTGACAGATCGCTGTTTGAGGAAGGTCAATATTCATCCCCGCAGGAACTTCAGGCTTTGGCAACTGGTATCCGGTGAAATTTCCGTGTGTGAATTCTGCGTAACCTTTACTGGCCGCCAAAGCCTTCAGATCGAAATCCGACTTCATGTGAACGACATTGATCGCTGTCGGGTTGTTAGCGAACTGAGCCGCAGCAGCTGCCGGATTCCCTGCATTCATGAACATGCCCATGACCTTTGTCATGACATCGCCCATTCCTCCGGTAATCGACTCGACTTCCATCAACGGCAGCCCCTGCTGCTCCTCCAGTTTCTTCAGACCATCCTGGACATCCGGCCGGCTCAGAAGCGGCGAAACGAACGAACTGTTCAGAATGTCCGACATGCGAGCTGTGAAGAGCAATTCAGACTGGGGGGCCAGCCACGATGTGTCAACGGTTGTGGCGGCAATGGCCTGTGAAAATGGATTCGATGGTTTCTCTGGCAATTCTGCCGTTAGTCCGCCGGGATTAGTGGGACTACTGAATGGATTCCCTTTCGGAATCGGAGGCACGGTCGGTTTGGGTTCAGCCACGGGCGCAACAGGAGGTTCAATGACCGTTTTCGCCTCAGCTTCAGCCGCCTGTCGGAAGGCCTCCAGCGATGCCATTTCCTTTTCGGCAGCCAGAATCTGTTTTGCCGCTTCTTCTTCTCTTGCTCGCCTCGAGGTCTCCGCTGCGGCCATTAACTGTTCCCGCTGAGCAGCGTCTGCAACCTGCAGCTGCCGCTGAAAGTTTTGATATTCCGCGATGACCTGCCGTTGTTTCGTTTGCCGTGTCAGCAGTGAATCACCAGTGCTGACCTCAGTTTCTTCGATCATTCGACGGGCTTCACCCTGAACACCGGCCAGAACACGGTTGACGGACATCACCTGGTCGTAGCTGTTCTCCAGCGCGAGACCTTTGCGGAACGAATCCTTCGCCTCATCCGTCCGCCCTGATCGTACAAGTGCCACACCTCTCATATAGTGAAATCTCGCATCGCTGCCATCCTTTTCGATGGCACGATCGAATGCCGCAAGTGCATCGGCAACATTCTGCTGGCTCAATGCTTCCATCGCATTTCGGTAATCAATCGCCGCGGCAGCACGATCAGGGTCTGCAGCAATGCTGATTTTTGCCGTTCGCCGCGCCGATTCGATGGCCGCCCGAACGTCCCCCTGTACGTGTTCGAGCAATGGATTGATCAGGCGAGTCGAACTTTGTGCCACTTCAAGTCTCGCGGCTCTCGCAAAATCTTCCGCGCCATCGGCCCCCATTTGCGTCGCCAGCACACCACGCAGATACCAAACGCGGGGATCGACTGACTTCGCGCTGGCTGCTTCTTCGACCAGAGACATGGCCGTCCCCAAATCACCTGCCTGCCAGGATTGAATTGCCTGTTGCAACTTCACATCCAGCGGGGCCGAACCGGCCGAAAGAGACGGACAAAACGAATAGAAAAACAATACCAGCGCCATGACGGTCAGCATAACAGACCGGTGAAGACGCACGTCGTCTCGCTGTGGATTCGCAACAAGGGCCATTCAATCAACTCCCGCGTAGAAAGCGTTTGCACTTCCGTCAACCTGCACGCTTCAGCTGGATATCCCGCCCCGCGCGCTTTGCAGAATTGTGATCGATCTCTGATGCAGAGCACAGGAAATCTGTGAAACAAAATCAAAACGTCGCGAGATCAGTCAACGACAATTGTTTGCCCGTTCTTTCCGGCAGAGATTCCGAAGACCAGATATTCGGAATCTGTTTCCCATTCGCTCGTCATCCGATGTATTTCACCGGGATCCACGATCACCGTGTCACCTGGTTCCATTAGAACCGATGTGTCCGCAACTGTCATACGAACCCGCCCACTCACCAGAACAAACGCTTCCTGCATATCCTGGTGATAATGTGGTCGGAAACACGCCCCGGCCGGAAGTCGGGCCCAGTTCAGCATCTGCACATGCCCTTGCTGAAACACGCTCCGAGTTGCAATCACACGTTTCAGCACTCCCGGCCTCTCCTGATCTTCGTGGGATGCAGGAACAAACGGAGCGTTATCGGATGAAATGAATTGCATCAAATCTATCGATTGAAAAGGAAAGCCGGACTATTAATCAGAGCCCACATTAAATCCTCGGCGGCCTCACGCGGTGTCCCTACGGAATCAAAGTACGCCAATGACTTCTCCATCTCTGAATCTGCCGGCAGGCGGCAAAGCGTCGACAGGTAAATGGTCCTGACGAGTTCCTTGTTGTCTGCCCCCGATGCCATCGTCCGGGCGATGACGCCGTTGGGATGGATAATTGCATCACTGATGGTCGGTCCGTTAATCATGTTCAGTGTTTGCGAAAGACTGACATCGCTGTTGCGTTCGCATTCGCATGGCAGTTCTCGCGGAGGTCGACCAAACATGTCAAGAAATGCAACTTCGACCTGAGGGTCCGGCAACTGCGCTGCGCGAAATCCCGCGGGTACGCCTGGCAGGTTTCTTGGAGCTCCCGTGGCCTGCATAATGGCGTCATATAACTGCTCCGCAGTCAATCGTCTTGGTGATGAATGAGAGAAATTGGCGTTGTCATCTTCATTCCACTTGTTGGTTTCGAGACTTCGCTGATAAGCAGCCGAGTTACAAATCAGGCGGATGAGCCGTTTCAGGTCATATTGATGCTCAACGAAATCTTTCGTCAGTGCGTCCAGAAGCTCAGGGTTGGACGCCGGGTTACTTGCCCGGATGTCGTCAACAGGATCAATGATGCCACGACCGAAGAAGTAGCTCCAGTAGCGATTGACTGCACTGCGAGCGAAATAGGGATTCTCATCGGCTGTCAGCCACTGTGCCAGTTGCTTTCGCCGCGAACCATCCGATTCCACCTCCCCACTGTGCAAGAATGGAAACTGGGGAGAAGCTGGCTGATTAGTATCGGGGTTAATCACAGCTTCGGGCGTTGCCCGTGTATAAATGATTTCATCGCCATCTGCTGCCGGCTTACGGCCAACTTCCGCAAAGTAGGCGGCCAGCTCGTAGTATTGCCGCTGTGTCCACCGTTCAAATGGGTGATCATGACACTGGTTGCAATTGAATCGAGTGCCAAGGAACACCTGAGTCATGTTCTCCATGACCAGTTTTGGCTCACGGGCAATGCGATAATAGTTCCCCGCCGGATTCTCGATCGTGCTTCCCGACGCCAGGATCAATTCGGAAGCGAACTTGTCGTATGGAAGATTTGTGGCGACTGCGTTTCGGATCCAGTTTCGAAACGCCCAAACGCCGCGTTCTGTAATTGCCTTGCGGCGAGCCAGTAACAGGTCGCTCCATTTCAATGTCCAGTGATCCACATACCCCGGGTGATTCAGGAGTTCGTCGATTTTCTTTCGTCGCTTTTCGGTGCGTTCGGCTGGATCATTGATGAATGCGAGCGTCTGTTCCTGAGTCGGAGTAATCCCCGCGATATCAAGCGAAACGCGTCGGAGAAAGCTGGCGTCGTCGGCAAGTTCGGAAGGAAGGATTTTCATACGCTGCAGCTTGGCGTTGACAAAACCATCAACAAAATTCAGTTCTGCAGACTCGTTCCATTCGTAGCCGTCTCTGTTCCCGAGGATAGCGACCGGAGCTGCTGCGTAGTGTCCTTCATACCGCACAAGTGCTGCCGCTTCGCCCCGACGGACGGCCCTGACCAGGCCTGACTTTGAAACTGTCGCCACTTCAAAATTACTTGTTTCAAAAACAGCGTCACGCGTCGCGTCTCTGCTGGTGCCATCGGCATAGGTTGCAATGACGCTCAATTGCTGTTCGTCGCCGCTCGACTGCAGAAGTGGCGTTGGTGGGTAGACGACAATTCCAGTCACTCGGGCAGCCTGCTCATTAAACTGACAGCCCTCGGCGATCCATTGCTCAATCAGCTTGTAATAACGGGATTGTTCATCGAACAGAAACCCGCCCTCATGAGGAACCCCCTGCGTGGGCTTCAGCAGCATCAGACTCTGGTTTGGCACGGACCGATTGAAACGGCGGCCGGAAATGTCGTCCACAAGCGCTCGGTAATCGTATAAGGCATCGTAGCCACGCAAAGACAGCTTGAACCCATTCTTTCCACTCTGCGAACCGTGGCAGGTCCCCTGGTTGCATCCAGCCTTTCCAAGGACAGGATTGACTTCACGAATAAAATCAACCGCCACAGGCTCAGCTGAAGCGACTTTCACCGGCACCACCGCCTGAATCCCGGCGACTTCAACCACAATGCTTCCTTCACCTGCTGACGATGGATTGATGTATCCGTCCCCATCAAGCTGGCAGCAATCCCCTTCCACTCGAAACATCGACTTAAGAGTCAGGTCAATTCGCTGACCGTCCTCCGTCACTCCAGTGACCAGCAGACGTCTCGCATCACGGATAGAAGACAACTCCAGTCGTTCGGGGTAAACCTCGATCGATTTGAAAACACGCTCGGATTCCTCGCTGGCTTCCCCCCAAACGGTGGATGACTGCGTGAATACCGCTGCAATGATCAACGCTCTGACAAGAACTAATTGCATGAATAAGCCTCTCCGTGTTCGTATCATTGCCAAAAACTAACGCAAAGCCGTCGCGCTGACTTCGAGGATTGGGGCTGATGAAAAAGTCTTCTGAAGCCTACCCGATTCACTATCGAACAGTCTGATCTGACCATCAAATCCTGCCACTGCAACCTGTTTTTCATCCGGGCGAAATGAAACGGCAAACGCTGGACCGTTGATCTCCGGCAGATCAATCGTCTTCGCTGGATCGTCGGTTTGATAGATTCGCGCCGCACCACCAGTTGCCGTACTGGATCCGCACACGAACCGTGTTCCGCCTGGAGAAAAATCGATGTCGCACAGTCGGCCCGGAAGTTTTGGATACGCTCGGATCAGATTGAAATCGTCCCCGATCTTGCGAGCCTGCACACGAAAAATGCGATAAAGCCGAGGTTCACCATCAGCACCGACAGCCAGAACTTCTTCGTTCTTTGGGTGCCGTTGTACGTCAACGAGTCCGCCTTTTAACGCACCAGGAGTGATACTGGTGATGTTGTCAACAAATTGACCATTCTCAACCATGGTCAACTTCATCGACTGATCCCGACTGACGCTGATCAAATGATCGTTGGCTAAGGAAAAGGTCGACCCCAGGACCCAGTCGGAGTGGGCGTCCATTTGCATCACGACTTCTCCGGTTTCTACTTTCAAGGCCCTGAGACTATTGTCTGCACCTCCGAAAGCGACCAGCGTGCCGTCGGCGTTAAAGGAAACGCCAAACAGCGTGTCGTGCGAAATCGTTGTCGAATGCAGTTGTTTTCCGGTTTCAACAGACCAGATCTGAATCTCACCAAAAAGCGAAGGCGCACCACCCGCGACGGCCAGTGTCTGACCATCTGGTGAGAAGCTTAACGACTCAATCCGAGGCGATCGGCCAATAAGACGACGGGGAGCAGAATCTGCTTCCAGAGAATGCAGCAGCACTTCATGATACCCGGAAACGGCCAGCCATTTTCCATCAGGAGAGTAGTCCATCGTTGTCACAACAGGGGCCGTTCGATAAACGGGCGGATTTGATTCCGAGATCTCTGGCCCCAGCGATGCCGGCGTATCGTCGATTGCCCCAGCCTCGATCCATCGACGGATGGTGTCGACGTCCTGGGGGCTGAGCGGTTCAGCATTGAGCGGCATTTCTGGTTCTTCACCACTGATGTACTGGACGATGGTGCTGTCATCCGGTTTTCCCGGGATAACGCCGCCACCAGCCTCTCCGCCATGCAGCAGATCAGCAAATGACACTACAGATAGCTTTCCCTCTCGCTTTCCGGGGAAATGGCATCCCGAGCAATGCCGCTGCAGAATTGGACGGACATTGCGGTAATAGCCCGGAGATGGACTCTTTTCATCCGCGCTGACGCCTGAGAATGGCCCGAAAAGAAGAAGCAAAGACATGGCAAGGACCAAATGGCCCAGCCAGCAGGTATTCAGACAAGCGGGTAAATGAAATCCTGGCGTGTGACTCATTCGCTGACACCAATCAGGAGGGAAGGATTGGAGAGGCTTCGTTCATCTCTGCCTGATCAGGATCAGAGCTGAGCCTCGCTGGTCGAGGAGGGATGAGTGGCCAGAGTAACCGGCAATCCGCAAAAACGCAAAGAATTCAGGCGAATTAGATGTCCACAATTGTGTGCTCCATCAAACAGAATTGTTTCAACCCAGTCAGATTTTCCGCTGCGACCTCTGCATCATTGCACCATTCATGCAACGGAACCGCAGCAATTGAAAATCGCGACTGCCGATTTGAAAAGGAGATATCTCTCCTTCGGCATCGCAAACTGTAACCGCGGCCAATCGTCTATTTTCGGCCGGCCAGCCACCGAATTATTCGCACGAAGCGGCTCTCCCGAGCGTAAGACTCTCGGTAACTGCTCGAAGACCGTCCCTTTGGTTGCTCTTTACGGAAACGTTTTTTGAGGTAGGAAGCGGGCGTTGAAAGGAAAGACGCTATGGCATTCCAGAATGCCTTCTCGATGGATTCCATCTTCTTTCCCATCCGGGAAAGCAGCGGCCGAGAGCCGTTGGATCGATCGGCCCGGTGCTTCTCTACCAGCGAATTTCTGTCGCTGTTGGCGCTGCGAATAGAAAACAGCCGCGTGACAAAAGGCAGTCGACCAAGAAACGCGATGGGACGCTGATACCGTGTGAAACAGTGGGGACAGACAAACGTTCGTACCAGAAACAAGCTGACGATTCTGTCAATCGACTCTTCCGCTGCCGGCTTCAGGTACTCATCACAGAATTGACACTTGTAAGGCGAGTGCCGTTTGGATGAGCTTCTTTTACGATGTGAAGGCACAATTGCGTCCGGAGAGAGAGTGACTATTCGCGTGTCAGGTGCCGCCTCCCTCGATTCTGAAATCCTGCCATCTCCTAAACAAGCAATTCCTGAAACTGTCAGATAATTTCCGGCGAGTCGGCATCTGATCCTGTAGTCAAACGTTCATGAATCAGCGATTCTGCATGCTGATCAAATCTTCCCCGGGCGATAACCAGCCCGATTCCAGCCAGAGAAGCCGCTTCCATTCGCTGCGTACGCACGTGCGGGCCATACGCAATGGCTCGCGATCGCTGTTCGTCGTTGAGGACGGCGGCCACCTCATCAGGGCTGATCGAAGACATCCCAAAGTCCCAGACGACAATCGCTTCTGGATATTGTGCGGCCGCAGGAGAAAGTTCATCAACGGATGAAACGCGACAAAATTTCAGCCCATGCCGATCGGCAATGGCACTCAACCGGGATGTCATCATCAGGTCACTGCATAGCAGTATGACCGCGTCCGGGCTGACCATCACGGCTTGTCTCGAATCGGGGCAAATTTGATTTTGCTGATGAAACGCACCATCTTTCCGTTGTCCATTCGCCCGGAGCATGCGCTGATTGCTGCAATCACGTTCTCGTAGTGAAGCCCGTATGCGGGGTCGATTTCAACTTCCTGGTCTTCCGCAATCTTTGAAGAACCCGCAGCTTCCAGAGCTCTGATGCTGCGAAATACTTCTGCATTCAACAGTTGAAATGCGCCTTCACCTTTCCCCAGTGGGTTACCATTGAAGTAGAGTTGCTGCAATTCTCCGGTATCGGGATCCGCTTCCATCCTGACCTTGAAGGGTTGCAGGTCGGCGCTGCTGGAACTGCTTGCCGGCTTTCCAATCGGCATATTGATGTCGAAGTCACCCTCTGGTTCAATAATTTTCAACGTCAGCATGAAGAAAATCAAAAGCTGAAACACCACATCAATCATGGGTGCCATTTGCGCTTCGATTTTCGTCTCACCAGTTCGGTTTCGAATCTTCATGATTGGTTACACTCGCAGGTCAGAGCCTTTGCGTCGATACGGAATTTGGCAGAATCACCGTCAGAATCCGTCAACCTTCTGCGTAGCCTTTAGCGCAAATCGTTCAAACTGGATGTCGTCTTCCTGACACATTTGAATGAGTTCCTGGACTTCTCCCGATTTCACATCTTTGTCCGCCCGAATCTCGACAGTCACATCGCTTTTTTCTTTTCCAATTGCCTCGTAGAAACGAGCCTCCTGTCGAAGGCGATTCCTCACCGTATCGATCGTGAACTTCTGATCGCCGTCAAAGATGTAGGCAGTTTGATCGACGATGTTCCCCTGTACGTCACGATCAAACCCGAAATTCAGTGTGAAAGCGCTTTCGCGTTTGGAAACCGGGGGTTTCGCAAGCTGATCCTTGGGAAGAGACACCCGCTCGTCGGCCTTGTCCTGCTCGAAATTGCTGATCACCATGAAGAAGGCAATCAACTGAAAGACAATGTCGATCATCGGAGTCATATCGACTTCGGGAACCGTCGATGGCTGGCTTTTGATCTTCATTTGCGAAACCCGGAGCTTGGAATCAATCGAACATCGATTTCACGTGAAACAGGAGGCATAAAGGCCTGTTGAAAAACGGGAGCAGCCTGAGCAGGAGACCTTACAATATGACGGTTTACAGCCGTCCAGCGTGCCTGCCCGATTTTTCAACGGACAGCTAGCTCTTTTGCTTACCTGCCACGGCAAATCGGCTCATGAGTCCTTCGCTCACCATACCGATTTCGAGGACGAGGCGTTGAATTCGATTCTTCAGAATGCTGTAAAACACCATCGCGGGGATGGCGATCCCAAGTCCGATGAGGGTTGTAAAGAGTGCGGTTGAAATGCCCTCAGCGAGTTCCGATGGCTTTGGAGACACTGCAGATGCCGCAATCTTATTGAAGCTCGCGATCATCCCCTGAACCGTCCCCATCAGTCCAAGCATGGGCGCCACTGTACCAATCAAGGCCAGATAGCTCAGGCGATGCTCCAGTGCCATGTTTTCATCCTCGCCCGCTTCCTGCATCCCTTCAACGGCTTCGGCATAGCCGCGACTAAGCCGCCCCATTCCCGCAGCAAGAACTCGCGCGACGAAGGAATCGTCACTGCGGGCCATTTCGTAGGCATTCTGGAAATCTTTCGCGTTGAGTTTCTGTTCAAATTCCTCAACGAACTCGTTTGGCAGCAAGACATCGCGTCGCACCTGCAGCATGTTCATCATGATCAGGGCCACCATCACGAAGGACAGTAACGCGAACACCATCAGCCAGAACCAACCCAGGGCACTGATCATCGACTGCAGAAAACTGATGCTTTTCGGCTCCGGGGTTGCTCCATCTGTCGTGGCCGGGGCGTTGTCAGCAGCCGGAGCTGCCGTTTCCGCTGGTGCGCCATCATCCTGAGCACGAGCCGAAGACATAGTGGAGGGAATGGTAAGCACCATCAGAGCGAACATCAGGAAAGCCGCCCATTTGGTTCGGGTCGCGCTCAAGTTTAGCGTGCTCTGGAGGTCAGCCGAGGTCATGTTCCGCATTGTGATCAATCTCCGTGCAGGGTCGCACCCAACAGGCTTTTGAGTTTATACCGGACGGACAACCCTGGCATAGATTGCCCTCCCTTTCCGTATGAGTCTGTTCTTCTACTGGCAACAGGCGGGTAACTTTAATACCTGTTTGATCATCCGTCACCTCATTTAACTGCCCGAAACCCCCGAGCCTCGGAAACTTGTGCAGCTTACCGGTGAGCGAGGATATAACGGGCCATCCGGCGTCTAGTTGCCCGCCCGCATCTGTTTCGCCCAGGTACTGTTCGGGTATTTTTCGAGCAGACGCCCGGCGGCGTCATCAGCCCGATCAGCGTGCCCTGCAGGCCCCCACAGCTGTGACAATCGGTACAATGCCTGAGCATGTTCGGCTGGTTCTGAGGCGTAAAGGACATCCACGTGGAGATAGGCCATCATGGCTCCCTTCGGCGAATTCTTCTGGCGGAGGCAATCCCCCTTTTTATTCCATGCTTCAGCAAGGACGCGCGTATCTGCATCGCCAGCCTTGAAAATCACATCATCCAGGGCGGAAATGGCCTGATCCACCTCTCCCTGCTGAAGTTGACACATTGCCTTCCCAAGCATCCCGTCAAACATCGCTGTGGTCGCAGAAGTGTCGCCAGTGCTTTGCTGAACGACCTGATCGAATGCGATTGAGGCACCATTGACGTCCCCTGACGAAAGCAGCAAACGCCCGAGCTGCACACCAGCCTGCAGTTGAAACCCTTTCACAGAAGAAGCTTGAACCTGCTGGAGCAGAGTTTGCGCATTTGCTGTATCGCCGGCTCTCGAAGAACTTTCCGCTTCCAGAAGGCAGGCTTCGAGGAAGCGGAAATTCGTTGGAAATCCCGTTCGGAATTCCTGAATAGACTTCAAAGCCTCGGGCTGCTTTGCAGGATCTGCTTCCGAAAGCTTGACCAGTGTTCGAGCGATCAGAAACTGGACTTCGGCCGACACCCGTTTGTCACCACCCCCAAGTTCGCTCTGTACTTGTTGATACTTTTCCAACGCGACATCCAGTGCCCCGCTGCGTTCGTTGACCTGAGCCTGAGACATCAATGCCGGCTCTGCATCGAACCGGACGTTCCTGATGTCTGAGACCGGCACAGATTCAAGCTTCCCGTTCGAGAGCTTGATGGAAACAGACTCCACGGTCATATCGGTGAACTCGCCGCGAAGTGTCGCTCCATCACTCTTACGCGTCACCTGATCGGCCCGTGCTTCAGACGCGACAGCAAGAAAGCACAACACCGCAAGAAGTATCCCTGCGTGAGATACCGACCGCGGTTCTCCGGAAGTGTGGCACAGCTCTGTCATCGTGAAAGTTCTCAGAGATTTCATAAGCAACAAACCTTCTATTGGCAAATCCCGCACACGGATTCGAGGATTTCATTCTACTTCGGCAAGCATTATTGCTCGGGCGGCTTGGGACGCCTGGCAGGCTTCGTTTCGTTCGCTGCGGGCGGCTTTGGTCGAGTTCCTGGTGACGGAGAAGGCTTGCCTTCTGACGCAGACGAAGACGGTGGGCGTTTCGCAGGTGGTTGCCCCGATGGCTTTGGTCGAGGGGCATTTCCTCCGTTCGTCGCAGGTGGACTAACGTCGGGCGGATTCGGCCTTTTCTTAGCGGGCTGTGCGGTAGGCTGCCCCGGCGCTGGTCGGCCCGGAGGGGCCGGTTTTTCTGCGGCGGGGCGGGGTGAAGCTTTTTCAACCGGTCGCTTCGCGCCCGACGACGGGTTACGGGGCTCTGCCGGTTTCTGCGCGGCTTTCGGTTGAGCCGACGGCACACCGGACGAGACCTGTCCACTTGTGGTCGGGGGGCGACGCACGGGCTTAGCTCCCGCAACTGGCGAATTTTCACTGGACGCTGACGAAGGTTTCGGCACGGATGGTGTTTGTTTAGGGCGGGGAGCCGCTGCCTTTTCTGACGTCTTCGCACGGGGGGATTTTGTACCACCGCTCGAAAGGTTACTCAGGTCAGGTATCCCACCGTCGCCACCACCAATGGTTGGAAAGGCATTGTTTCCGGGGCTGGAGAATGTGGTGCGAACTCTCTTCTTCGGCTTATTGAGTAAGAAGTAGAACGCTGCTGCCAGACCAGCCGCAAGACAGACTCCAATCAAGGGGAGGAGGATTCCACTGCCGCCTGCATCCGCCGTCGCGGCATCTGTTTTGGCGGTTGTTGAGTTCGAAGGCGAATCCTGCGGGGTTGGTACGGGATCAGGTTCGACGGGGGCCACAGTCACCGGCCTCGCAAGTGGCTTTGGTAACTCACCCAGATCCGCCTGGATATCCTGGTAGAGCCGGTCGAATTTTGCCCACCAGCTGTTGTCGATATCGCGAAAGACCTCAACAAAAATTGTGATTTCAGCCAGAGCAGACTTTAGTTGTTCCTGTGCGTCGGCGGCCCCCGATGCGGCGTACCTTCGACGACAGTTGGAGACTTCCCAACGAGCCTCCAGGAAGCGATCTTTGAAATCAACGTTCGAATCATCTGCAGAAGTTCGGGACAGTGTTTGTTGAAGTCGACGCGCGATATTCGACCAGCCCCAAATCAGAAGATCGTCTGAGCCATCCTTTTTGACCCCCTGAATTGCCTCAAGCAGTTTGGCAGGTTCTCCATTGGCGCCCCAGTCGGAAAGGATACGTGCTGCTTCGAACTGGGCATCCAGGGCAAGATCATTCTGGAGAAGAATTGTCTTCGTGATTTCCAGAGCATCCTGAAACTGGAGTTGCTGTCGCCGACACCGAGCCAATCGAAGATTGATCGCGGTCGTTGTCGGTTCCTGAGTCAGGTTTCCGGTCAGAATTTCATTGTACGCAGTGGCCGCCTTGTCATAGTAAGCGGCTGCCGCTGCGACGTCTTCAGAAACACCCTGGCCAAGCCCGAAATAGGTCTCCCCGATCCATAGCAGAGAGTTGTAATCGCTCTGGTTTCGCTGTGCGTAGACTTTCTCCAGGAACTTCTCAAACGACGATCTCACTTCGTTCAGACGCTGCGTTTCATTGGCCGCTTTCAGTCGCTTCAATTCTTCCTGCAATTCCTGACCAAGCTGCGTGTACACCGCGGTGATGTCCTGACCGCCTGTCTTTTCGAGCAAAGCCATTGTGGCGATGGCCTGATCGATCTGCTGCGTTCCGACATAAGCGCGCAGAAGCAGACGATATGTCAGCCCGGCAAATGATTGGCTTTTGATTCCCTTCGCGGGGCGAGTGGTGCCTTCAGCCACCGAAATCAGTGAGACGACTGCATTCTCTCCACCGTCCGTCAGGCGCTTAATGGTCTCCTGGAAACGTCCTTCCAGATTCAGAATGCTGGCAAGTGACACCTCAGCCGCCACGACCTCATCCGAAGGTTTGACATTCTCTCCGCCAGCAGTTCTGGAGATTTTCACTCCGTCTGCCAGTAATGCCATGGCTTCTTCGCGCAGCTTCTTCAGATCGTCCGGATTCCTGCGATCCAGCGGATCCTTGGTTTCTTCTTCAGCAGACTGTCTGGCGTACGCTGCCCAGAATGACTGCCCGGCACTAATGCGGGCCGAGGCGTACTTCGGATCATTCTGAGGCACCTGAAGAAACCACTTCGCGGCCTCCATTGGATTTTCAAGCTGCTGATAAACGAGCCCAAGGCGAATTCGAGCTTCATTTCCGCGTGCCGACTGGGGATACAGCTTAAGAATTTCAAGGCAAACATCCCGGATGAGAGTGGTCTCGAAATCACGATCATTCGGCGGCGCGTCGTTCCACGCCTGCACCGCCGCCGAAATTGCAATTTCTGTCGCATTCAAGGCGGTATCCGGGTCTGCGATGGCATCTTTTGTCATGCAGTAGGATGACATGATGATCGCATCAAAATTCTTCCTCTGTCGGAAGTAGACGAAAGAAAGAAGATATCGTGCCTGTGCTACAGCTTTTGCATCAGTCGTGTCTTCCCGGAGGTCCAGAGCCAATCGGAGCAGTCTGCCGACTTCATTGATGTGCAGGTCGAGGGCATTCTGTTTCGTTTCACGTTCTGCGCCGGTTGCATTTGCAGCCTCACCCTTCAGACGTTCGATTTCGTCGATCATTCCCCGAGCACGTTCGAAAGCTGTCTCAAAGTCGCGGGGCTCTTTATCTTTATCACCCAGCGCGGCTTTGATCCGTCGACTTAACGCGTTGGCCGGCTCACGGAAAGCCCCGGGGTACCGTCCTACTGACTGAGCGTCCTCCATCGCCTGACGAAGCAGAACCTCTCTGTTCTTGGGGTCACCGCTTCGATCTTCGGCGAGCTTCTCTTCCGCCAGGGCCTTTTCCCACAGAATTCCAAGTCCCGTTGGAGTAGCGATCTTCGATCGGTTCTCCTGAAGCCATTCGCTGGCTTCCTTCAAAACGACCTGGTGATCTGACTTTTGCGGATCATTGAGACAGATGAGTCGATAGTGCAGAGCAATACTTTTCAGGTCGCGTACGGCAGGGTGGTCCGATCTATGGTCTTTCATCTCGTTGTAGATGCCGAGCGCACGACCGATGTCCCCCTGTTCCTGGAAACACTTTCCCATCATCAGGCGCGCGTTCTGCCCGATGACATTTGTCCGGCGACTTGTGTGAATTTCCTCGAAGAGCTCAGACGCCCGAATCAATGTTTCATTTCGCTCTTTGGACCCCGCCTCGTACGTCTGTCCTCGTTCGTAGGTGCATCGACTGAGCTGAAACCATGCTCTCAGGTATCTCGCCTCAGCATCCTTCCGCGCCTGAAACTGCTCTGGCTCGCGTGCTTCATCAATGAAGGTTGGGAAGGATTTGTACTGACTTTCATAAAGATCGAATGCCTTTTTATAAATGCCTTCTGCGTCATCGATCAGTTTTCTGGCGGCACCCTGTAATTCCGCTTTCCTGTCGGCGTTCGACGGCGACTCCGTTTGCCAGATCAGAGTCCGAGCGCGTTCAAAAAGTAACTCCCCCAGGCTGGAGTTTGCGAAAGCAGCCATTTCATGCTGTGGGTTGGCGGCAATGAACTTTCGAAAGGCCGCTTCAGCCTGGCCAAGGTGTTGCTCGCGATCTTCGGGTACGCGTGCAGCTGCACCCATTTGTTGCAGCGTGATCCCTCGCTGCAGTTCAATTGTCTGCCTGAATTCCGGGCTGATGCGTGACGATTTTTCCAGTTCGTTCAAATATTCGACGGCCGTGTCGTAGTAGGAACGTTCCCTGAGTCCCTCCAGAAACAGTGTTTCATGGTCTTCGGATTGCGCAGACAGCATCGTGGCGGAGACGGCAGCGATGCTTAGAACAGTAGGAACCAATAATCTGCTGATCTGGAAGTCCACGTGAACTCCTTGCATTTGCAGAGTCAACTGCATTCAGTTCTCACCCCGATCTCCCACACGCGACTACAGCGTCAGGGGATGAGAGTGATACAAATAAAGAATCCGTAAAGGTCCGGAATCAATTGTGGTGGATTACGTTAATCCAGATTCCGTGAATGTCCATCCGGGATGATCCAGGTGAAGGACCCCTGAAGAGAATCGCTCCGACCTGGGCCTCAGTTTTGCGTCAGATTGACTAATCGTTCTGTCTGGACGATCGCAACACTGATTCAGCCCGACGCTGATGCAGATTTACCCGAAGCTGGTTAGCATAGGACGCTGCAAACACGCTGGCAACAGGGGGCAACAGATTTGAGCAGGCAGTTCGCCCCATTTCCTCAGCCAGCCGGTCAAAGTCCCCTGCGCCAGACATCAATTGCAAAACGTTTGCCATTCGCAACACCGGTCAATGTTGAGGAATCGAACATTTTGGCGTATGAATCCGGTCCGACGTTCGTCGTCAGAATACAAACCACCCCCTTGCGGGAGTCGCAGGGCGCTTGATTTCGAACAGGAGGTCCGCAGTGGCCGAGAATACAAATATCAACCTATCCGACACCGACCGCGACCTGCCGAAGCACGTGAAAAACGGCTTTATGCGGTACAAAGACTTTAAGCCGCTGACACAGGGAGGTGAAGCGATTCTGCGGACCTGCGTTGATGAAAATCTTGGTCGGACCGTGGTTATGAAGACACTTCAGCCACAGTTCCAGAATCTGGACACGTACCAGAAGCGATTTCTTCGAGAAGCTCGCGTGACTTCGCAGATTCCGCACCCGGCGACCATCCCGGTCTATGAACTCAGTCGGGATTCGGAAGGAAATCCGTACTTCACGATGAAGAAGCTCGGAGGACGGGACCTCTGCGACATCCTCGATCACATCGCAGAAGGACATGAACCCACGAAAAGCCAGTTCAGCCGGGATCAGTTGATTAACGTTCTGGTCCATGTTGCTCAATGCCTTTCGTTCTCACATTCGCGCGGTGTTGTGCACCGGGACATGAAACCCGCAAACATCATGATTGGTGAATACGGTGAAGTGATGGTTCTGGACTGGGGGCTTGCCAAGGTCTGGGACATGGACGATGACGACGAAGTCGACAAACTCATCCGCAGTGGACAGCAGCGGATTGCGGGACGATTGACGGGCAAAGGTGACGTTCAGGGAACACCTTTTTACATGTCGCCCGAACAGGCCACTGAAACCGGAGACGTCGACGAACGGACCGATATCTACAACATGGGGATTATCCTTTTTGAAGTTCTGACAGGCGAAAGCTACATGTCGGGTAAGAACTTCAAGGAAATCAAGCGCAAGATCCTCGAAGATCCCATCCGGGAGCCGGCCAAAGTTGCACCCAGGAATGGCATCTCTCCGGAATTGAACGCCATTTGTGTCAAAGCTCTGCAGAAAGAACCGAAGGATCGTTATTCGAAAATGAGCCTGATGATGGAAGACTTACGAGCCTCGCTTCTCGGAAATCCGGTTTCCGTCTACTCAGAACCAACCGTGGTCAAACTTCTGAAATGGCGTGATCGCAAGGTGCTGAGTGCTGCTTCTGTGGTCTGGATGGTGATTGGAGTACTTTGTACTCTCGCAATTCAGTACATCGTTGGATATCTGACGTAGAACACTCCGAGCGAAAGAACCTCGAGATGTCGGCAATCAACCTGTCGTCTGCTGGTAGCGACGGTACCGTGCGTGCGTTCGAACAACGACGCACTGGCCTCACTCGGATGAAATGCACACAAGCCCGCTGCGTCGCATCAGTCGTCGTTGCGATCTTCATGTTATCGGCTTTATCCGACGTGAATGCTCAGGATGGCAACCGAGCGCAAGTCACACAGAGTGCAGAAATACAGAGTGCAGAAACACTGTTTGCACTGGAGATCCAGCCGCTCCTGCAGCGTCGGTGTTTTGGGTGTCATGGCTCGGATGAAGCCGATCGAGAAGGCAACCTGGATCTCACCAGCCATGAGAGCGCATTGAAGGGAGGAAGCTCCGGCCCCATTGCGTTGGTTCCCGGAGACTCGGCAGACAGTCTGCTATTTCAGCTGGCATCCGGGGCGGATCCGGACCGCATGATGCCGCCGAAAGCATCCGAGCGTCTCACCGCGGAAGAGTTGAAGCTTTTGGAAAGCTGGATCAAGCAGGGTGCGCCCTGGCCAAGCGACAACGAAATCGAACGAATTCGCCATGAATCGGGCAGCGGCCTCGTTGTGAAAACCAGCGGTGGCCTCACTGCAGACTGGAATAACCGGCGATACGAGCCAAAACACCTTTGGGCGTTTCAAGCCCTCTCAGACTCCTCACCTCCAGCCAGTACGATTTCCGGGCACTCCGCTGTGCCCCCAACGATCTCAAATGGAATCGATGCCTTTGTTGCTCAAAAGCTGATGGATATCGGTTTATCTCCCGCCCCAGTGGCCGACAGAAGAACATTGATCCGACGGGTCACTTTTGATCTGATCGGCCTGCCCCCAACACCTGACGAGATTGAAGCTTTTCTGCGCGACACTCGCGCTGATTCCGCTGCATTTTCAGATGTCGTGGACCGTTTGCTGGATGATCCCAGATATGGTGAACACTGGGCACGGCACTGGCTGGACGTGGCCAGGTATGCCGACACTGCAGGACTTGCCAACGATTTTGAACGCCCGAATGCCTGGAGATATCGCGACTACGTGGTTCGTTCGTTCAATAAGGATGCGCCTTACGACCAGTTCGTGCGAGAACAGATTGCAGGGGATGAACAGGCTCTGGTGACCAGCGACGGACTGATTGCCGTGGGATTTCTGCGAATGGGGCCTTGGGAACAAACGGGGATGAGCGTAGCTCGGCTGACCCGACAACAGTTTCTGGACGACGTCACAGACATTGTTGGTCAGACTTTCCTTTCAACTCCCCTGCAATGCTGCCGTTGTCATGATCACAAGTTTGACCCGATTCCGACGCGCGACTATTACGCAATTCAGGCCGTTTTCGCTTCAACGCAGTTCGCCGACAGGGATCTTGAATTTCAGCCCGTAGAGGATCCGGGAGATATTACGTTCGACAGAAGCACCCTGCGCACACAGATTAAATCCTACGAAGCAAGCCTGGCAGCGATTCATCAAAAGAATGTTCAGGCGGAACGGGACTGGTATGCGGAACGCGGACTTCCGTACGTGGCACGCAGCGAGATCAAAAAGAATTCAATTCCGCCGGATCAAATAGCGCCACGCCACCTCGGATTAACGACGGAGGACTTTGGTTTCGAACGTGTGTGTCGAAAGAATCTTGTCCGCCACCGGTGGGAGCTGGATCGTTACCAACCCATCGCATTTTCCGTCTACAGCGGAGAAAATATCGACCTCAGGTCGGTTTCAAGTCGGATTTCACTCCCCGAAAACCTGGGATCACCCGCTGATCCGCCCGTCACTCATATCCTTATCGGAGGCAGCCTTGATGCACCGACAGAAGCCGTCACTCCGGGCGTACTAAGCTGTCTCCAGCAGACATTGACGCCCGTTGAAGCGAGTCGTGGCGGACTACGGAATGTCGGTTTCACAATCCCCGACACCATGAATGGACGACGCGCTGCACTGGCTGACTGGATTGCTTCGCCATCGAACGTCCTGGCAATGCGGTCGATTGTCAACCGAGTTTGGGCATGGCATTTCGGTCAGGGAATCGCCGGAAATCCAAACAACTTTGGACAAACCGGCCGGCATCCGACTCATCCCGAGTTGCTCGACTGGCTTGTCAAACAATTCATCAAAGACGAAATGCGATTCAAATCACTCCATCGACACATACTGCTGTCCGAAACCTGGCGGAGATCATCCAGCCATCCAGACCCGCGGAGCGTTCAGCAACTTGACCCGAACAACACGTCTCTTGCAGTATTTCGGGTAAGACGGCTTGAGGCGGAAGAGATGAGGGACTCGATACTGCACGTGAGTGGTGAATTAAATCTCCGGATGGGCGGGGTGCCGGTTCGGCCGGAAATCAACATGGAAGCAGCTTTACAGCCAAGACAGATCATGGGCACCTACGCGCCAGCCTGGCAACCGTCCGCTCGGCCGGAACAGAGGCATCGCCGGAGCATTTATGCGATGAAAGTTCGTGGTTTAAAGGACCCGACGATGGATGTGTTTAACCAGCCATCGCCCGATTTATCGTGTGAGCGCCGGGAGACGTCGACCGTGACTCCCCAGGCATTCGCGATGATGAACTCCAGCGACATGCAGAACCGCGCCATCGCCTGGGCGGCTGAGTTGCTGAGTTCTGACGGCCGAGATGAGCCCACAACGCTGGACGATGGACAAATTCTCGAAAAGGCCTTCCTTACAGCGTTTGGGCGGCGGCCGGATATTCTTGAGTCGAACGAATGCCTTAGCCATTGGCGCAAAATGACACGACGACACGAATCTTTGTCGTATGCGGCAATCAATCCGCCCGTTCAGATTACTCGTCAAGCCATTGAAGAAATGAACGGCGAACCGTTCACTTTTACAGAACTGCTGGAATCGAACCGACACTTCGTCGCAGACCTCCAATTTGCGGATTGCGACGCACGCACCCGAGGACTGGCTGAGGTTTGCCTGGTTCTTCTGAACAGTAATGAATTTGTGTATATCGATTAGCGATCTGCAGCCCCTGCTCCCGGCGAAGGTTGCGGCCTTCGGGTTTGATCCATCCGAAATGCAAGGGCCAGGCAGGCCTCAGGATCGGGAACCCGAATGTGATTCAGAACGGGAACTACCGGTCACCGACCAGCGTTCAGGGACAGTTCAGGTCCCCGACATCCGCTGATGGCCAAAGAGCGGTGCGACCGCTCGCTGCAATATCACAATGGGCTCGAAATCATTGAAAAAAGGCCAAATTGGTCGTTACCGGGGATTGTCTCAGTCTCGGTGAAACGCCGAACCCGCCCCGCAATCCATTGCCTGCGAACAGTTCGCCTCTATCATTCAGGCCAGTAGGGCCGCCTTGGGGCGTCAGTAACGCAGGACGTCCATCACACGGCAAACCGCAATCGAAAACGAATTTTGCTGCACGAACCCGGGAGTTTTTCAGGCAATGACCGAACAGAAGGCAACGAACGTAACTTGGCACGACCATCAGGTGACGAAGGAAGAACGTCAGAAACTTAACGGTCACAAAGGTGCCGTGCTGTGGTTCACCGGGCTGAGCGGTTGTGGAAAAAGTACCGTCGCAAACGCAGTAGACGCGATTCTCCACTCCCGGGGAATCCACACGTTCGTGCTTGACGGTGATAACATCCGAATGGGTCTCAACAAGAACCTTGGGTTCTCGCCGGAAGACCGCACCGAAAATATTCGTCGTATCGGCGAGGTCTCCAAGCTGTTTTGCCACGCTGCAACCATTGTCTCAACAGCATTCATTTCTCCCTACAAAGCCGATCGCGATCTGGTTCGATCAGTGATGGGTGAAGGCGAGTTCATTGAAATCTACGTGAACGCAAGCCTGGAAACATGCGAAGCTCGTGATCCAAAAGGGTTGTACAAGAAGGCACGGGCGGGCGAGATCAAAGGGTTCACTGGCATTGATGCCCCCTACGAAGCGCCGGACGCGCCTGAGCTCGTACTCGATTCCGACAGTAAGGGGATTGAAGAACTTGCGAACGAGGTGATTGCTTACCTCGACTCAAAGGGATATTTCTCCGCATAGTACAGTTAATGATCGACGCCCAGACTGCCCGGCAGTCTGGGCTCTGTTCTGGTTGCCGAATATCCCGGTGACCATCGATTCTGCCTCAATCCTGAATCCAATCGGAAGGCAGAAATCCCTGTTCCCTGCTCCTCCGTGGCGGCGATTCAACTTCAGGATGGCCGGGGTGAGCAATTGAAAGGACGCATTGCCAATGACCAGCATGCTATTCGTGGCAGCATTTTCGTTTCATCAGGTCATTTTTCTGGCATCCAGCAGGCTCCTGCTGGACAACGTTGCAGACCCGAACGTTGACCGAACGGACCAGCAAGTCGAACAATCATCGGGAATGCCGGATTCCGCGCTTCCCGGAACCTGGCTGCTCTCTTTCGAAGAGGCAGAGAAAATCGCTATCCGTCAGCAGGTTCCGCTGATTGTCCACTTCGAGGCTTCCTGGTGTGGACCGTGTCGACAAATGGAGTCTTCCGTGCTGAACAAGGCTGCAGTGCAGGATCAGCTGAAGCACCGATTTGTGGGGGTCCGCGTGGATGCAGATCATCACAGCGACCTCGTCTCCCGCTTTGGCGTTGCGTCTCTTCCAACCGAAGTGATCATATCTCATGATGGTCGTGAGCTGGCTCGCTATGTGGGAGTGACCTCACTGGATTCCTACATCGCTCGCTTGAACGATCTGGCCGGGCATTCGAACCCTCAGAAGTCTGCAGGTTCTAAGGCTGACGACGAATCAAACCGCTCCTGTCTGATTGTTCGACACGATGGCAAGATGGTTGGCCTTGGTGGCTTCTCACCTGTCGCACTGATTGGGGAGAAGGTCTGGGAAAAAGGTACCGAGCAATTCGTTGGAACCTTCGAAGACGTTGACTACTTTTTTCGTTCCGAATTCGAACGGGACCGATTCCTGAACGATCCCCAGGCATTCCTGCCAAGACTTCATGGCTGCGACCCGGTTTCGCTCTACATGAAAAACCGTGCAGAGGCAGGCTCAATCGAATATGGAGCCTTCTACAAGGGCCAGCTGTACTTTTTTGCGAGCATTCAAAACCGTCGCACATTTCAGCGAAACCCGGATTTCTACGCCGGGGGCGTTATGCGGGACTACATCGACAATTCGGAACAGTTCCCGTTCATCGATTCGACGATTCTTGAATGACCATTCAGCGCATCACTTCATATAAGTAAATCACCAAACAGCCCGGGAAGATCCTCGGGCTGTTTCGCTTTGCCCCGGAAGCGTGCCTTCCGCCGGGAAGAATCACCGTAGGATGGCAGTCCCTGAAGCAGCGGTCTGAAACACGACAGGTTGAGGAATAGCCTCCGGGAAATACACATAGTTGCTGATGCTGGAGGCGATCCACGGTCGCTGGTAGTACTCCGGCCAGAGATGTTTGTCCCGGATGTAGCGTGAGACATCAAGGTCTCGCACTTTTCGTCCGTGGTACCCAAGCTCTTCCCGGTCATCCTCTGTGAACCCTGCCTGCCCCAGTGAACGGCTTGAAAACGGTGGTTTTCGCAGCGGATACAACTTCAACGCGAGGTCATGCTTGTTTCGAAGGTTCAGCAAACATTCGACACAGCACAACGCTCGTCCAAATCGTTCGTCAGGATTCAGCCAGTCATGGTCGATCGCGCTGGCGGCAAATACAACGCGAATCCGTCGGTTTCGGCAACTCACACAGGGATGCGAATAGCCTTCGACAACACCACCGCCCATCAAATGAAGTGACGAAGCCACAACACGAGTGCCGTGGCTGTGTCCAATCAATGAAACAGGAGACTCCGGAGGCAAACGCTGTATCAGGTCTGCCAGATAGAAACCGTTTAAAGAGGCTCTCCGTCCAAGCACGCTGATATCCAGCTGGACAATTGGTCCGAGTGGCCGATAGCTGGGCCACGTGAAGTAGATGAACTGGAGCGGTAGTTCAGGACGTCCCGCCTGAAGCCATTTCCAGGTGCAACGGGACTCCGTATAGACGCTCTGCCAATCCATAAAGCTTCCATGTGCAGCAACCGAGACAGGCAGCCCCGGCGACAGGGAAGCCAGAAGCTCATCTAATGAACTATGTCGAAAACCAATGCATTCGTCATACCGGATGACTTTTGGACAGAACCCGGAGCGACGACTGAATGACTGCGACAAATCATGTGTACTGACAATCCAGTAGCCATGCCCCGGCGGAATAAACTGGACACCGGACGTGCTGGATTCAGGAAGGGTCAGCGGTGCTGATTCAAAAGTTAGTCCCTGAGTCTGATTCGACGGTGAGAAGGCAATTCGACTCGAATCGGCCAGAGGGATAGCGATTGGCGGTTCTGCGCCCGATGAATCTGCGCCCGATGAATCTGTCTGTGCAAATGCGGCCGGAAGACTTATGCAGGCGGCTGCGAATACCAGAAACAATCGCAGAGTGTGAGAGTGAGAGAGGGACACAGTCGGCATGTCTACACCCAGACTCTTCGAAAGTACCTTCATGGTGCTGTCGAAGACTGCAAAGGGAATCCTGCCGCATCCCATCGGCTTCGGGCCAGTTGAGCGCAAATACAAGCTATGTGGCTGTGTGCGCAAACGATCTTCCCAATGGTCATCGACGAGATGACAGTCTCTCTGTTTTTTTTTGCGTGAGTTTGTGTTTATGCCTGAATTGAGGATTAGTCAGAACAACGCAGAAGGATACCCCTGCCCGGATGATCCCCTGCCCCGGATGATCCCCAGCCCCGGATGATCCACAGCCCCGCAAGAACCTGTTCTGTTCCTTCCGGCGCGGCGTCGGTGATTCAATTCCTGCATTCGTTAAGATCTGGCAGGTCGCATCGCCCGACAATGCTGTTCGACACTGTGACTAAAATTTCTGACGGCCTGCATTTGCGTGTCCAGGGCTTCCAGAGTGAAGCCGGTGTGGTGGATTGACTTCATTCGACGCTGAAGCTGGAGGAAGTCATCCGAATCTGGTTCGGGAACGGTTAGATCTCGAGCATTTCCTCGAACCATTCGAAGGCAGTCAATCAATTCCCGCAGAAAGACGTAAGCTGTTTCAATCTGAGAGAACTGTTCCGGTGCGATTAATCCAAGACGAGCAGTTCGTCGGAGGGCGGTCAGCGTATTGCTGTGGCGTAATTCAGGGATCTCCTTGCCAAAGGAAATCTGGATGGCCTGCACTGCATATTCCAGATCCACCAGTCCTCCGTCGCTGAGCTTTGCATTGATGCTGCCGCCTCGCACAAGTTGACGAATCTGTCTCTCACGCATTGCCCGCATGGCAGAAAAGTCAAACGTATCCCGCGCGTAGATCACTTCATGACACGTTCGAATGACTTCTTCAGAGAACTCACGATCCCCCATCAGCAGTCGAAGCTTGACCAGCCCCTGACGTTCATACGGCCAGGCTGGCCCATTCGGCCCGTAGTACGAGATAAAGTCTCTCAGTGACACTGCTGCCGATCCAGCCTGACCAAACGGGCGCATTCGCAGGTCAACGTGAAAGATGCCGTCCTGACGAGCAGAAATCCCTGATCGAACGGCATTGATCAGTAAGTCGAAGAAACGAGACGTGGAGATTTGGTTTACGCCGTTTGTTGTCCCGTCGGAATGATAGATCAGTAACAATTCGATATCGGATGCGTAACCCATCTCAATGCCGCCGCATTTCCCAAGTCCGGCGACCACATATGGGCAGTGTTCTCGCCCCGAATGAATCAGTTCCGGCGTTCCATATTCTTTTTCAAGTTGTCGTCCAGCGATCAGGAACGCCCGTTCGACGACCAGTTCAGCAAGCTCAGTGATTTCTTCAGAGAATGCGCCGAAAGGATGGCAGTGTCCCAGCACATGCCGCATGTCAATGCGAAACAGATGTCGATCTTTGAATGTATTCAGTCTTTGCCATGGATCCTGAACGTACAGGGCGTTCATTTCATCGTTCAGCTGCCGGCTTAATTCTTCTCGTGAAATTCGATCATTCAGAGCAGCAACATTGGTCAGCAGCGGAAGAAGCTCGTCGTGCCGTGCGCGAAGAAAGTCTTCCCAGAGAAACTGACTAATTCCCAGGACACGTGCAATTGCATGCAACACCCCTGGATTTCTCATTGCTTCGATATTCTGAACAGATGAGGCTGACGGCTGCAGTCTTGCCAGTAACTCGCGAAATCGAATCAGGGCTTTCTGGGGATCAGATGTCGTTGGAAGCCAGTGAGTGAACTGCTTGATCAATGCAATAAACACCCGCAATTCTTCCAGTCTTTCATCACGAATGACCGGCGTGCGATCCTTCTCCGTAATGTCGATGGTGTCTCGAACCTGGTTACCTTCAGAAGCCACGATTGACCGAACGATTCGGAACTGGCTGATCGAAAGGGCATTGGACATTTCAAACAAAAATCCGGGCGTATCGGTCCCACTGATCTCAAGGCGTGTTTCCTGAGCAGCGTCGTCAGGGATGACATCAATCTGCATATCCGCCAGATGCAGGCCGGTATTGCCCGATTTGGATGCTGCAGCACCGGTCACCGAGACCGAATTCTGGGCGGCAGTCATCGTCCGGCAGAAGCGTTCGATTAGATGGTTTCGGACCCGTTGAATGTTCCCATTCTCCACCTGCTCAAACAGCGACTGGATTTCAGATGACAGCGAGTTGGCAAATGCATGCGGATCATTCACGGTTTCGCTGAAAGATTTGTATCCGGCGGCCTCGAAACTGCCGGATGGTTCCACTGTCATCTGGAAATAGAAGAAATCTTTGACGGGGGACTCGCCGTTGGCGGCCGACTCAAAAATACCTGCTTCTCCCTGAAGAATATTCAGATCTCTGCTGGCAATGAGTCCCGTAATGACCGACAGCCAACCGGACGTTGCAGTTCCCAGAATAACCAGTTCTGCACCTTTCGCAGACTTCTGAAGAAAGACTGCCGGAGACGAGAGATCCTCCACTGAAAGCTGGTAACGCTGCAGCAATTGTTCAGCACGCACACTTGTTGAAGGAGTTGCCACGACGTCCGGAGTACAGGAAGCACTCCCGGAATCCGGGCCTTCTTCTGGGGGGGACGTTCTCAGCAATTCGCCGCCGGAGCTGATCGGTGGAAGCGCCGCATTGTCGCCCACCATTCCTTCGGTTTCGACATTCCGAAGGCACTCATCGAAGATGTTTCGGATCGACGTTCGATGCTCATTGAAACGCCGGAACAGAGTCTCTTCGCCGGGATAATCCAGGCGATAGGCAAGCCACTCTCTTTGTGGTAATTCTGCTGGCAGCTCATGTGTCTGCTGGTTGTGCAGCAGTTGCAAAGAATGCTCAACTGTCCTCAGAAACACGTACCCCGCCCGAAGCTGTCGGTACCACTTCGGGCTGATTAGTCCAAATTCCGTGAGACGTACAAGGGAATCGAGCGTGTTGAAGCTCAGAATTCGGGGCTCTGCTGATCCATGTGCCAATTGCAGATACTGAACCAGAAACTCAACATCACGAATGGATCCAATGCCCAGCTTCACTTCGACATCGAGCCGCCCTCTTTGTCTCAGCCGCTGTTCAATGCGTTCCTTCATCTGCTGGATGCTGGTGCGAATCACCGATTCGGGCTCCTGCAGCAGAAGTGGACGAATGCGGCGGAGGAATTCCCCTCCCAACTCACTATTACCAGCGACAACGCGTGCTTTCAGCAGTGCCTGTTTTTCCCAGAGTGCGGCATCGGTTTGAAGGTACGAACAATATGCGTCGATCGTGCTGACAAGCGGTCCAGCATCTCCCCAGGGTCGCAGCCGAAGATCGACACGATAAAGGAAGCCGGGAGAAACATTGTCTGCAAGTCCATCTATTGTCAGGCGGGCAATTTTCTGGGTCACGCCAGCCTCTTCATCGCTGATCAGAATCAGATCGATGTCCGAACTGTAGTTCAGTTCTTCGCCGCCATGTTTGCCGAGTGCGATGACAACCATCGACTGGGCGTCCGCACCGCATTCTGCTGCCGCAAGTTGAAGGCAAACCTGCACCATAGCATCGGCCAGCAGCGACAACTGCAGAGTGACAAAGCGCAGATCCATCAGTCCAAACAGGTCGCACATGCTAATCCGCAGCAGTTCGCGGCGGTGGAACCTGCGCAGAGCGGCGAGTTTCCTCTGACGCTTTAAACTTTCAGGATTGATGCCACCAGGCGTATGTCCATCGGCAGGACTTTTTTCTTTCGAGCAGTATTGTTCAATGGCGACAAAAGCTTCCTGACTGAATTGCTCTCGCGATTTGACCTCTGATACTCCTCCGCCCTTGATGAGCGTATTCAGCGAGTCCGGATCTGCGACAAGCGTTTGCGTGAGGAACGGACTGCCGCATGCGATCCTTGCGAGCACTTCGAGCGCTCTGGGGGTCCCCCCGAACAGAGAGAATGGGTCGAAATGAGGAATTGCGTTTGCGACGAACTGTGTCACGGAATGGAGCACACGGTCTCGAAGCGGGGCGTCACGCAGTACACGCTCCAGAGTTACATACCAGGCAGGATCTTCTCTGAATCCACCGGGCGGCTGCTCGGCACTCAAGCTTCGCAGGGTTTCAAGTTCCCTGCAGGCCGATTCCGGATCATCGTATCCAGCGGCCAGCAAATAACGGACATTTGCTTCTCTGTGCCCGACTGTCAGCTTGTCAAATCGTGGAAACATCTGAGCAAAGTTCGTTTTCGTCAGGCGTGGGGCTAAAATCGATCTCAGAAATCACACCCCACTCATCCTTCGATTCGTTTAGAACTGACTGAAAGTCGTTTCACATGTCAATGACGTTTTCTGATCCGGACAGGAACACTCTGGAGACATTCGAAAACCCGTTTCCACAGCGCGACTTTCTAATAGAAACCGTCTGCCCGGAATTTACGTCATTGTGCCCGAAGACAGGTCATCCTGACTACGGAACAATAACAATTACCTACATTGCAGATCAAAAGTGTTTTGAACTGAAGTCGCTCAAACTTTACCTGCAGCAATACCGCAATCACGGTGCATTCTATGAAAAAGTCACCAATCTGATTCTGGACGATCTTGTAGCGGTCACTGAGCCGCGATGGATGAAAATTGAAGCGGCATTCACCCCCCGGGGCGGGATCCGCACCACGGTGCACGTCGAGCATGGTAAAAAACCATAGAGGGCAATCGCTGATTCGCCGTGTGGATTCTCAGACTTTCGCTGCGACCACCGGGACGACGATCCACCGGCACCACCGATCCCTCCCGGTATGCGTTGGCATTCCCGCAATGTTCGGGAATGCCGGGCCCTCCGGCCCCAGACTTTCAAGACGTGCGGAATCAGCCGAGCCGCCTTAAACGACTCAGCGAGAGCTCACTCAACAATAGGCTAATCAAACAGACTCCGAGGCCTGTTCCATCACGCTTGCAGGGAGTTCGTCGGTAATCGTACGATCGCGAAGCATCGCTACACGGCCGGTACGCACCATCTCAAGAATTCCGAATTCCCGCATACGATCGACGAACGCTTCGATCTTATTCTCGCGGCCGGAAATCTCAATCATCACATGGGCAGCGCCAACATCAACGATGCGACCGCGGAAAATGTCCACCAGTTCGCGAATCTCACTGCGGCGGCCATTTGATGTGCTGACCTTGATCAACATCAAGTCTCGTTCAACAAAATCGCTGCTGGAGAAATCCTGCACAGTGACGACAGTGATGACCTTCTCCAACTGTTTGCGCACCTGATCAAGCATCTTCTCGTCGCCATTGACGACAAACGTGATTCGGGAGAACTCAGGGTTCTCCGTCGCGCCGACAGCGAGACTATCAATGTTGTACGCGCGCGAAGCCAGCATTCCGGAGATGTGAGCGAGAACGCCGGGCTGATTCATTACCAGGGCAGAAAGTACGTGACGCATTGAACTGACGAACCTTGAGGAACGTTTGATTTCATTCGGAATGAGGCTTCAGGTACAGACTGCATGGCACCTCCGAATGATGGCGGCTAACGCAGCATACTAGTCGCCAACACAGGCTGGAGCAACCGCCCGTTTCCGTTTGTTGCGAACGAAAATCCCTGACGTGGGCAGGCATGTAGACCAGCCGTGTGGGGTGACGGACAATTGCGAATCCCAAACTATGCCTGCCACCATTCAGTCTTTTCGCAATTCTCGGCAAGCACTGCCAGATCTTTTTCGTCCGACAGCGACACTACCAGAGGATCGCCATCTGAACCTTCCTGAACCACGCGATGGCCCGTTTGGCTCTCGGCGTTCTCTGAAGGAGCAGTGACGTGGTCGCTGGACACTAAATGTCCGTCAGCCGCAGCTACGGTGCGGTGGATCGGCTGCTCTTCGACTTCGACGGACGAGGGGCGGGTGGTTGGCAACAGTTCACCGGTTTTCAGGTGCGTGGCCACAGCAGTCAGCAGCAGCTCGGTCGATTCGATGGGCGACTCCACAGAAGCTACCGCAAAATTGACTGCGTTGCTCCATCCCAGACCGTTGCCGCTGGAGTCAATCGCCTGAACCCAAACCCGGTAGTTGCCGGAAGGCAAGACGAAAGTCGGCTGGTAGCTGTTGGTGGTGATGCCGTAATCCTGAATGTAGCGGAAATTCACGCCGATTGCCGAAATCCACACGTCATACGACTGTGCGCCGGGAATTGAAATCCAGTTGATTGTGGGATTTCCTGTGACCGACTCGCCTTCAGCGGGGGAGGTGATTTGAGTGATACCGCCCGATGCGGTGAAGCTGAACGATTCACTCCACAGACTCATTGCGCCGGTTGCACTGACCGCCCTGACCCAGGCTGTGTACCGGCCGGGGACGAGGTTTTGCTCGAACGTATACCAATTCTCGGAGACTGCCGTCTGGATGTACGGTGTAGAGCTCGCTGATGTACCAATCCATACTTCGTATCGCGCCGCCTGATCAATTCGCGCCCAGGTCACCGTGGGGCGAGCTTCGTAGACAACCGTTTCACCAGCTTGTGTTGTGTCGTCCCCGAGCGGGCCTGTAATTCGTGGACGGGCCTTGATAACTGTGGTGGCGGCTTCTGTTTGCCGCACAGCAAATGCTCCCGTGTCCGTACCGTTGGTAACAGTCACAGCGACTGGAGTACTGACTCCTGTGAAGCGGATGGTGTGGGTGTAGTTGTTGATCGTTTCAGGCAGATTTGGCCCGTCATTGACTGACGACACGGTTACTGCGCCAAATCCGGTCAGGCGCCGCAATGCAGCCTGGATCTGAGCACCTGTGGCGTTGAAGGCCAGATTTGAAGTGCTCAGCGTGCGAGCTCCAGGGACGACTGGAGTCACGTTGAGGCGGTAATAACCGGACAGGGGATTGCCTGATACGGTTACGGTCGTGGTCTGTGGAGAAACCGTTGTATTGGCCGTCGCAAATTCAGTTCTGGCGCTCCAGACACCCACAACGCTGGCTCCGGCCCCTTCGGTTACGATAAGGTGGGGGCGAACCCAGAAGACATAATCATTTGCATTGAGCGTATCTGGAATCTGGAACGAAGTTACATCCCCAAGAATCTCGTGGTAGAGAGTTTGTGAGGCGGCTTCTCGTCCTTTCACACTGACCCAGATTTCGTAATTTGTCGCTCCGGGAGCTGCCTTCCACTGAAGCAGAGGCGTGTTATCGAACGTCAGAATCGGGAAGGAATCTCCGGCATCAGGCTTCGGCGAAACGATGTTCGGCTGCGGCGTGACATCAAATCCATACGCTGGCGTCCAGTTGGTTCTTCTTCCGCCATTGTCCATCACGCGAAGGAAGACCTGGTAACGCCCCATATTCAACGCCATCGAGGCTGGCACTTCGTAGCGAAGCGTATCGACATACTGAGGGTCATTGACCGCGTAGCTACCTGTCGCTTCGCTTTTTTCCACGGCAACAGTCACTGGATTCGCACTACCGTAGAAACGCAGGGTGTAGGTTGGAACACCGGAAATCGTTGCTTTAAAGACCTGAGCCGACTCGTAGCCACTCACCGCACGCAGGGCAGTTTCCAGTTGTTCTGCCGTCGCATTGAATGGAACATTCGCAGTGAGTCGTGATACCGGGGTTCCTGTGGCCCCTTCAGCGGCAGTCAGCTGCAATCGGAAAGTTCCAGCTCCTGGTGAAACCGTCATCCGAATCTGCGACTGTTGTGTCTGTCCAGGTACGGTAATTACCTGAGACTCCAGCGTAGTGCGATTACTCAGGTAAAGCTCGATTGAGGCGGCACCAGAAACGCCGGTCCAGGTGATCGTCGGCGTCGTATCGTCAATCTTACGCTGCGTTGCGTTTGCTGAAGGACTGCCGGGACCTGTGAGTTGTGGCTGTGTGGAGACCACGAAGTCATGATTCGAAGACCATTCCGAGACGCTGGTGTCTGCAAAGTGAGCTCGAACCCATGTTCGAATTCGACCTTGCGGCAGGGCAAACGTCGGCACGTAACTGGTCGTTTGAATATTGAACTCGCGGGCAATCAGAGTCTGCGTCTCGGCATTGCTGATGTAGATCTCGTAGCTGGCTGCGTTATCAACGGCTTCCCAGACAATCGTTGGCTGTGTATTCCCGATTGTGCCGTTAGGCGAAAGTATGGTTGGAGCCGTCAGTAATGCTCGCTGCTCAAAAGTCTCTGCCGTCTGCGGAATTGGAGCATTGCTGCGACGACGGTTCGAGCGAGCGGATCCAGTGATTGATTCGAACTTCATGATATGCTCTGCCACGCTATACAAACGGAAAGTGTGTTTATGACGATCCTTCGTCCTCTTGGGTATCGCCAACACCGAGGCCCAGGTTTGAAGTGCGCATCGATACGATCGGTAAAACACACAAATCATCAATGATGGGTGTCGTGCCTCCGGTGTGACCGGAATAGTCAACCCAGCCCTCCTGATCTGCCCAGCCGTAAACTACAGCAGCACACGGTCGCAGAGACTCTCGCCGGAACGGCGAACATCGCCGATCACCATTTCTGGAGACGCCGTTTCGCCGGACATCTAACAGATCACTGCCGTTCTACCGTTGTTATCGTCAGAATTCATAGCGGCTTCTGACGTCGCGGCGGATTGTCTGTGCGGTCCGTTCAGCGGGCACCGAATTTCACGATAACCCTCACCGGCATCAAATGGGACCGCTTCTCCTCCCGCGTACGACACTGAACTGATGGCGACACCCAATCGACCACCAAACCTCGATTGTCATAAGGACGTGAGCCTGTACGATCGGCTGCGCAAAATGAAGGTTGCAATTTCCCTGCCTGATGGGATGCCTCTTGCGACAGAAATGCTGGATATTGCAAGGGAGGACATTCTGGTTCTGACGGACCGTCCGCTCAGATTCGGCACTCGATTAAGGGTCGCTGTATTCGGCGACCTGGTTTCCATGGTCGTCTACACAGAAGCGATCGTACATTTCTCTCGAGCCACTCATTGTGGCTGGAAGATTGGCGCATTTCTGGATCGAGTCCTGCCTGAGCGTCTTGTGGATCATCACTGGGACGATCTTCGTTCACAGATTCGATACGACTGCGACTGGAAAGCCTGGGTCCACACAGAGCAGACAGGCGATCTGGAAGCCGTCCATTTGATCGACTATTCTCTTTCCGGTATCCGTCTTGCATTGAATTCTCCTTTGGAAATGGGGACAAAATTTCGACTGCATTCCTCCGCGGGTAAGAGTCGCTGCGTATCGCTCTACGGCAGAATTGAATGGTGTCGCTTTGTGGAGGGACGTTATGTCGCCGGGGCGCTACTGCCGGACCAACAGGGACGCCTGATTCCGCGACTCTTCGGAAATCTGATTGACTTGCACTTCGATGGTTCAGAATCCGGGAACCACGGAATCTCCCGCCAGCATTTGAATCTGCTGGACGCGTACAGTCATGTGGAAAACGACCAGTTCCACCCTGCAACACACTGACCCCCCCGGACGCAGAATTCGATCCGTTCGGCCCTCATACGACAGCTGCCACTGTTCAGAACTCTGAACGACGGAATCCGACACGCAGTCATTCCTCCAGGCTCCCTGAACTGCCATGGATTTCCAGCCTTTGCCCAGCAGGCCGGATTACCGCACTCCCCAGAACATCGCTGAATCTCAATTCCACTGGCCTGATCAGCGCCCCCCATTCATCAGACGGATGCTTCGGAACACTTGCAACCGGACCGTTATTTGAAGATTCTTCAGCCCACGAAATGATGTTGCCCGATTGACTTCGGGGACCAGGACGCCTCCTTTCCGTTCTCTGGAACGAAAGTTGGTGGGCACTGTTCAAACCCTTGCCGTCTGTAGCAGTTCAGACCTGAACCACGATTTGACTTACGGAGACCTGTCCGTTGCACGCCGAAATGCCTCCCGATTCGAACCTTGTCAAGGACCCAAACTACAAGTGGTACAAAGAGTTAAACCGGTATCACTGGTTCGTTCTTACCGTTTCTGCTTTGGGTTGGCTTTTTGATTGTCTGGACCAGCAGCTGTTTACGCTGGCTCGCCCAACGGCCATGCGGGATCTGTTGCAAGTGCCGGCTGGCGACCCGCTCATTGCAGAATGGGGCGGCTATGCCACCAGCATCTTTATCATCGGCTGGGCGACGGGAGGGCTGATCTTCGGTTCACTGGGAGACAAAATTGGTCGCGCCAAGACGATGGTGATCACCATCCTGATCTATTCCGCATGCACCGGCCTGAGTGCACTTTCAACTTCTTTCTATGACTTTGCATTCTATCGATTCCTGACCGGGCTTGGCGTTGGAGGGGAGTTTGCCGTCGGTGTCGCCCTCGTCGCTGAAGTCATGCCGGATCGCGCTCGACCTCGCGCCTTGAGTCTTCTGCAGGCTCTTTCCGCGGTTGGTAATATTTCCGCCGCATTTATCGGTGCAGCGCTCGCTCCTTATGAAGCAGAAGGACTGAGCGCGTGGCGGGTGATGTTTGTGATCGGTGCCGTCCCCGCGCTTCTTGCGCTGGTGATCCGTCGGAAACTGAAAGAGCCAGAGCGATGGCAGCAGATGCGAAACGATCCCAATCGCGACAAGCGTACGGGATCCTACAAAGCTCTGTTCTCGGATCCACGCTGGCGCAGGTCAGCACTTGTCGGACTTTTCCTGGCGATTCCAGGTGTGATTGGACTCTGGGGTATTGGGTTCTTCAGCGGTGACCTGACACGCATGGTTTTCCGGCAAAGAGTCGCCATTGAAAAATACGAAACAGAACTTGCCTCGGCCGACGGTGATCGACTAGAAGTGTTGACTCTGCTGCGTACGTGGGAAACAGATCTGACTCCCAAGTCTGAACGACGAGAACTCACCGAGTCGGAAGCGATTATCGCCAAGGAAATGCAGGACAAGATCAGTAGTGAACTGACTTTTTGGCAAAGCCTGACTCTGCTTTCTCAACAAATTGGAGCGGCTCTCGGGATGTACACGTTCGGCTGGATTGCGCAGCAGCTAGGGCGGAAACCAGCGTTCCTGATAGCTTACATTGCTGCCATGCTTTCGACTGCACTGGTATTCTGGAAGCTGGACTCACCGCAGGACTTCTGGATGATCTCAGTCATGGGCTTCTTTCAGCTGTCTTTGTTTTCCCTCTATGCGATTTACTTCCCGGAGATTTTCCCG
This sequence comes from Planctomycetaceae bacterium, assembly GCA_041398825.1. Lineage (NCBI taxonomy): Bacteria > Pseudomonadati > Planctomycetota > Planctomycetia > Planctomycetales > Planctomycetaceae > Planctomycetaceae bacterium. The sequence continues at coordinate 10,969 of JAWKTX010000009.1, read as the reverse complement.
ACATACCTGCGGAGCACCGGCACATCGTTTTGCTATAACGTTGGTCGATACGTAGCCGCATTTGGTCCGACAATCTTTGGTTTGTTGACAAGTCGAGTGTTTACGGGGCCTGGCTATGAAGCTCCCTGGAACTGGCGTTATGCCGGTATGTCAATGTCCCTGGTGTTCATGGTCGGGATCGTGACCCTGATTTTTGCCCCTGAAACCAAGGACAAACCACTTCCAGAGTAAGGCTCGTTACGGGGTAAGCGATTGACAATGGCTTGCAGGCCTGTCCCACAATTTCCTGAGTATGCTGCAAAGAAGAAAGCTCTTGCCGGGATCATCCGATTCCGACAGGAGCTTTTTCTCAAAGTGGTGCTTGCGCTGGTCATCTGCGGTTGTAATCGTGGTACCTCGACCAGCGAACCCACAACGACACATTCATCGCCGCGCAGCCCTGGTGCGTCTGCCGGTGACGCTGAAGTGACGGCACCTTCCGCTTCGCTCGAAACCATCCTGCCGACGGATTCAATTTCTGCCGAACAGAATTCGGGGAAACCAGGGAAGCGTTTCGTCGTTCCGTCAGAAACCATAGCGACGCCGCAGGAACTTCGTCTGGACGATGACCGCCCAGCGCTGAATCGCAGCTCAATGCTGAATTCAGGCATCACAGTCACAGACTCACCGCATTTAATCCTTTGCACAGACACGAATATTGCTTCGAACTCACAACTCCATCAGTTTGCTGGCCAGCTGTTTGACCACCTTGAGAAGGAAGTCGGTCCTTTAAACCGTTCCAGAAACGGGAGTGTCTTTCAAACGACAGGTTTCTTGATTCAGGCAAGGGAGAGATTCGAAGAAGCGGGAGTCATGCCAGACCCAAACTTTACGATTCAGCATGGCCGCCATCTTGGTTATCAATTCTGGATGTTTGATCCCGAGTCAGAATACTATCGCAGACACCTGCTCCTGCACGAATTTATCCATTGCTACATGATGTGCGAACACGGCAATCGGAACATTCCACCGCTTTGGTTTACAGAAGGAATCGCCGAGTATTGGGCAACACATTCTGTAACGGCAACACCTTCGGGACCGATCGCCCAATTTGGTGTACTCCCCGATTCCATTGTTGATTTCGAAGGTTGGGGAAGAATTTCTGAAATCCGGCGGTCGTTCGAAGGCACCGTAATCCACGGTGTGGGCTTTCAACCTGTTCAGCATGATCAGCTTCTCAGTGATCAGGTTTCATGCGAGCGTCGGGAGCTCAACGAGAGCGCCGAGAAAGTCGTGGATGCTGGTTTCGTCCCACTTCGTACGGTGCTGTACCCCAAAACGCCTCGCTTTCAGGATGATTGGCAGTATGCACATGCCTGGGCACTTTGCTGGATGCTCAGTCATCATCCGGATTACGCGGACAGGTTTTCCCGTCTTCGCCGGATTCGTGAGGGCTCTGCATTTGAAGCCATGTTTGAAATGGAGTTTCGACCTCTGCTTGACACGATGGCGATCGAATGGTTGCTGACGCTGGATTCCCTCATTGAAGGCTTTGATATGACTCGGTCATTTCCACGACGGTCGATCGTGCAAACTGTCCAACACCAAAATCCGCAGAGCTTAGACGCAGGAGAGCTCGCAACGGTCAAGGTTAGAGCGGATCGTGGTTGGCAGTTTACAGGACTGACAATTGGAGAAGGAGAACAATTCAGAATTGATGCATCGGGGCAATTCACTCTCGGCATGGAGGAGTTGCCTCTCGTTTCTGAAGCGGCTGGCATCACACTTGAATATTATCGCGGCAGGCCGGTTGGTGAGCTTCAGGCCATTCTCGTGTCGACGGACGGAAGTCTGGCATCACGTCGCTTCGCTATCGGATGCTCGGGAAGTATTCAGTTGCCCTTCAGAGCTGAACTCTGGTTACAGCTGAACGAACCAGAGTCGATGCGTGCGGATAATTCCGGTTCCGTGAACGTTCGCATTAGATCTTCAGGAAATTCCCCAGCAGCGAATACCCATCCTCAGTGAGAAAACTCTCCGGGTGGAATTGAACACCGAAGACCGGATATTCTCTGTGTTGTAAGCCCATCACTTCAAAAGAGTGGCCCTCGTCATCAACCCACGCAGTGATTTCCAGACAGTCGGGAACCGTCTCCTTCGGAACGATCAGGCTGTGGTATCGAGTCGCAAGAAATGGATTGGGAAGATTGGCGAAGACGCCTTTCCCGGAGTGTGAAATCATCGACGTTTTGCCATGCATCAGTCGATCTGCCCGAACGACTTTTGCGCCGTACACATCAGCAAGGCATTGGTGCCCAAGACAAACACCTAGAACGGGCAATTTGGGGCCGAAGTGCGCGATCAGGTCACGAGATAAGCCGGCTTCTGCGGGTGAACACGGTCCCGGAGAAATAATGATGCGTTCGGGATTCAGGGCCTCGATCTGTTCTACAGACGTCTGGTCATTACGCTCCACGCGGACCTCGACCGACGGGTCAATTTCCCCAATCCTCTGGACCAGGTTGTAAGTAAAGGAGTCGTAGTTGTCGAGAAGAAAAATCATTTCGAATTCGATTTGACGTGTGCGGAACAGGGAAGCCAGGACCGACTCCTGACACCATCCGACTAGATAACTGCCAAACCGTCGGACTGCAATCCTCTGCAGTCATTTTGCCGACACCGGGTTCAATTTGGGTAATTGGGGAGGCTGGTTCTGATCAGGACGACCCGTCCGGGAACCTAACTTCCCGACGACACCGGTTCGATTGAACCGACCCTGACTGACTGGTCGAAGGAATGAATGGCGACACTGCACCCTTCAAACAGATCGGCCTAATCTGCCGGTTAACAGCAAGGCTGCTACGAGGAAGCCGTCGCCTTCGCAGTGAATCTGAAGCAGGATGTATGCCGTCATGAATAAGTCCGGCCTTTTATCTCTCGCGTGCCTGTTGCTTGCATCATCTGCCGGATGCATGACGGGGCCTACAATTCTGGAACGACACGACCAATACAGTGGTCTGGAGCCGGGCTCAGATGCATGGTGGGCTGAAAAAGCAGCGTTGCCCGGCGGCGTACGGAACAAATGCTATAAAGGCAAGCAGTGGCCACCTGTTCCTCGCTCAACCGAAGAGCCGCAGCAGTTTTCGCACACCTACTATGCTGAGCATTACTGGCCATTGCCATACGTATGCCAGGATCGCGCGGCCGTCGCCGTGATGATGGAACAACAGGTCTCACTTGGCTGGCAGGATCAAACGACACTCTACGATCAACACTTCGACGAAAACTCACACCAGATTTCTCGAGCTGGCCGGCTTCACCTGCAATACATTCTGAGAACCGTGCCCGAATACCGCCGAACTGTTTACGTTCAGTCGACATTCGATGCAGAACAAGACGCCATGCGAATGCAGGCGGTGCAGACTGAAATGCAGATGGCGTCCCGAACCGGAAGCACTGTACCAGTCGTCCTGCGAGAATGTTCGCAATATGGGCGCCCGGCTGCTGAGGTCGATCAAATCCACAATCGCTATCTGAGCACCATGCCGTCGCCGCGACTAAAAGGTGGCGGTGGCGGAGGTTCCTCAGGTGGAGGCGGTGCCGCTGGTGGTGGTGGTGGCGGTGGCGGAGGAGCAGGCGGTTCGTCATTCTAACTGCCTGTTGAAAAACGGGACTGCCTCGAGCAGGAGACCTTGAAACACGACGGTTTCCAGTTGTCCTGCGTGGCTGTCCCGGTTTCTCAACGTACAGCTACACCCCAGCCTTCACGGTAAAGTCTTCTGCCAAAGCTCCATAGGGAGCTTTGGCAGAAGTCGTAAGATCATGCTGAAGCGGCCCAACAACGCTCATGATACGACCAACACCCCGGATTGTGATCCAAATCCGGGACGCACTGACGGACAGAAGCGAAGCAGCAGCCTCAATCAAGAGATCCAGCGCCGGCAATTCCGGTCCTGTGATGGGACCTCGACTGCAAAGTTGACGTGGTTGATAGACTCACCTCTTGCTGTACGCAGGCGGCAGCCCTCTGCAACCGTGTCATCATTAATCCCCTGGCTCATTCGTAGGGCTTTACGAGACACGTTCCTGACGTCGGGTACGGCCGTGCCAGCCGCCGCTGCTGGCTGACTCTTGCAGCAGGTCAGGACGTCCGATAGATCCGGGAAAGCGAAGTCTCCGGCAGACATCCCCATCGGTTTGTCTGCACGTCCGCCTGGATCCGTCATTAGGAACGAGTTTCCCGGAAGATGCCCCGTGATCACCTCGAAATGCTGTTGGGTGGCATCAGCGTTTCAGAAGACCTCTTCGAAGGCAATTCGCCGATCCGAGTGTTTGCGGGCGAAGAAAGCTGAGATCTGAACCGTCGAGGACAGTGATTTGACTCGTTGTATGGCTTTCCCCATGTCTTCGCGCTGACGGCTTTCGATTTGAAGCGGAGAAACATGCAGACGTTCACTGTAGAAAGCGCAACCATCGTGTGCAATCAGAATAATTCGCTCCAGACCATGAACGTCTACGAGAAAACGCAGCTGATGAATCACACTTTCAGATTCGCGATACGTTGTGAAATGACTGGCCAGACATGCTGCCCCGCCCGGAACGGCAAGTCTGTCATACCGTGGCAGATTTAGTGCATTTTGAATGAGATCGTCACACTGCTCCCCGAATCGGCCATCGCTGCAATAAACCGCCGCAGCGCGTATGCGAGTTGACTCGAAGGGAATGCTGCTGCAGTAAGTCATTGATGAACGCACCGTTCGGCAGCCTTTTTCAGAATTCTGAGGAATGCAAGGGCGGGACATGCCGGCAGGATACACAAATGCATCCAAATTGCATGGAATTCCGTGATCTGTTCTTTCAACGGCGTCGTATGGACACCTGTAAATCTGAAGATTTGCAGGTGGTTTGAACACTCAAAGGCGTCACTGGCCGCAGTGCCGCCATTGGAAATGGACGTAGGTTCCTTCTGGACCACGCCTTTTGAATTGTACGAAAGGGAAATGCTATGAAGAGCGTCGTCGATCAAAATGAACTCAATCAAAATGCCGGCGCGCTGGAAATGCTCCTGGTGGTCATTGTTACCGTCTTCTTTCCGCCCATCCTTCTCTTTGGGTTCTTCATCGTCAATCCCAGGGAAGAGATCGTCGTCCTTCGGTTCGGTAAGTTTGTCACCGTGCTCAAGCAACAGGGCATTGGCTGGATCCATCCGGTTGGACGAAGTCTGTTACGAATTCCGACTCGTGACCTGACGCTCGACATCAATACAACCACCGTCCTTGAACGCAATGGGAACCCCATTCAGATTAGTGCAGTGGTCGTGTATCGAGTGGAGAATTCCTACAAGGCCGCACTGGATGTCGAAAGCTACCGCAAATTCATTGAAGATCAGGCCGGCGCTGTCGTAAAACGCTGCAGCAGCCAGTTCCCTTATGAGTCGTCGGACCACAGTGAACCATGTCTGAAAGTCGAAAGCGATGAAGTCACAATGTCGTTCATCAAAGAACTTCAGGATGCTGTCGCCGCGGCAGGAATAAAAGTGCTGAATGTTCGACTCAATGATCTGACCTACGCACCTGAAATCGCTCAGTCGATGCTTATGAGACAGCAGGCAATGGCACTGATCGATGCACGCAAAACAATCGTGGAAGGTGCTGTGGAGATCGTGAGGGATGCAGTCGACCGACTGGAGAAAGCGGACTTGCAAATGACGCACGAAGAACGCGAAAGGCTGGTCAGCAATCTTCTGGTGGTGATTTGCAGCGGCGAACGGGCACAACCTGTTCTACAAGTAAATTCCGGACAGTCTGGTCACAAGCGACACTCATAAACGCGGCTTGAACCTTAGGCGACAAGTCCCCTGAGCATCGAACGATTTGTTCGATGCTTTTTTCATAGAGTGCCGGCGTTAAGTACCGGCGAAACTTCTGAATAGGCTACATGATGAGTCGTCGTTCGCCATGATCCTCATGAACTCCCCCCGACATTTCTTAGCTGGTGAAGAACCGGGGCAGGGCGCAAAGGACAACTGGAAACCATCGTGTGCTGGGGTCTCCTGCTCGAGCCAGTCCCGTTTTCAACAGGCTGTTAGATTCAACAGGAAGAACGGATCTTAGTGGACGATGACGAATTCGCTGCAATTCAGATAGGCCCAGAGCATGTCTTCACAGGCAATCTGAAGGGCAATGTCGGCTCCCCCGCTCCGGCTTACCTGCTGAATACGGTTTTGAAAGACCTTTAGCTCAACGTCCTGCGGCATGCGGGAAACAGTGGCCAGCGACAGTTCAGCAAGCAGTTTCGACGGGGCCAACTGATCACGCGTGCGATCTGCGAGCAGATAATTGACAGCCAGCGAAATATCCTTCAACAGATCTTCGCCATTCATCATCAGAAGTGCCTGAGAGATATTCCCGTCGAATCTGAGGGATTCATCATTTTCGTCTGTTCCGTAGGATTCAACGAACTGCCGAACCCACTGCCGTCGATGCGATGTTCCCCATGATGAATCGATCGGTTGACGAGCAACAGATCGAATCGCGGTACGGATCGAATCGTAGACTTCTTCCGGCATCATCTGGCGGGCATAGACCTGATTGAAGACCGGCATTCCACCTGCTTCGGGAAGGAAGTCGGTTGCCAGAGTCACACCGTCTGCTTCGGCCAGCCGACTTGATTTCTGCCACGCGTCACTCAGCGACACCCAGAGCATCAAACGACGTACGTCATAATTGTGGTATGCAAATGCGTCTGCCAGAAAATCAAGCAGTTCAGGGTGAGAAACGGGAACGTGGGGACCCATATCGTCAACCGGCGCAGTGAAGGCGGCACCAAAGAACTGTTGCCAGACACGATTCACCATAGCTCGAGCGACACGTTGTTGTGGATCCGTTCTAATAAGCCGCACGAGCTCTTCACGTCGGTGCACTCCATCTTCCGGAGGCAGCGTCTCCCCCGCAAATTCCGGCAGGACGGCCACCTGCTGACCACGAAGTGTTTCGAAGAAGGTCATTCCGCCGATATCCGTATCCGTCAAGGCCCAAATGCGTTGATCACCCCGTTCGGAGTTGCTCGCCAATCGAACAGGTTCGCGACGCGTCTGTTTGAAGAACGCATTGAGAGACCAGAATTCATTCTGCTTAACGTCACTGGAAAATGGGTGATCATGGCATTGAGTGCAGTGCACCTGTTGCCCAAGGAATAATCGTGCCGTCACAGCAGTTGCCGGAGTCGCCTGATTATTCAGGTGTGCCAGCAGAAAGTTAGTAGCACCGTTCTGATCACTCCGGCCTCGCGCGGACATCAGCTCGCAAACGGTATCCATCCAGGATTCGTTACTTGCAAATCGATCTTTCATGTAGACATACAACGATTCCTCGTCGACACGACCGGGGTTCGAGCGTCCGATCATCAGGTTCACCCAGTAAACGGCCAAGTGTTCGGCCGCCCGGTCTGAACTCAGAAATTCAAGTACCGCCTGATGACGTTGACGGAATGAAACGGCCGGCGTCTCTGAGAATGACCGGACTCTGGATGATGCAGGAATGGCCCCCGTGAGGGTTAATGATGCGCGACGGATCCATTCACCCGCAGGCGCTTCGATCGCAACGGGCACTTCGTTTTCAGCCCATGATCGGGCCAATAAAGCATTGATTTGTTCAATAATCTGGTCGTCCGTGTCCGGCACCCTGACCGTTTCGGCCTCTAAAGCCGTTGGTGCTCCGGCTTCCGGAGGATGGACACTGACAACCTGATCTTCAATTGCGTTCAGTCGAATCGGCGGTAATCCGTCATCGTCCGGCTGACTGCCAGAAGCATTTCTCGACACGATTTCCGCGCCACGATATGTGCTGTCGCCGTCGGCAACGATGATGGATTTCGCAGATGCATTATCGTCCGATGCAGTCAGGTTCAGCGCATTCTCCGGTGTCGCTGAATTGGCGGCCAGTTGCTCTGTCCTGCCGGAAATCCACCAGCCTCGAGCAGCGAACAGAACGATCAACGCTGCGAGCAGACCAACTGTCGGGCGAAGCCACCCTGCGACCGTCCTTCGGCCGTAAGGCGTCTGCCGTCTGACGGGAGATTCGGCTGCCTGGCGCACCAATTCGGCACCGCTATGACCAGCATCCCACGTGAGTTGACCGTGCAACTGGATGAATTCGATGAAAGTTCGACGAGCTGCCGCCGATTCTTTCAGGATTGACGAGAGTCGCTGGCCCTGCGAAGGATCGAGCAATCCGTCGCAGTACCTGTTTGTCAAATCCAGCAGCTCCGAGAGAAGTGGATCAGAGAGCGATCCGTCGGGAGCGGTATGGTCATTGTCACCGGCATTGTTCATTTGATTTTGCATCTAACCAGCCTCCGTCACGGAAAGCTGTCGTTTCACACACTCCAGGAGTGTTCGGCGAATTCGTCCAATCGATTGATAGACAGAGTTTGCCGGTCGGCCAAGTTCATTTGCCACATCATCGCCAGTATTTCCCGGTGTGTATCGCTTTTCGATCAGCTCCCGGTCTTTGGGGCGCAGTTTACCAACGCAGTTCGAAAGAGCATCGCGTCTCAAATCAACATTCAGTGTTTGCTCATCCACTTCACTGGCCAGCAGATTGATGACGTCGTCACCCAGCAATTGATCCTTGTGGCTACTTCGACGACGAAACCGGAACACTTCAAAGCGAGCGATGGCTCGTCCCCAGGCCAGGAAATTCGTTCCGGGCTGGTATTCGGACCGCTTCGTCCAGATCACCACATTCGTTTCCTGCAGTACTTCTTCAGCGTCTGCAGCACAGGAGACTAACGGAATGATGTAAAGATAGAGCGCGCGCTGGCTCTGTGTGAAATTCCGGACAAAATCTGCCTCTCCCGAATCAGCAGAAGACAGTTTTGCGAAAGAACTCGCGTTTTCAGATGGCGATGCTGAAGCTGGCGTCACCATGCGGATCCTCTGAATTATGAACGTTCTTGCTCGTTCGCTGTCGATCAATCACTTCCAGCCAGAAACCGGCCTGATGCCCGAGAGGACATCAGGCCAGCAATGCATTCGGGCTAACAAGTCGCCTGATCACTTAGTTCCGGGACAGACAAGTCTCCGTGGAGTTTCGGAACGACCTGACTCATTTCCGGCCGCCAGATTTCGCTAACCGATGAGCTCCTGAATCGGAGTTCCACCGTTGGCCAGTTTCATCGGTCGTCCACGCTTTGAAGTGTGAACGGTGTTCACTGGAATTCCCATGGCATAGGCAACGGTCGCCCAGATATCGCCTGGAAGGTAGCTCTTGCTTCCGTCTGCAATCTGGAGACCGTCTTTGTCGGTCGCGCCAATCGCCTGACCATTCTTCAAACCACCGCCACCCATCATTACAGACCAGCATGCAGCCCAGTGGTCACGGCCCACATTCTGATTGATCCTTGGCGTACGTCCAAATTCGCCCATCCAGACGATCACGGTGTCGTCAAGCATCCCTCGCTGTTTCAGGTCGGTGACAAGGGCCGATATCCCTTTGTCAAGCACTGGAAGTCGACCTGTTCGAAGCGTATTGAAAACATCCTGGTGGAGGTCCCATCCGCCCATGTTCACTTCAACAAAAGGGACACCGGTCTGGACCAGACGGCGTGCCATCAGCAGACCCTGACCAAATGGATTTCGACCATAGGCGTCTCGAAGTTGGTCCGGTTCGGATTCCAGTCCAATAGTTGGCTCAGCCCGATCGACACTGAATGCGGCCATCTGACTGGAGGTCATCAGGTTCTTTGCATTTTCGTAGACATCGCGATGTGCTTCCGGAAGCTCACCACGTTTTGACGAGATGAAGCTGTTCTCGATCTCATTCAGCATGGTGAGGCGAGCCGGAAGCCGCAACTTGTTTTCATCCGTTGGTGCATTACGAATGCGACCGGTATTGTCGACAGCGAACGGTGCGTGCGCCATGCCGAGGAAACCCGCCTGACCGGCACCTCCATCGATCGATACGAATGCAGGAATCTGCAACGCCGTTCGCTTCCGCCCGATCTCATAGCTCACCACGGAGCCGAAAGTCGGATGAACCACCGTTGGGTTTGGAACATAACTGGTCTGCATGTAGTACCGTCCGCGGTTGTGGTCCGCTTCACGGGTGCTCATCGAACGAACGATGGAAAGGTCATTGAAAACCTTCGCCGTTTCTGGAAGGCCCTCCGAAATCTGAACCCCAGAAGCGGCGGTGTCGATCGGTTGCAGTTCACCACCGTTCTTTGAGCCAGGCTTCAGATCCCAGATATCGATGGTTGGTGGTCCACCGCCCATCCACATCAGGATGCACGATTTCTGATTGCTCTTCAGCGTTGCAGCGTTTGCCTGAACGTGTGAGAGGAAGCTCATTGCCGGCACAGTAGCTGCTGCTGTTGCCATGTGCTGCAGGAAGTGCCGCCGATTCATTCCGTAGTTATTCCAAATGGCCATGAGACAGGTTTCCTTAATGGATGAATACAAATTCGTTTGAGTTCAAGAGAGCCCACATCAGGTCCTGGTACGCAGCCAGTCTGTTTGCGGGGGGGTAACTTCCGATCATTCGCTGGATCTTTGCAAGCTCCCCGCGAGTCGGATGACGCGACAGACAGGCAAGATAGAGGTCATCAATCTTTGTCCCGTCTTTTCCAGGTGCACTCAACGTTTCGAACAGAAAACTTCCCCGTTCGACGCTGACCGCTTTGTCGGTCAGATCGCTGTTCATCAGCATGAGTGCCTGAGGGATGGTTCCATTAAACGTCGTCGCCTCAGCGTTTTCGTCATTGTCGAAGGAAACAACAAACTGCTGCATCCATCGACGGCGCTGATCCTCCTGAGCCGCCCAACCGCCCTGACCCGCCTGATGGGCATTTGACGCCACGATCAAAGAGTCGAATAGTTGCTCTGCTTCCATCGACTTCAGGTACATTCGACTAAACAGCGGCATCTCGCCGGCAGAGGGATTGTCAATCTCGTTGTCTTTGCCCCACTGGCTAGTCAGATGGTACGGGT